>JBFXGB010000020.1:0-29566 GCA_050178405.1 Halothiobacillaceae bacterium
CTTGCACCACCTGCCATGTGTGGGTGCGCGAGGGCGGCGAAAGTTTGGATGCGCCTTCTGAATGCGAAGATGACATGCTAGACAAAGCATGGGGACTCGATCCGGATTCGCGCCTATCCTGCCAGGCCGTGGTGGGTGATGAAGACTTGGTGATCGAAATCCCCAAATACACCATCAATCTTGCCTCTGAGGGGCATTGATGTTTTTTTAGCCACAGAGAACACAGAGATGGCGTGTTGCAGCATTAATAGGACTTGCGCAAAATACCATTGAAAGTGTAGGTGCGAATTTATTCGCACACAACATATGCCATGTGCGAATTTGTCGCACCTACATTTAGTGGTTTTTAGCACCGTTTGCGTAAGTCCTAATTAAATTTAACCTTAGAACAGATTCATAAATCCTCCTGCAGTCTGCATGTATTCCCTCTGTGCGCTCCGTGTCCTCAGTGGCTAAAAATTCTTCCTAAAACCAAACTCAACGAGAAGCACACATGAACTGGACAGACACCCTCGACATTGCCATCGCATTGGATGAAGCCCACCCGGACATCGACCCGCAATGGGTGCGTTTTACTGACCTACACTCTTGGATTCTCGCCCTACCCGATTTTGCAGGCGAGGCCGAAAAGTCCAATGAAAAAATCCTTGAAGCGATTCAACTGGCCTGGATCAACGAGCGCAGCTAAATTCGCAGCTTTCATCCTGCCCCCAAACCCGCATACAATGTGGGGCTCATATTTTTACCCCCGTTTTACTTAACTCTAGGAGATTGAACCATGGCTCTCGAACGCACCCTGTCTATTATTAAGCCTGATGCCGTTGCTAAAAACGTGATTGGCGCCATCTATAGCCGTTTTGAAGGCGCGGGTCTGAAAATCATTGCCGCCAAAATGACCCACCTGACCAAAGAACAAGCCGAGGGCTTTTATGCCGTGCACAAAGAACGTCCCTTCTTTGGTGAACTGGTGAGCTTTATGATTTCCGGCCCTGTCATGATTCAGGCACTCGAAGGTGAAAATGCCGTCTCCGTCCACCGCGATTTGATGGGCGCAACCGACCCGAAGAAAGCTGAAGCCGGCACCATCCGCGCCGACTTTGCGGACAGCATTGATGCCAACGCCGTGCACGGCTCTGACAGCTTAGAAAACGCGGCCACTGAAATCGCGTATTTCTTTGCAGCCAACGAAATCTGCCCGCGTTAATTGCCAAGCGGAAGCAGAGACTTGGAAAATATCGCCATAAATGAAGCCCTTAACATGGCTTTATCAAGTAAAGTCAACTTACTCGGCTTGCCCAAGCGCAAGTTAGAGCAGTTTTTTGCCGAGCTTGGTGAAAAACCCTTCCGTGCCGCACAAGTCCTAAAATGGATACACCAGCGCGGAGTGGTTGATTTTGCCCACATGAGCGATTTATCCAAGGCGCTGCGCGAAAAGCTCGCGCAGGTCGCCGAAATTCGCCTTCCTGAGGTGGAGCTCGAACAAAAATCCCGTGATGGGACGATGAAGTGGGTGCTCCGCCTCGATTCCGGCAATAGCGTGGAGATGGTTTACATCCCCGAAGCCGAAAAAAACAACCGCGATGACGACGGCGATGGCTACATCGACCCGCGTCGCGCCAAATACACTGATGGTTTGAGCCGCGCCACGCTCTGCGTATCCTCGCAAGTCGGCTGCGCGCTCGCCTGCACCTTTTGCTCGACCGGACGGCAGGGCTTTAACCGCAATATGAGCGCCGCCGAAATCGTGGCGCAACTATTTATGGCCGAGCACCTACTGGTGGATAAATCCCTGCCCTCAGATCGCAAAATAAGCAACGTGGTCTTTATGGGCATGGGCGAGCCACTGCTTAATTTTGAAGCCGTGGTCGATGCTGCCGAACTGATGATGGACGACAATGCCTATGGCCTATCCAAGCGTCGCGTCACCGTCAGCACCTCCGGCGTGGTTCCTGCCATGGCGCGCCTACAAGAGCGTGTTGATGTGGCGCTTGCCGTGTCCTTGCACGCGCCCACCGATGCCTTGCGCGACATCCTTGTGCCGCTGAATCAGAAATATCCACTTAAAGAGCTCATGGCAGCATGTGATGCGTATGCGCCGAAAGCGCCCGCTGGTTTTATCACCTATGAATACGTCATGTTGCACGAGGTGAACGACACCGACCAACATGCTGATGAGCTAATTCAACTGATGCGCCATCGCGCCGCAAAAATCAACTTGATTCCGTTCAACCCGTTCCCTGATTCAGGTTATACGCGCTCCAACAGTGCGCGCATTGATCGCTTTATGCGCCGCCTAGAAGCCGCAGGCATTACTACCGTGCCGCGCCGCACCCGTGGCGATGATATTGACGCGGCCTGCGGCCAATTAGTGGGCGAAGTGGAAGATCGCGCCCGCCGTGGCGAGCGTTTAGAACGTATGAATATCGTAACAAATCAAGGACTAAGCTCATGAAGACCGCTTTGCGTCCACTTTCCATGCAGCGCGTTTGGCTTATCGTGATGGCGCTTGGCTTGACTTTCGGTCTTGGCTTAAGCGGCTGTGCGAGCAAAAAGCCCTTGTATGGCAATGCAACCGATGCCGACGAGCGCCCTAAATCCGAAGCGGATCCTAAGCGTGCGGCTGAAGTGAATGCACAACTTGGCTTAAGTTATTTGCAACGCGGTGAAAAATTTGTTGCCGCCGAAAAGCTTACCCGCGCGCTCAAAGATGACCCTAACTCTGCCCTTGTGCAGCATGGCAATGCAATCTTGCAAGACTCCTTGGGGCAGTCTGCGCAGGCGCAAGAGCATTTCCGTCGCGCACTTGAGCTTGCGCCCTCGGACGCTGAAATTCAAAACAACTACGGCGCGTTTCTGTGCCGCCAAGGGCAATACGCCGAAGGCATTACCATGCTGCAAGGCGCATTAAGTAACCCGCTTTACCGCACTCCGGGTTTTGCTTGGGCCAACATCGGGCAATGCCAACGCCAAAACGGACAGCTTAGCGAAGCTGAAACTTCACTGCGCCAAGCCTTGCGTATCGACCCACGTCAGGCCTATGCGTGGCTGCAACTTGCGTCCTTACAACTTGAGCAAAACAAACCCGTGGATGCCAATGTGAGTTTGCAACGCTACCATGCACTCGAAGCACAAAACCCAGCCAGCTTGCTGCTGGGTGCCAAAATCGAAAAAGCACTTGGGCATCGTGAGGCGCAAGCGCACTACGAATTGCTTTTGCGCGGAAAATTCCCTGATTCGGACGAGGCACTAAGTCTTGGAGGTTTGCGGTGAGCAACAACCAACATCATCAGGCAGCAGAAGGCCACAGCCTTGGAGCGATGCTGCGCCATGCGCGTGAAACGGCGGGGCTAAGTCAGGCCGATCTTGCACGCCAACTGAATCTCGGCGCGCGTATTGTCGATGCCATGGAGCGCGAGGACCTGCAAACTCTTCCTAGCGCTGTCTATGTTCAAGGCTATTTGCGCAAATGGGCCGAGCATTTGCAGCTGGATGAACAGCAGTTGTTTCAAGCCTACGCCCGCCTTGCTGGTGAGCAACGCAAAGGCGATTTGCGTCATACCACACCGATTGAACCCATGCGCCTGAAAAAAGTGGAAAACCGAACTTTTCCATGGTTCAAGATATTGATTTTAATAAGTATTGCAGGCGCTCTGCTTTACTCCATGCGCTTTCTCCCCGAATCCTTGCGGTTAACTGAATCCATTCAGGATGCCCCCACTCAAGCCAGTATCGGCCTCGCTGTAACCCCATTACCCCCGAGCCCACTGCCTAGCATTCCGCTTATGCCTCCACCTGAAGCCAAGCCCGCTGTTGCCGCGCCCGCCGTCACCCCTGGCATTATTGTGGGCGAAGTAATAGCGCCAAGCCCCACCATCGCGCCACAAGCAACAAACGCGCCAGCCCCCAACCCTAGCACTTTGCCGCTATCGCCCGCCCCAGCCCAAGACCAAGCGACTGGACTCGAACTCATGGGGCAAGGCACAGCTCAAGGCTCATGGGTGCGCGTGAAAGATGCCGATGCGAAGGTTATCTTCGAGGGCACGCTTGCCCCTGGAAGCCGCAAACAGCTTGACGGCAAGCGCCCGTTTGAAGTCACAATCGGGAGCGCAAGCGATATTGCAGTGACGCTGGATGGAAAGAGCATCGACTTAAAAACTTATGCCCGCAGCGGGGGCAAGGCGTTCATTCCCAAACTCGGCACAGCCTCTGGCCCATAAAATATGCAGCACATTCACTCCATCCCGCGCCGCATCTCCCGTCAAATTATGGTGGGAAAAATCCCCGTCGGCGGCAATGCCCCGGTCAGCATCCAAAGCATGACCAATACCGAAACCTGCGACGTGGAAGCCACCGTTGCACAAATCAATGCCCTGCGCCAAGCCGGGGCGGATATTGTGCGTGTATCCGTACCAAGCATGGAGGCCGCCGAAGCCTTTGGTGAAATTAAAAAGCGCGTCGGCTGCTTTGCGTTGATTACCGACATTCATTTTGACTACCGCATTGCGCTGCGCGTGGCGGAGCTTGGGTCAGATTGCTTGCGCATCAACCCCGGCAACATTGGGCGTGAAGACCGCGTGCGTTCCGTTGTCGAAGCCGCACGCGACAAGGGGATTCCGATTCGCATCGGCGTCAACGCAGGTTCACTTGAAAAAGACTTGCAAGAAAAATACGGCGAACCTACCCCAGAAGCGATGGTTGAATCGGCTTTACGCCACGTTGAAATTCTCGACCGTCTCAACTACCCGGACTTCAAGGTCAGCCTCAAAGCCTCGGATGTGTTTTTAACTGTCGAAGCCTACCGCATCCTTGCCAAGCAAATTGAACAACCGCTGCATCTTGGCATTACCGAAGCGGGCAGCTTGCGCTCCGGTGCAGTTAAATCCGCCATAGGCTTAGGCTTATTGCTCTCCGAAGGCATCGGCGACACACTGCGCGTCTCGCTTGCTGCCGATCCGGTGGAAGAAATCAAAGTCGGCTGGGATATTCTCAAAAGCCTGCATTTGCGCTCACGCGGCATCAATCTTATCGCCTGCCCATCCTGCTCACGCCAAGAATTTGACGTGATTAAAGTTGTCAATATGCTCGAACAACGGCTTGAGGGTATTTCTACCCCGCTTGATGTCGCGGTCATTGGCTGTGTAGTTAACGGGCCTGGAGAAGCACGCGAAGTAGCGGTGGGTCTGACCGGCGGCAAGCCCAATCTACTCTATATCGACGGTCAGCCGCACCATAAAATCAGCAACGAAAACTTGGTGGATGAGCTGGAACGCACAATTCGCGAGCGTATTGAAATTAAGAAGTTAGCCACAGAGGGCACAGAGGGCACAGAGAAGAAATGAGCTTCATGTAGCCCGGATGTTAATCCGGGGCAGGCATTTCAACTGTCACGCCTGTTCCCGGATTCCGCTACGCTCCATCCGGGCTACATGAATTCAAATAAATAGGACTTACGCAAAACCGCCCCATGCGTGTACTGTCTTCGTCGCTTTGCCTTGCTGGAACACTTTTGCGTAAGTCCCAATAAACCCTAAAAAAACTCAGCTCTGTGGCCTCTGTGGCAAAAAAAAATGAATTATGACCAAACCAACTAAACCAAGCTCCATTCAATCCATACGCGGTATGCACGATGCACTTCCAAGCGATACTCCCGCTTGGCAGCGCCTAGAGAGCACGTTGCGCGACTTGATGGCCGCCTACGCTTACCGCGAAATCCGTATGCCGAGCGTTGAGAGCACGGCGCTGTTCAAACGCTCGATTGGCGAAGTTACCGACATCGTAGAAAAGGAGATGTACACCTTTGAGGATCGCAATGGCGAAAGCCTAACCTTGCGTCCCGAAGGCACGGCGTCCTGCGTGCGTGCGTGCCTCGAGCACGGCTTGCTCTACAACCAACAGCAACGCCTGTGGTACATGGGGCCAATGTTCCGCCACGAGCGCCCGCAAAAGGGACGTTATCGACAGTTCCATCAACTCGGTGTCGAAACCTTTGGCGTGTCCAGCCCGGAAATGGATGCCGAACTGATTTTGATCGCCGCCCGCCTATGGAAACAACTCGGCCTTGCTGATGAAGTTGCTTTGCAAATCAATACGCTAGGAAGCAATGCCGCACGCGCCGTGTACCGCGAACATTTGGTCAATTTTTTGCGCCAGCACGAAGCCCAGTTGGACGACGACAGCCGTCGGCGCATGGAAAGCAACCCGCTGCGTGTTTTGGATTCCAAAAACCCAGAGGTGCAGGCGCTTTTATTGAATGCCCCGCGTCTTGATGAGCATTTGGATGACGAATCGCGTGCCGATTTCTTGCGATTATGCGATTTGCTCCACGCTGCAGGCATACGTTATGAGGTCAATCCCAAGCTGGTGCGTGGGCTGGATTATTACAACAAAACCGTGTTTGAGTGGGTCACTACACGCTTGGGCGCACAGGGTACAATCTGCGCCGGCGGGCGTTTTGATGGGCTAGTCGAGCAACTTGGCGGCACGGCAACGCCTGCCGCGGGCTTTGCCATTGGCCTAGAGCGCCTGCTTGCTCTGCTCGGCGAGGGCTATGGCGAGGCCCAGACCTTGGCCGCTGCGCCGCAGGTGTATGTAGTGGCGCTAGGCGCAGATGCCGAGCGCGAAGCCTTGGTGCTAGCCGAACGCCTGCGCGATGTTTTACCTAACTTGCGTATTCAGACCAATGCCGGCGCGGGCAGTTTTAAGGCACAATTCAAGCGTGCCGATAAGTCTGGCGCAATGCTTGCCATGATTTTGGGCGAAGATGAAGTCAAACAAGGGCGTGTACAAATCAAGCCCTTACGCCATGAGGCTGAACAAACCAGCATGTCGCTTGATATGCTGCCCGATTATTTAACTAAATGTTTATTTTGAGGATATTGCGTGGCGTACGATTCAAGTGAAGAAGAACAAGTCGAGGCGTTCAAAAATTGGTGGCGCAAAAATGGCGTTGCGCTCATTGGTGGCTTGGTGCTGGCAGCGGCGCTTAGCCTAGGCTGGCAGTATTGGCAGAATCAAAAAGAGCTCCAAGCTCAACGGGCTGGGCAAGTTTTTGCAGCCTTGAATGCCGCCATGGAAGCTGCTGACTCAGCAAGCACGCCAGATTTCCAAAAGCCACGCGCCTTAGCAGACCAGCTGCTCAGCGAATTTCCGGAAAGCTTTTATGCTGAACTCGCGGCATTAAATCTAGCGCGTATCGACTTGGAAACACAGCAGGCTGATGCTGCCGCTGCGCGTCTTGAGCACCTATCGCTTCATGCCAAAAATGAAGCCATTCGCCCACTTGCACGTTTGCGCCTCGCACATTTGCAATGGGGCATGAATCATCCCGATATCGCGCTCAAAACCTTGGAAGGCTTCTGGCCGGAAGCCTATCGCAGCGATGCCGAAGCCCTGCGTGGCGATATTTTAGTTTCCAAAGCGAACTTCGATGAAGCGCGCAAGGCTTATGATGCTGCTCTTGCGCAAGCGACTTTGCTCGGTTTAGAAACAGGTTTATTACGTATTAAACGCGACGATCTTGGAGGCGCTAGCCATGCAACACCGACTGCTCAATAAATTAGCCCATCAAACGCTCAGTCCATCGGCGATTGTGTTACTCGCTGCGGCACTGCTGCTTGGTGGTTGTGCGGCCAAAAAAGATCACGTTGACCCGCCAGCGCCTCTCAAGGAATTTACCGCAAGCGTAACTACGCAAGATGTATGGTCGCATGGCATGGGGTCGGCGGATCGCAACGCCCAGCTTAGCCTCACGCCTTGGGTGGGTCGCATCGCTTCGGGCAGCGTGGTGGTCGCCACCGATGCACGCGGACAAGTTATAGCTTTTGATTCCCGCACGGGTGAACAACGTTGGCGCACAGACCTAGGTTTTGCCGTGGCAGGCGGTGTCGGCGGCGGTGGCGAAATGGTCGTCATCACCGGTTTGCGCGGCGAGGTTGCTGCCTTGGATTTAGCCAATGGCGCTCTGCTCTGGAAAAGCGATATTGGAAGCACAGCGAATGCACCCGCTGCGGTTGGTCCACAAAGTGTGGCGCTGCGCACCGCAGATGGTCGCTTGGTGGTGCTCAATAGCAGCAATGGCGAACGCCTCTGGTCAGATGCCCGCCCCGTGCCGCCGCTGTCCTTACAAGGCACGAGCCAGCCTATTTTGATGCAGGATGCGGTTCTCGCAGGTTTTGATAATGGCGACTTCACGGCGTATGAATTGGGCAGCGGGCGGCGTTTGTTTAACGTCAACGTGGCCTTGCCAAGCGGTCGCAACGATGTTGAGCGCATGGTGGATGTGGACAGCTCGCCCTTGTTTGATCGCGGCACTATCTACGCCCTCGCCTACCAAGGCCGCCTGATAGCGATTGACGCCGCCACCGCACAAGTCATCTGGGCGACAAAAATGTCCGGTTTTAGCAATATCACCTTGGATAGCCAAGCCATTTATTTGACTGATGCGGATAGCCATTTAGTCGCCATTGACCGCCGTACGGGTCGCACACTGTGGTCGCAAGATGCGCTCCATGCACGCGGGGTAAGCGCACCTCTGCTCATCGATGGTCAACTCGTTGTCGGCGACAAACAAGGCTATGTGCATTGGTTTGCCGCTGAAGATGGGCGTTTACTGGCACGTTCCCGTCCCGCGAGCAGCGCCATTCCACGCGCCCCAGTGTCGGATGGTGAGCGCGTCTTTATTCAAGCGCGCGACGGGCGCGTCGTCGCAATGACCAGCAAGTAAGACCTGCGCGGATTAAAACAAAAGAAACCCGTGCCCTTATCTTTGAAAAACTTAGCCTTACCCCTGTGGGTAGGGCTTCTTTGTTGTGTCCTCGGCATCATTTTGCCTTGGCAGGTTGGTTTGTACCTGCAAAAAAATCTTGCCCGCACGCTAGAAGGACTAACCCATAACGTCCATGCAAGCGCGCATGTGCATAACTATCAGCTTGGCTTGTGGCAATCTTCTGCCAATGTCAGCATCAACTCCCCATTATTGCGCGAGCCGATGGAACTGCATCTCGACATGCAGCATGGGCCTTGGCTTGGATGGATGCGAACCACGCCGACGGCTTGGGGCTGGTTTGCGCTTCAAACGCCCCTGCCCACCCAAGGCGGACTCAGTATTTTCCCGGCGCAACATAGCGTCGATGCTTGGTTGTACAGCGACATAGCAGGCGACTTGCACCTTGGCTTGCGCCAAAACAACCGCCCGCACGACTTGGGCAAAATACGGCTCAATACCGCCAACTCGACCGATACAGCGCAGTGTCGCGGTGAATTACGCCTACCTGGAATCAAATGGCTCGCACCGCAGGGCGATGTTCTGCTTGCGGATATCGCGTTGCGTGCTGATCTTTGGCAAAAACACGACGAGCGCCAAGGCAGCCTCAGCGTTGAAGCGCTGCGTGCCGCATGGTTAATGCCCACGCAGAAAACATCAAACGCTCAAGCCAAGCCCCCTGCCCTAGCCGCCTCATTTTTAATCGAACAACCGCGTGTTAATTTTCAGTTTGGCAAAAGCACACAACTCAATGCCGCTTGGGTTTCGGCGCAAAGCATCAACATCCCCATGTTCAAGAGCGCAAAAACGCATGATTTAGGGCGCATGAATACCAGAATGGCATGGTGCGACCTTGATTGGAGTGCGCTTTGGAGCAGCCTAGAATCCAGCACACTCGCAGACAGCCAAACCAACGCACTCAACACCCTCGCGTTTGCCCTAGGCGATGGCACGCTTACCCTAGAAACACTGGAACTCACCCAACCCCAAGGCCGCTTACGCCTATTAGGTAAACTGCATTCCCACGCACCCGTCCTAAACTGGAAAGACCTTGAAATGCATTTACACGCCGAACTGGATCGCCACTTGCTTAGCCATTGGCTTATCGAAACCGGCAGGGCAGCATCCACCGATGAGGTGAACCAAACGCTGAATCAACTCCAGCAACACGGCTGGATTAACACACCCACCCCAGACCAAATCGAAGCCACACTTGATTTGTGGCGCGGCGAAATGATTGTCACCACACGCCGAGTACCGCTGCAAAGCATGCTGCAATAATGAGCGCCATAGGCTAACGAACAAAATAGAACATAACTTAAGCAAAACATGAATTTAACCCCCTCTCCCCTTGCGGGAGAGGGCTGGGGAGAGGGGGATGCCCGCCAGAACATAGTCCGAGCCAGATTCTCCACCCTCTCCCCGCCCCTCCCCCATCAAGGGGGAGGGAGAAAAACCGTGTTTCTGCGTAAGTCCTATACAATAAGCGCCAACATATTTTGACCGCAGCCCAATGAAACCCGTTATTGCCCTCGTAGGCCGACCCAATGTCGGCAAATCCACCCTATTCAACCTGCTCACCCGCTCACGCGATGCCTTAGTTGCCGACCTACCCGGCCTGACCCGCGACCGCAAATACGGCAGCGCACGCCTCGACCCACGCGATCACGACGATGGCAGCTCAGGGATGCGCGACACCATTCTTATCGACACCGGCGGTTTATCCGGCGAAGAAGCCGTGCTTGACGAACGCATGGCCTACCAAACCTGGCGCGCCGTGGATGAAGCCGATGTCATCATCTTTATGGTGGATGCACGCGCCGGACTCACCGCCGCCGACAGCACGGTCGCCGAACAACTCCGCCGCAAAAACAAACCCATCGTGTTAGTTGCCAACAAAATGGACGGCGCGGATGAAGTCAGTGCGTTTGCCGAATTTAGTCGCCTAGGGATGGGCGAACCCGTGCGCCTCGTCGCCTCACACGGGCGCGGCTTATCCGCCCTCGCCGAGCGCGTGATTGCCCACTTGCCCCCCGCCCCCGAAATCATGGACGACGATGCCATTGACGCGGCGGGCATGAAAGTTGCCATCATTGGCCGCCCCAACGTCGGCAAATCCACCCTCGTCAACCGCCTGCTTGGCGAAGAGCGCATGGTCACCATGGACATGCCCGGCACCACCCGCGACTCGGTGTTTATCCCGTGGGAACACAAAGGCAAACCCGTCACCCTGATTGACACCGCCGGCGTGCGCAAACGCGGGCGCGTGGACAACATGGTAGAAAAATTCAGCGTCGTCAAAACCCTGCAAGCCATTGATGCCGCACAAGTGGTGCTGCTCATTCTCGATGCCCAAGAAGGCGTAGTCGAACAAGACCTCCACCTGCTCGGCTTTGTCACCGAACGCGGCTGCGCGCTGATTATCGCCATGAATAAATGGGATGGCCTAACCCACGACCAACGCGAGCGCGTCAAAACCGAACTCGACCGCCGTCTCGACTTTATCGACTACGCCGAAATCGTGTTTATATCCGCCCTGCACGGCTCGAACGTAGGTCTTTTGATGGACAAAGTCGAAAAAGCGCACGCCTCGGCGGGCATCAAACTCTCCACCCCGCGCTTGACCGAATCCCTCGAAGTCGCCCAATTCAAACACATGCCCCCGCTGATCAACGGCCGCCGCATCAAGCTACGCTACGCCCACCAAGGCGGACGTTTCCCGCCCACCGTCATCATTCACGGCAAACAAACCGACCGCCTACCCGGCTCGTACAAGCGTTACCTAGAAAAATTCTTCCGCGAAACCTTCGAACTGTACGCCACCCCAGTACGGCTAATTTTCAAAACCGACGAAAACCCCTACCAGCCAGGTGATGAACGCAACACCAAAGGCATGATGCAATACCTCAAAGACAAGCGCGACCGCCGCATTAACAAGGGCAAGGTGGCACGTGGAGAAAAGTCGAAGAAATAAGCCACAGAGGATACCGAGGTTTTGGATGTCAAATATTTTTGATAGTACATTGACTTCGAATTAGACAGACACTGATTTTAAAAAAAATAGTCACTTGGCAAGTGTGTCTATTACAAGTTAGGCCACAAGGAAAGCTAAATGTCATTTCTCGATAAACTTAAAGGCGACGGTGCCCCACTGCCACCTCAGCCAACAACTAAAACCGTTGCCCTTGCTTGGCTCGGTGCTTTCTTGCTATTGCCGCCGTCGCCGCCCTAACAGATTTTCTCTCTGTAGCCTTATTGCTCGGATCATTTGGCGCATCTTGCGTACTTGTCTTTGGCTATCCAGACGTACCGTTCTCCCAACCAAGAAATGTGGTTGCTGGCCATGTTATTAGTTCGCTGGTTGGCCTTGTTTTTCTTACTGCCTTTGGTTCTCATTGGTGGGCGGTTGCACTTGCCGTAGGAACAGCAATCGCGCTTATGATGCTCACGCGTACAGTCCATCCACCTGCTGGCTCAAACCCTGTCATCGTTTTCTTAATTCAGCCAGCATGGGGCTTTTTGCTATTCTCCACCCTAGTCGGTGCTTTGGTATTGGTGGCGGTTGCTCTCGTTTACAACAACGCAACCCGCGTTGCCAAGTATCCAAAGTATTGGTAGCCACATGTGGCCTAACATGGCGATCAAGCGGGACGCGCCAAAAGCGGCGCACTCCTTACCTCAAACGTTAGGATGCTCAATACGCAGATTGACGCAACGTACGTTAATGCGTACTTTAATGCCCACTCCCTTCACGATGAAGCAACATGGCCACCCTTACCGCAAGCGAAGCACGCACCAATCTTTATCGACTGATTGACCAGGCGGCTGAGTCACATCAGCCCATCCACATCATTGGCAAACGAACCAGCGCGGTTCTGCTATCAAGCGAAGACTGGGAGGCCATCCAGGAAACGCTTTATCTGCTCTCGATTCCGGGGATGCGTGAGTCTATCAAAGAAGGGATGAGCGAGCCGCTTGGCGAGAGCGTCGGGGAGCTTGAGTGGTGAATTGGCGCGTGGTTTACTCGAAGCGCGCACAGAAGGACGCACGGAAACTGGCCGCCGCGAGCCTGAAGGAAAAAGCACAAGAACTCCTGAAAGTCCTCGCTATTGATCCGTTTCAAAATCCGCCACCTTACGAGAAGCTCATAGGCGATCTGGCCGGCGCGTACTCACGACGCATCAACATTCAACACCGCCTCGTCTATGAGGTTTTCCCCAAGGAACAGGTGGTGCGTGTGCTTCGTATGTGGACTCATTACGAGTAAGCGCCTGTTTAGGTTCTGAGAGTAAAACCCCCACTCCGCGCCGAGTTATTTCTCATCCGGCACAAACTTCAACACATTGCCATTGATGCAGTAACGCTTGCCGCTCGGCGGTGGGCCATCGTCAAACACGTGCCCTAGGTGAATGCCGGAGCTTTTGCTGCGCACTTCCACACGCCTCATGCCATGGCTGTTGTCATCCACCAAGACAATCGAGCCTTCGACCGGGTTAAAGAAGCTCGGCCAGCCGGTTCCGCTGTTGAATTTGGTGTCTGAACGGAACAGCGGCGCGCCGGTGATCGGGTCAACGAACATGCCCGGACGTTTTTCGTCGAGATGCGAGCCGGTGAACGGGCGCTCCGTGCCTTGTTCAAAGGCGATTTTGCGCTGTTCTGGCGTAAGCAACTGAAAGCCTAGCCATTTCCAGAAACGCTCCTGCTCGCCGTTGTAGCCGGTAAAGCGCGAAACTTCCTTGCCTTTTTCAAACAGCACGATGGTGGGTGTGGCAAACAGGGTTTTTTCCAGCGTCCAGCCTTGCGGCGGATTGGGGCTGAAGGTGGCGACAATCGGTGTGGCGGCTTTCCAGCCATCGAGTATTTCGCGGTGGAATTGCTTGCAGAACGGGCAATCTTCGGCTTCAAATACAATGAGTTGGCGCTCAAAGTTCAAGCTATTGGCGGATAATGGCGCAGGCACGGCCTTGGTGTCATTGCCCGGATAGACCACCCCAGTGCCGCCTAAGCCGCAATAGCCGTTGGGATTTTTCTTGAGGTAATCTTGGTGATAATCCTCGGCGCTGTTGTAGTTGCGCAAGGGTGCGATTTCGGTAGTGATGTTGCCGCGCCCCGCCTTGCTCAGGGCTGTTTGATACGCATCGCGCGTTTCCAGTGCCACTGCTTTTTGCGCATCACTGGTGTAATAAATCACGCTGCGGTAATTCGTGCCGCGATCATTGCCCTGCCTATCGCCTTGCGTGGGGTCATGGTTTTCCCAGAATTTAATCAGCACGGTTTTAAGCGACACTTTTTGCGGGTCAAACATCACTTTAATTACTTCGGCGTGATTGCGCGCCTTGGAGCGTCCGCCCTGAATGTCTTTTTCCAAGCCAAGCACATCGTAATAACCAACTTTAGGCGCATCGCCGCCGGCATAGCCCGATTCGACATCCAGTACACCCGGAATCTCCGCCATGCGCTTTTCCGCGCCCCAAAAACAGCCCATGCCGAGCACGATGGATTCTGTTTGCCCAGCCTGCGTTGGCAGTGACATGCTCATTATTATTCCCCCAAAAATCATCCAAAGAATACGTTTCATAGCAGTGCGCCTCGTGTAATGCCGTACTTTAAGTCTTGTTGAGCGGCTCATGGTTCACATAACCGCCACTCAATCCGTGTGGGAATGCGGCTTCACCCTCATTTCACCGGACTGCGGTTACAATGCGCGACTCTTTTCCTCACGTCGTTTTTACCATGTTGCGTATTATTACCGCCAATCTTAACGGCATCCGCTCCGCTGCCAGCAAAGGCTTTTTCGACTGGCTGCCCACGCAAAACGCCGATATTGTTTGCCTGCAAGAGCTTAAAGCACATGTCGATCAAATAAGTGATTCTTTATTTTGGCCGGAGGGCTACAGCTGCTATTACGAACCCGCCGAGCGCAAAGGCTACAGCGGCGTAGGGCTGTATGCGCGGCGCGAGCCGGACGATGTGATTGGAGGCTTTGGCGTGGACGAGTTCGATAACGAAGGGCGTTATATCGAAGCACGCTTTGGCAAGCTGAGTGTCATTAGTCTGTACGCACCCTCGGGTTCTGCAGGGCCTGAGCGCCAAGCCAGCAAGGATCGTTTCCTTGAAGTCTTTCCCGAACACATGCGCGAACTAAAAAGTGCAGGGCGTAGCGCGATTATCTGTGCCGATTGGAATATCGCTCACAAGCCGATTGACCTAAAAAACTGGCGCGGCAATCAAAAAAACTCCGGCTTTTTACCGCATGAACGGGCATGGCTGGATGCGCGTTACGACGTGGACGGTTGGGTGGATGCTTTCCGCGAAATTAACCAAGCCGAAGAACAATACACCTGGTGGTCCAATCGCGGCCAAGCATGGGCGAAAAACGTCGGTTGGCGGATTGATTATCAAATGGTCACGCCGGACCTAAAAGGCAAGGCGCTTCACGCAAGCATCTGGAAAGACAGCCGTTTTTCTGACCATGCGCCGCTGATTATGGATTATGACTTGCCGCCATTAGAAGCTGTTAAATAGGTTTGATTTCATGTAGCCCGGATCGTAGCCCGGATGAAGCGCAGCGAGAATCCGGGTGGGGCGTGCAGATAGTGAAGCTCTCCCCGGGTTGGCACCCGGGCTACAAAAATTACAACAGCCGTTTTTCAGACCATGCGCCATTGATTATGGATTACGACTTACCGCCATTAGAAGCTACTTGATTTCACGTAGCCCGGATGAAGCGCAGCGAGAATCCGGGTGGGGCGTGCAGATAGTGAAGCTCTCCCCGGGTTAGCACCCGGGCTACAAAAATTACACAAGCACCTCGGAGTCCGGCGCAAGCTCCAGCGCCACAATCCGCAGTCCGTCGCCATTGCTGTGGCATTCCACCCGCGCTTCGCCACCGCCTTCCAGCGCACCGAATAAAAGCTCTTCGGCCAGCGGGCGTTTGATGTGCTCCTGAATCAGTCGCGCCATTGGGCGTGCGCCCATGTGCGGGTCATAGCCTTTTTTGGCGAGCCACGCACGCGCCTCTTCGCTGACCTGCAAATGCACGCCCTTGGCTTCAAGCTGATGTTCAAGTTCAAGCAAAAGCTTGTCCACGACTTGCGCAATATCGCGCTCGGAGAGCGAGTCAAACAAAATTATCGCATCGAGACGATTGCGGAACTCTGGCGAAAAGCCGCGCTTAATCACGTCCATCGCATCGCCACTGTGATTTTGTTTGGTAAAACCCACCGAAGCACGCGAGGATTCCTGCGCACCCGCGTTGCTCGTCATAATCAAAATCACATGACTAAAATCGACCTCGCGCCCGTTGGCGTCGGTCAATTTGCCGCGATCCATGACCTGCAACAGCACATTAAACAAATCTGGATGCGCCTTTTCGATTTCATCCAGCAGCAGTACCACATGCGGCTGCTTGTGCACCGCCTCGGTCAACAAGCCGCCACTCTCATGCCCCACATAACCCGGCGGCGAGCCAATCAGGCGCGAGATGGAATGCCGCTCCATGTATTCGGACATATCAAACCGCAAAAGACCAATTCCTAACAAACGGGCAAGCTGGCGCGCCACCTCGGTTTTGCCCACACCCGTTGGTCCTGCAAACAAAAATGAGCCAATCGGCTTATCGCTTGGGCGCAGGCCAGAACGCGCCAATTTAATGGACATGGCAAGCTGCTCCACCGCCGTATCTTGCCCGTACACCACCATGCGCAAATTGCGCTCCAAGTTACGCAACATGTCGCGATCCGTGCTGGACACTTGCTGCTCAGGAATACGCGCAATGCTGGCAACGACTTTTTCCATTTCTGCCGCACCAATCACCGCATCAGTCTGACCCGCAAGGCGCGCCCGTGCACCCGCTTCGTCCATCACATCAATCGCCTTGTCCGGCAAGTGGCGGTCATGAATATGCCGTTCGGCAAGCGTCACGGCGGCCTGCAAACCTTCATCCGTATAGCTGACTGCATGGTGCGTCTCGAAGCTGGCACGCAAACCTTTGAGAATCGCCAAAGTCTCATCGCTACTTGGCTCAGGCACATCAATCTTCTGAAAACGACGCGCCAGCGCAGCATCTTTTTCAAAAATCTGGCGGAACTCGTTATGCGTGGTGGAGCCGATACAGCGCAGCCCCTTAGCCAGTGCAGGCTTAATCAAGTTCGATGCGTCCATCGCCCCGCCAGACGCGGAACCCGCGCCGATAATGCTATGAATTTCATCAATAAACAGCACGGCATGCGGTATAGCCGCCAGCTCACTCAACACCGACTTCAGGCGCTTTTCAAAGTCACCGCGATACTTGCTTCCCGCGACCAAAGCCCCTAAATCAAGGCTGTAAATCACGCTTTTTGCCAGCGCAGCGGGCACTTCATTCTGCACAATCATGCGTGCCAAGCCTTCGACAATCGCCGTTTTACCAACGCCTGCCTCGCCAATGATCAAAGGGTTATTTTTACGCCTGCGGCATAGCACCTGCGCCACGCGCTCGACTTCGGTGGCACGCCCAATCAGCGGGTCAATGCGCCCTTCGAGTGCCATTTGGTTGAGATTGACCGCATATTGATCCAGTGCCGAAGCCTGTTCCTTGCCACCCTGCCCTGCCTCGCCTTCATCTTGGGGCGCGGATGCTTTTTGATTCTCAGCCTGCTCGTCACCGCCATGCGACATATAACGCAACACATCCAAGCGCGTGATGCCCTGGCGCTTGAGCAAATACACCGCGTGCGAATCCTGTTCGGCAAACAGCGCCGCCAACACATGCGCCCCAGTCACACTTTGCTTGCCCGCCGCCTGCACCTGCACCACGGCGCGCTGCAACACACGCTGAAAACCTAAAGTCGGCTTGGCATCGTCCTTCTCCCCAGCGGGCAAGCGCGGCATGGTTTCTTCAAGAAAAACTTCAAGTTCAAGCTCCAAGCTCTCGATATTTGCGCCACAACCTTGCAAAACCGGGCGCGCTTCCGCATCCAGCAACAAATAGCGCAGCAACACTTCTAGCGTGACGTATTCAAAATGCTGGATTTTGGCAAAGCGGAAAACCTGATTGAGGGTTTCTTCCAGAGATTTACTTAACATAGCCTGCCCTCAAAAATTAACGTTCAGCGGGTTCTGCAATACACAGCAAGGGATGATCACTCTCCCGCGCCCACTCCACCACCAAGGCCACTTTGGTTTCCGCCACTTCGCGGCTATACACCCCACACACGCCACGGCCTTTTTGATGTACATCGAGCATCACCTGCACCGCGCGCTCATGCGGCATCCGAAACACCCGCTCCAGCACCAAAATCACAAACTCCATCGGCGTGAAATCATCATTTAATAACACCACGCGAAACATGGGCGGCGGCTCCAGTGCCTGCTCCAATAGCTCTTCTTCAGGAGCATAGCCCACATCGTCTGCTGGGATATGGCGCTGATCCATCATCGTCATCATTTAATGCAGTACACCATGTTGCGACTCAATCAGCGCTTTGGTGATTCCAGTGGACACCGCCGCCGAGGTTGCAACACCCATGCGGTCAAACAGGCGATCAAGCACGCTTTGCTCACTGGTCACATTCACCACTTTCGCAGCTTTGACCACATCACGTGCCACGCTCTCCACCGTGCCCAAGCCATCAATCAAACCCAGATCAACACTTTGTTGTCCCGTCCAAATCAAACCCGAGAACAAGCCCGGCGTATCCAGATGCAAACGCTCACCGCGCCCGTCTTTCACCGCCTTAATAAACTGCTGATGCACTTCATTGAGCAAGCCTTCCATATGCGCTTTTTCTTCCTCGTTGACGGGTACAAACGGACTCAGCAACGCTTTATGATCGCCTGCGGTCAACTCACGGTATTCAATGCCAAGCTTTTTCATCGCATCGACCACGCCAAAACCTTCCATGCGCACACCAATCGAGCCGACGATACTGGCCTGATCCGCGTAAATCGCCGTCGCCCCCGCCGCGATGTAGTAACCGCCCGAGGCTGCCATTTCCGTCACTACGACATACAAAGGCTTTTCGGGATACTTTTCACGCAAACGGCGCATTTCCTGATAAATAATATTTGACTGCACTGGGCTGCCGCCTGGGCTATTGATGCGCAAAATCACCGCCTTGGAGTGCTCGCTTTCAAAGCCCTTACGCAAGCCTTCAATCACTGTATCGGCGTTAGCCTCTGTGTCGCTCATAATCGCCCCATCCAGCGTTACCAATGCGGTAAATGGCTCATCGGAAAGCGTGTCTTCTGTATTGCCCATGACCATGATAAACAGCAACACCATGGCATACGCCAGAAATGCCAGCTTGAAAAAAATCCCCCAACGCCGCGCACGACGCTGTTCAACCAGACTGCTTTCCGCAAGCTTGCCTAGAAGATTACGCATCCAAGTATCATCTAAAGAATTTTTAGACCCCAGCCCCAACTCCTCATCGTGACGAAACGCCTTAATTTTGTCTAAATCACTCATTTAATTAATCCTTAATCAATTCAAACGGACGTAACCACAACGCTAACTCGTGCAAGTCTTTGACCAAGGTCACAGGCTCGCTCTTAAGCAACTCCTCATGCCCATGTGCCCCATGCGTCACGCCGACGCTAGGCATCTTGGCATAGCGTGCCATATCCAAATCAAACTGCGTATCTCCGACCATCAAACACTCAGCAGGTTCAGCCTTGGCCTCAAACATCAGCTCACGCAACATCAATGGGTCGGGCTTAGACAGCGTTTCTTCTGCACAACGCGTCGCAAAGAAATAGCGCCCCAAATTTGTGCTGGCAAGAACCTCATTCAAGCCGCGCCGACTTTTCCCCGTCGCCACACTCAACCAAAAGCCGCGCGCAGCCAAATCTGCCAATAAATCTTCCGCCCCCGCATACAGCCGCATGGGTGTTGGATCAAGCTCAAAATAATACTGCTGATAGACCTGCGCCAGATGCTTTTGCGCTGCCACATCCAGATCAGGAAACAACGCCGCAGTCGCTTCGGGTAGCCCCAAACCGATAATCGCCATAATCGGCTCCGGTGGCAACACCGCAAGATTTGTGGCGCGCATGGCGTTTTGAAAGCTGCTCACAATGCGCTCGGTCGAGTCCATCAACGTGCCATCCCAATCGAACGCCACCATCTTGAGGCTACGGCTTTGCATCATGCCACACCTCTCTCGCCGTGTTGCAAGGCCTCCAGAACCCGATGCAACTCCTCCGGCAATGGGGCTTGCACGCGCAACGTCACCTCGCTTATCGGGTGCATTAAATCCAGTTGTTCGGCATGCAAAAAAACCCGCTTTAGCCCAAGGGTTTTCATTTGTTTATTGAAACCCTCATGGCCATATTTTTCATCTCCAGCCAACGGATGCCCCAAATGTTGCGCATGAACCCGAATTTGATGCGTGCGCCCCGTTTCAATCTCCACCCGCGCAAGGCTGGCAAACGAGCCATAACGCTCGATAAGGCTAAACAGACTCACCGCATCCTTGCCTTGCACATCGACTTTGACCATACGCTCGCCGCCTTGCAACTCGCTACGCAACAGGCGCGCATCCACACGCAACACCACATTACGCCCACCGCCACGCGGCACGTTTTTCGCCTGACTCTTGAACGCATCGCCCTGCAACAAAGCCAAATACGCCTTGCGCGCGGTTCCTGCCACCAACTGCCGTTGCACACCGAGCAAGGCCTCACGGTTTTTGGCCAAGACCAAACAACCGCTCGTATCCCGATCCAGCCGATGCGCCAACTCCAAACCGGGCAGATGCGCCCAAGAAGCACGCGCCAACTCAATCAAACCATACGGCACCCCACTGCCGCCATGCACCGCCAAACCCGGCGGTTTGTTCAAAATCAGCACATCATCATCTTCATACAGCACGCAATCGCGCATCGCGGCGACACGCGCAGATGGCAACTCAGGCGCTTCCTGCTCACTCATACGCACCGGCGGAATCCGCACCACATCCCCCGTCGAAATACGCGCCAAAGGCTTCACCCGCCCCTTGTTAATACGCACTTCACCGGTACGCACCATGCGGTAAATGCGACTTTTGGGCACGCCTTTGAGCTGCGCTAACAGAAAATTATCCAAACGCTGCCCAGCTTCATGCGCACCAATGGTGACAAAACGCGCCGCCGATGCAGGCGAATGCTCGCGCTCAGTCGTATCGTTTTGGGCGCCCAGTGTCGATTCAATAAAATCGTCGTCAATCGAATTCATGCTTGTTTTAACTTAATTGATTAGCCGCAATGATAGCCCATTCGAGCGATTGAACGGGGATGGTCATTGCCGCGCTGTAACGATATTGCTATATTCCAAGCGTTGTTGCGCAAGGTAGCCCAAAAATGGGCGTGACATACCGGTTAGCAACACAAGCTTTAAGTCTAATGAAGTTTCCAAAGCGCGCCGATTACGACGTGACTTTAGCTTGGGGCAGGAGGCCTATGAGCACCCAAAGGCCAGCAGTTGTATGTTGCTGGTCTTAACGCAAATGATGACCGCCATGACGTTAAATTTAACGCAATGGCAGCCATCACTTGCACCGATAGCTGCCCGCCACTAATGGACATGACGGGCAATATACATTTAAGAATGAAACCCCACGCACATGACCGCTGGACACCTAACCCTCGCTATCTTGCTCGCGCCGCTTCTGTTATGGATGCGCGGCGCATCGGCACGCCCAGCGTCTGGGGTTACGTGGATGGTTCGACACGTTGCCAAGCTCAAAACCAGCGCCAAGCTCAACATTAGGTTGATTAAGGGCTTGATTAAGCGCTTGGCACGGGTGTTCAGCCCATCTATCAGGAAACACACGCATGAAGCGAATGCTTATCAACGCCACCCACGCCGAGGAACTCCGCGTTGCCCTCGTGGATGGCCAAACCCTGTACGATATCGATATCGAAACGCCCTCGCGCGAGCAGAAAAAATCCAATATTTACAAAGGCACGATTACCCGCATCGAGCCTAGCCTCGAAGCCGTATTCATCAACTACGGCTCCGATCGTCATGGTTTTTTGTCGTTCAAAGAAATTTCACGCAGCTATTTCAACCCTGATGCGGTGGACGACAAAGGTCGCCCCATCATCAAGGATGCCCTGCGCGAAGGGCAGCAGCTCGTGGTACAAATCGACAAGGAAGAGCGCGGCCAAAAAGGCGCAGCGCTTACTACCTTTGTCAGTCTGGCCGGACGTTATTTGGTCTTAATGCCCAATAACCCGCGTGCGGGCGGCGTATCGCGCCGTATCGAAGGCGAAGACCGCGCCGAACTCAAAGAAGCCATGGCCTCGCTCAATGTGCCCGAAGGCATGGGCATGATTATCCGTACCGCAGGCGTTGGGCGCAGTGCCGAAGAATTGCAATGGGACTTGGATTATCTTCTCAGCGTCTGGCAGGCGATTGAAAGTGCAGCCAAGGAGCGTAATGCACCGGTACTGATTTATCAGGAAAGCAGCTTGCTGATTCGTGCGCTGCGCGACCATTTGCGCGACGACATCGGCGAAATCCTGATTGACGACGAAGCCACCTACCAGCAAGCCATCGAGTTTGTGAACCAGGTCATGCCGCATAACGTGCGCCGCCTGCGACTGTATCAAGACCGCGTGCCGCTGTTCTCGCGTTACCAGATTGAGAGCCAAATCGAATCCGCCTACGGGCGCAAAGTCACCCTACCCTCCGGTGGCGAGCTGGTGATTGACCAATGCGAAGCCCTGACCGCCGTGGACATCAACTCCGCGCGCGCCACCAAGGGCGAAGACATCGAACAGACCGCGTTCAATACCAACCTTGAAGCGGCCGACGAAATTGCCCGTCAAATTCGCCTGCGCGACTTAGGCGGCTTGATTGTCATCGACTTTATCGACATGGCCCCCACCAAGCACCAGCGCGAAGTGGAAAACCGCCTGCGTGATGCACTGAAAATGGATCGCGCGCGCGTGCAGCTTGGACGCATTTCGCGCTTTGGCTTGCTGGAAATGTCACGCCAGCGCCTGCGCCCTTCGCTCGAAGAATCCACCCAGCACGTTTGTCCTCGCTGCCATGGCCAAGGCACGATTCGCGGCACCGAATCACTCGCGCTGTCTGTGCTGCGTTTGATTCAGGAAGACCTGCTCAAAGAAAATACCGGACGCATCGTGGCGCAACTCCCCGTGGCCGTGGCGGCGTATTTGCTCAACGAAAAGCGCGATGCCATTCGTCGCATGGAGGACGATTACCACGTCAACGTGGTGCTTATTCCGAACCCGCACATCGAATCACCCAACTTCCGCATTGAGCGCGTACGTCGCGGCGAAGCAGAGAATTCACAAAGCTACGACTTGATTGAACACCCGCACGATGCTCAAGACAACGGCGACAACCGCCCTGCTTCGCGTCCAGCATCTCGCTCTGCCTCACGCCCAGCGCGTGAGAATAGCCGCGAGATGAACACCGAGCCGATGGTCAAAGTCGTTCCCACCCTCGCACCGCCACCCAGCGCACCGCGCCGTAGCGAAGCTGCGCCACGCCCTGATAACGCCGCACCTCAAGTTTCTGATGGCGGCATTCTCAAGCGCATCTGGGGCTTCCTCTTTGGTAGCAATGCTAAACAACCCGGCATCCCAGAGGCGCGTTCAACGCAAAAAGGGCGAGATAACCGCTCAAGCACGGGCGGAGGCAGCGAACAAGACAGCGGCGATCTTAATGCGACTGGGCGCGACAACAGCGCGCGCGGCAATGCTCGCTCACGCGAACGTGCAGAAGGCGAGCGCAATAAACCCGCGCTTGCTCCCGTACCACGCGGTAGCATCCCGCCGCGCGAACCGCGCCAAGCACGCCAGCGCCCTGAGCCGGAAGGCTTTGACAATACACCGCTCGAAGGTGCCGAAGCCGAACGCATTGCACAGCAACTTTCCGCGCCTTTGGCTCCGCCACCCAAACCCGTGATTGATATTGCGGCGAAGAAAAGCATTGCAGAACAGTTCCCGCCCAACGCCGCCACTAAACTGGAAGCGGGCGATCGAATTTTCGGCGGCCATGAGGTGATTCGGAACGCCTTGGCCTCGTTGAGCATTGCAGAGATCATCGTGAATAACACCGACGATCAAGCCAATGAAACCACCCAAGGGTTTGAAAACACAACATTAACCGTCGCAGAAACTCATAACACCGATGTGCTAACTGGGGCGGTTGAAGTTGAAAAACCAAGCGAACCGTCCATGGAATTACCCATCGAACAGGCGAGCGAAGCATCCCTCCCTATGACACCGCCTGTCATCGAAACTATCGCCGCACCTATACCGAGCGACGAAACACTCGATGTGGCGCACGTGTCCGCTGGGCTTGAAGAAGCTCATACCGAGGATGTTCACAACGTTGAAACAGCCCCTGATATTGAGAGCGAAGTAAGCAAAACAAGCTCATAAGCTCTTAAGCCATTCATAAAAAAGCCCATTCAAGCGGATTTTTCCATCTTGAATGGGCTTTTTTGTGCCTGATTAAAAACCCGTTAAGCGACTTCCTGCTCAGACTTCACCCAAGCATCCAGCAAGGTATACGCCACAGCCAACACCACCGGGCCTACAAAAATCCCCACTAGACCAAAACTAAGCAAACCACCAATCACCCCAGCAAAAATCAGCACTATCGGCAAATCAGCGCCCTGTTTAATCAAAAATGGGCGAATGATGTTATCCATCGTGGTGACCACAATCGACCAGATAAGCAGAAAAATACCCCAGCCTGTATCGCCCGACCAAAACAGCCAAGCCACAGCCACAAATAACACTGGCCCTGCCCCAATTTGTGCAATGCACAACATAAAAATCAACGCTGTTAACAACGCTGCCATGGGCACTCCTGCGATCGCAAGACCAATTCCTCCAACGACCGACTGAATCAAAGCCGTCAACACCACACCAAGCGCCACGCCACGAATGGCCTGTTTCACCAAAACCACCGCCGCTTCGCCACGCTCACCTCCGAGGCGCGCACCAAAACGCCGTACCCACACCGCCGCCTCATCCCCCATGAAATACAGAATGGCGGTCATCAGTACAATCAACAAAAACTGCATAAACAACAGGCTCAAATCCCCTGCCTGAGCCGCAAACCATTTGGTAATACCCTCCGCATGAGGAATCAGTCGTGGCGCAAAATCCTCCAGTCCAGTGGCGACATAGCCCGACCAGAATGCCTGTAAGCTGGATCCAACCACCGGCAGGCTTGCCACCCACTCTGGCGGCGGTGGGACACGGCTTTCGGCCAGCCACTTCGACCAACTGACAATCTTGTCGGCATGCTCCACAATCGTCGCAATCGCCAACGATAGCGGCAGCAATAACATAAGCAAAATGCTTAAACTCATCACCGTCACCGCAAGCCCGCGCCGACCCCACAAGATTGCTTGAATTTTCTCCATCAATGGCCAAGTGGCCACTGCAATCATCGCCGCCCAAATCAACGCCGACAGAAAAGGCTTTAATACCCAAAACGAGGCCAGCATCAAACCGCCAATAAACAACACAGCGAGGGTTACTTGGGTTAAATCACGGGAAGGGGTTGTCATAACTGCTTGCTTCCTAAAGGGTTAAGAAATTTCACACGAGATTAAAAAGTGCATAAAAAAGCCCCCGTGAGTCAACGCGAGGGCTTATGAAAACAACTTAAATAATATATGGTGGAGCTATGCGGGATCGAACCGCAGACCTCTTGCATGCCATGCAAGCGCTCTCCCAGCTGAGCTATAGCCCCACAGCGGGAGCACGTATATTACGCACCCCCCCGAACAGCGTCAAGCCAATTTTGACGTTTCGATGAAAGTCAGCGCTTTTTGCAAACGCACCAAGCTACGCTCGCGCCCCACCAACGCCAAGGTCGCATCAATCGACGGCGAAGCCGTCGAACCCGTCAAAGCCACGCGCATCGGCTGTGCCAACATAGGAAACTTGATGCCTAATGCCTTCACCGTATCCTTAATCACCGGCTCCAGCACCGCACCACGCCAATCGTTCACGCCCTGCAAGGCCTCAATCACCGCACGCAACACGGGCTTCGCTTCAGCATTCAAATGCTTGGCCGCCGCATCATCATCCAAACTCAGCTCATCACGGAAATAACACGCCGCTTGCTGCGCCATTTCAACCAGTGTGCGCGCACGCTCACGCAAAGCCACCACGACGTCTTCCAACGCCGGCCCTTGTGCCGGATCGACCCCGACATTACCCAAATGCCACCCCAAAAAACGTGCCACATAACTTGGGTCACTGGTTTTAAGGTAATGCTGATTCAGCCATAACAGCTTGTCTGGATTAATCGCCGACGCTGATTGATTCACATCCGCCACATCAAACAGACGCACCATCTCCTCACGGCTAAACACTTCCTGATCGCCATGCGACCAGCCCAGGCGCACCAGATAATTCAACAAGGCATCCGGCAGATAGCCCTCCTCGTGGTATTGCATCACACTCACCGCGCCGTGACGCTTAGACAGCTTCGCCCCATCCGGCCCCAAAATCATCGGCAAATGGCCATACACCGGCGACGTTGCACCCAAGGCATGGAAGATATTGATCTGGCGCGGCGTGTTATTGAGATGATCATCCCCGCGAATCACATGGGTAATCTTCATATCTAAATCATCCACCACCACGCTTAGGTTGTAGGTCGGCGTGCCGTCCGAGCGCGCGATAATCAAATCGTCCAGCTCCTCGTTGCGAATCACCACCCGCCCGCGCACCATGTCTTCGATCACCACCTCACCATCCAGCGGGTTCTTGAAACGCACCACGGGTGCTACACCCTCTGGCGGCGTACCGTTAAAATCACGGAAACGCCCGTCATAACGCGGCTTTTCACCGCGCGCCATCTGCCCTTCACGCAGCGCGTCCAACTCATCCTTGGACATATAGCAGTAATACGCATGACCTGATGCCAAAAGCTGCTGCACGACTTCCTTGTAGCGATCAAAACGTTGGGTTTGGTAGAAGGGGCCTTCGTCATATTCCAGATTCAACCACGCCATGCCTTCCAAAATCGCATTCACCGACTCCGGCGTGGAACGCTCAAGATCAGTGTCCTCCACGCGCAAGACAAAATCGCCGCCATGGCGACGCGCATACAAATAGGAAAACAAAGCGGTACGAGCGCCGCCAATATGCAAATAACCGGTCGGACTGGGCGCAAAGCGGGTACGAATCTTTTTCATGGGCATCTCAACAAAAATGTAGCGTGCAGTTTAGCAAATTGCAGGCGTTCAAGCGGTAGAGCGTGCCATGCGCACCCTACGCGTTTATCGATCAGCGCGTGTTGAAGCGGTTGAGGCGGCTTTGCATAAATCCTAATAAAGTACGCGTGCCACATCAATTAAGGGGGAAACGCACGAACTTCACTACGGGAACCCGTGAGCCACTCAGGAATGCACTGAAGATGCCGAAAGCTTCACGCCAAGCGCGTGTAAAAGCTTCAGCACCGTGTCATAGCGCGGCTTGGCACCCGGCGTAAGCGCCTTGTAGAGACTTTCGCGGCCAAGGCCGGCATCTCTTGCAAGTTGCGCCATGCCCCGCGCGCGCGCCACATCACGCACGGCGCTTAGAAACACATCGGGATTCGGGTCTTCCAAAGCAGCGGTGATGTATTCCGCAATCGTTTCCTCATCATCGAGGTAATCGGCCGCGTCAAAGGGGGCAAATTGAGTCATGCTTCACTCCTTATCCAAAGCGCGTGCCATCTCAATGGCACGCTTGATGTCACGCTTCTGCGAAGACTTGTCGCCGCCCAGCAAAAGCAGGTAGATCACCTCACCGCAACGCGTGAAATAGACTCTGTAGCCGGGGTCGACATGGATACGCATGTCGGAAACTCCCTCACCTACAGGCTCGCAGTCACCAAAATTTCCATGCTCGGCAGAGCGTATGCGCTGGACAATGCGCGCACGCCCTAGCTTGTCCTTCAACGCCGCAAGCCATACATCGAATTCATCGGAACGGTAAAAGGTGTTCATACAACCAAGCGTATCCGAATGGATACCACCATGCAATCACGTCCACGTTGCCCATGGGTCATGAATTAAATCCTACCTTACAAGTAGGGCGCGTTGGCGTAGCGTAATGCGCCGGATGAGACACGGGCGGAAAATCCATACGGCGGTTTACGCTGCGCTAAACCGCCCTACGCGGGCTAAAACGTCCAATGAGCACCTATCAATTTCAACGCTTCACACATACCTTGTACTTGGAATGACACCTAAAGCCAATGTCACAATCCGTATCAAAGTCACAATCGCCCTCGAGATTCATATTGGGACCGACACTATCAATACTCGGCATATTGAATTGTTGAATCCCGTACTCATCGACCGTCTTCATGCACGTCCCGTACATCTGTAAAGGAGCCTTCACACATTTTGAACCCATGCCACATTCAAAATCCGAGCTGCACCCCGCCCATACAGAGGTGGAAAATGCAAGCAACCATAGCGTGATAACCATTTTCAAATTCATATTTGTCTATCTTGTGTTGGATGATGATTCATACTGAGCACACGCCTTACCTGTTCAAACGTAACCCTTATTTTGAAATATCTAAAGAATCACCCACCTTCCACTCGCTAACAAATTGTTGAACGATCTCAATCGCTTCTGGCGAAAGCTTTTCTTTAGAGATGTCTCGTAATTTAATGGCATCCGTATATCCATTGGCCACAGCAAGATTGTAAAACAGATAGGCTAATGCATCATTTTGCGCCACTCCTCGGCCATCGTCGTACATAAGGCCTAATTTGGCTTGCGCCATAGCATGCCCCTGCTCGGCCGCCTTGCGGTACCAGGCCACCGCTTGCTTATCGTTTTGCGCCACACCTCGGCCATTGGCGTACATAACGCCCAAGTTGACTTGCGCAACAGCATGCCCCTGCTCAGCCGCCTTGCGATACCAGGCCAACGCTTCCTTATCGTTTTGCGCCACGCCTCGGCCATTGTCGTACATAAGACCCAAGTTGACTTGCGCATCTGCATAACCTTGCTCGGCTGCCTTGCGATACCAGGCCGCGGCTTGTTTCTCGTTTTTCGCCACGCTTCGGCCATTGAAGTACATGTTGCCCAAGTTGAATTGCGCCATAGCATGCCCCTGTTCGGCCGCCTTGCGATACCAGGCCACGGCTTGCTTCTCATTTTTCGCCACACCTTGACCATCGTCGTACATAACGCCCATGTTGAATTGCGCAGCAGCATCACCCTGCTCGGCCGCCTTGCGGTACCAGGCCACCGCTTCCTTATCGTTTTGCGCCACGCCTCGGCCATTGTCGTACATAAGACCCAAATTGTATTGCGCATTAGCATCACCCTGCTCGGCCGCCTTGCGATACCAGGCCACCGCTTCCTTATCGTTTTGCGCCACGCCTCGGCCATTGTCGTACATAACGCCCATGTTGAATTGCGCCTTAGCATCCCCCTGCTCGGCCGCCTTGCGGAACCAGGCCACCGCTTCCTTATCGTTTTGCGCTACGCCTCGGCCATTGGCGTACATAAGACCCAAGTTGGATTGCGCATTAGCATCCCCCTGTTCGGCCGCCTTGCGGAACCAGGCCGCCGCCTCTTGGTCGTTTTGCGCTACGCCTCGGCCATTGGCGTACATATTGCCCAAGTTCAATTGCGCCTTAGCTTCCCCCTGCTCGGCCGCCTTGCGATACCAGGCCACCGCTTCCTTATCGTTTTGCGCCACGCCTCGGCCATTGGCGTACATATAGCCCAAGTTGAATTGCGCAGCAGCATTCCCCTGCTCGGCCGCCTTGCGATACCAGGCCTCCGCTTCCTTTTCGTTTTGCGCCACGCCTCGGCCTTCATTGTAAG
>JBFXGB010000021.1:0-26773 GCA_050178405.1 Halothiobacillaceae bacterium
GTCTGATATATCGTGTCGATGAGTGGCTTCTGGCATTTGATTTTGGGGTTGTTACGATGTCTACCGTTTATTATATCTTGTGACGACACTATCTAGGCTACTTTGCTTTTGCATAAGTCCTACTGATGCGTTCATGCTATCAAATTTATGCCGCACATGGTGGGGTGTTTAACTGGCTAGGGAAACGTTGCTTGATTCGTCGTCATTGCCACGGCCTATGGCCGTGGCAATCCATAGAGCGACCGTTGTGGCCTTGGATTGCTTCGCTATGCTCGCAATGACGACTTAATTAGTTAGGACTTACGCAGAATAGCGGATTTAGCTCCCTCGCCCCTCTGGGGAGAGGGCTGGGGTGAGGGGGGTGAATCGTTGATAAATCATTGAGATGCGTCATCGACGCACCCTCACCCCGACCCTCTCCCGCCAGCGGGAGAGGGAGAAAAATGCAGTTTTGCGTAAGTCCTATTAGTGTCTTTCTAGGGGGGCGTACTCAGCGTTTTCGGGGTGTTTTCTATGCAAAACTGCACAATTTTCGGCATGGCGATACTCAAGGCCTGATTCGCGGCGGTGACTGCGCCGAGGGCATCCGCGCTGGGGGCGAGTTGCGCAAGATCGATGCGTCCGGAGGCGAGGATGGTGGTGTTGCGCGCATCAATGAGCTGCATTCGCAAAGAAAAAAGCACCTTGCTTGTGCCGCTTGGCGGTGTGCTGCTATCCGTAAAGACTTGTTCGAGGGTGATTAACTCAGTCACAAGGCGTAAATCGGACGGGAGGCTGACATTGGGGGCGAGCACCGCGCGGTAGGCCCCGCTTTGTTCGAGTGCGAGCGTCATTTGCTCGCCAAGCAGGGCGGCAGGTGAGTCAATCCAGCGGCTTTGAGTGTAGTAATCAAGGCGATATGGCTGTTGGCGATAGGCAATGGCGCTGGTGTTGAAACCTGCTTCACTTAAAGGCGCGGCGATCTGTAGAGTGTAGGGAAAGCGCGCTTGGGTTGTGGCTTGCGGCGCGTTGTCGAGTTGAAGGCGGTAGGTCAAGGGTGCGTTTTGGGGTGCAAGCAAGGCACCGCAGCCACTCAATAAGAAACTTAAGCCGAGCAAGGGAAGGAGGGGGCGCAGATTCATGGGGTGTTTTCCGTCTCAAAGTTCAAGATGTGGTTTAAGGAGGCGCTCATTCATTCGTCGTCGCGAGTTGCGTTGTGACATGGCAATTCAAAAGAGTTTGGGTAAAACATCGATTTATGGATTGCTTCGCTACGCGCGCAAAGACGATTTATCAATTAATCAGCGTTTTAATTAACGCTCGCCGGGGCCGGGTTGTTGCACGGGGGCACCGCGAATCAGGCTGGATGGGTCGCGTTGAATGTCATCGGCCAAGGTTTCAATGGCGCGTGTAGTGCTGGCGGATAGGTTGAGTAAGGTATGAATTTGCGGCTGAATGCTGCGGCGCAAGAGCAAAATCTCTTCCGCCGTTTGTGCGGTCGCTTGTTTAAGTGTTGTGGTGAGTCCGCTAATGTCTTGACTGGTATTTTTGAAGCTCGTGGTCATGCTTTGCACGCTTTTTAAGGTGGCATTAAGCTCGTGCATGACTTCTGGGGCGCGCGCCAAGGCTTTGTCGGCAGAGGCGGTGGCGCGCACGCTGTTTTCCAGCACTTGGGCGATTTGCGTGCGTTCTTGCGCCATGGTTTCGGTCACTAGGGCAAGATTGTTAAGAATTTTGGCCAGTTGAGCTTGGTTTTCGTTATTGAGCATGGCTTTGACTTGGCTTGAGACTTGATCGACGTTGTCGAGCGTGCGGTTGACGGCGACGTCGATACGGCGCAAGAGGGAAGGGCTTGTGGTGATGGTAGGGAGTTCCTTGGAATTGGGGTCGGCAGTAAGCAAGGCAGCCCCACGGGTGCCGCCTGAGAGTTCGATCAGCGAGAGTCCGGTAACGCCTTGCGCGGCAATAGTGGCAACGGTGTCGGTTTTGATAGGGGTGGATTCTTTGATGTTGAGCGTTATGCGTACCTCTTCGGCGTTGGCAAGCTCAATGTCAGCCACCGAACCCACCTGAACCCCTAAGAATTTGACCGCACTGCCTACGCTAAGTCCGGCCACAGAATCGCGGGTCAGGATTTGATATTTGGTGTATTCAGTCTGGCTAAAACTGCTGCCAAGCCACAGGGCAAGCCCAATGAATAGACCGGAGAAGAGGAGGACAAAAGCGCCAACGGCGGCGTAGGCGACGCGGGGTTCCATAGATTATTCCTCTGGCGTTCGTGTGTTGAAGTATTCCACAAGCTCAGGTTCCTTACTTTGCATTAACTCGGCGGCGGGCGCGAAGGCGAGGACTTTTTTGCGGGCGAGAAAGGCCACTTTGTCCACGCCATGCAAAATGGAGTCAAGATCATGGGTGATTTGAAATACCGTGATGCCGAGTAAGTCGCGTAGCTCATTGACCAGGGTGTCAAAGGCGCGTGCGCCAACAGGGTCAAGCCCCGAAGTGGGTTCATCGAGAAACAAGATTTCAGGGTCAAGTGCCAGCGCGCGCGCGAGTGCCGCACGCTTAATCATGCCACCAGAAAGTTCATTGGGGCGTTTATGCGCGGCATCGCTTGGCAGCCCAGCAAGGCGAATTTTTAACATGCCAAGCTCCTCGCGTAGCGATTTGGGAAGGCTTGTGTGTTCAATCAGTGGCAGGCAGACGTTTTCGAGCACGCTTAAAGAGGTAAACAGAGCGCCCATCTGGAACATAAGGCCAAGACGGAGCTGCAGGGCTTGGAGTTGTTCGCTGTTGAGTGTGGCGGTGTCTTGGCCAAGGAGGCGGATGCTGCCCTCGCTCGGTGGGCGCAGGAGCACGAGGTTGTTGAGCAATACGGTTTTGCCCGTGCCACTGCCCCCGACCAGGGCAATCACCGATCCTTTTTGCACGCATAGGTCTAGGTTTTCGTGCACGATTTTACTGCCAAAACGATTGCTAAGACCGTGCACTTCGATGACGAGAGGGCGCACCTCGGCTTGGTCAGTGGTTTGTTTAGGCGTGATGTTCATAGGCCAAGCTTGCTAAAAAGAACGGCGAAGACAGCATCAATGACGATCACCCAAAAAATGGCTTGCACCACGCTCGAGGTGGTTGAGCGCCCAACATCGGCGGCACTGCCGCGCACCTTCATGCCCTCGTGACAGCCGATCATGGCAATGGCAAGGGCAAAGAAAGGTGCTTTGACCATGCCCACCCAAAAGTGCGCGCTGGGTAAAGCACCAAGTCGGCTGGTGGCCACGTTCATATCGAGACCAAAAATCTCACTCGCCACCAAAATGCCGCCGTACAAGCCCGTTGCCATCGCCATGACGGTGAGCAAAGGCAGGGCGATAGAGAGCGCAATCACGCGCGGAATCACCAGCATTTCAATCGGTGGTATCGCGAGGGAACGCAGCGCATCAACTTCTTGGGTGACTTTCATGGTGCCAATCGAAGCCGCATAACTGGAGCCAGTGCGCCCGGCGACCACAATGGCGGTAATCAGCGGCGCCATTTCGCGCAGGGTGATAATGCCAATCATATCGGGCAGAAAGACGGTTGCGCCGTATTGTTGCATGGTAATGCCGGACTGGTAGGCAATAACCACGCCTATCAGAAAAGTCAGCAGGGCAACAATGGGGACGGATCGCGAACCGGCAGCCTGGATTTCGTTGATGATTTCGCCCCAACGCAAGCGCCAAGGCTGGAGCAGAAGTGGAATCATCCGCGAGACCACTTCGCCTAAAAACACCAAAGTATCAAAAGCATTGGAGAAAATATCGAGGGTGGTTTTGCCGATACGCGCCACGGGGTGCAGCGGTTTGGGCTCGGCGGGTAAGTCAAGGTTTCCCGCACGCTGCACGAGTTCAATGAGCTCTTGCTGATCGGTGTTAAGCCCAGAAAAATTAAGCTCGATGCCGCGTGCGTGCAGCATGTCGCGTATTTGCAGCATCAACAAGGCACCGGCGGTGTCCATGCGCAGGAGATGCTGGCTGTCGATCGCGAGGGTTTGCCCAGACGGAATATTGCTTAAACGCGGTTCGAGTTTGCGTGCCAACGCACCACTGCCGCGTACATCCCAATCGCCACTTGCGCGCAGAACCGCCGAGCCGGGTGTCCAGCTTAGGTCGGCGGGCATCGTAGTTGTAACGTCGGGCGAGGATGCGGACATAAAGTAGGCGTTTAGTGATTCATTAAAAGTTGTTTAGCTAGCAAACGGGATCACTTGCATCGTGACGCTTACGGCGATGAGATAAGCATAAACGAGCAATGCGCTTATAAACGCCGCAAAGCGAATGGTCTTGGTTTTGCCGATTTTAAGCGCCACCAAGCCTAGGCCGATGTACACAAGCAAGCCGATAATTTTCACGGTAATGAACGCAGGATGCGTGTCATGGCTCCAGAACAACAGCCAAGAAGCCCAAAGCGCCGTAAGGAGCAGCATGGTGTCGATGATATGCGGGGCAATTTTAACCCAGCGCGCTTGCAAGGCGGGGCATTCGCGCAACATCCAGTAGCCGCGCAGGCTGAACAGGGCAAGCGATAAGAAAACAAATAGGCCATGTAAATGAATAATACTTTGAGTGCTCAAGGTAATGCTCCGAGATGATAAAAAGGGCGGTCTGAATCGCTTCAGACCGCCCTTGAAATAGGGTTTAAGCTTAAAGGTGCGCTGGTTTATTCAACGACGACGAATAAATCAGCGTTTCTCTATGGGCTTATTCTGGAATGCAGATTTCGCCACGCAGCATAGCGCGAATCGTGTTGAAGACCAGCACAACGATGAGCAAAAGCAACATGGCCATGAGGATAGGTGCGAGCCATGTAAAAAACACGCCGCCGACTTTTTCCAACATCATCATGCTGGCAATCGTGATGGCCGCCATGGGGAAGGAGTATGCCCACCAAGGCAGGGCGAATTGCACTTTGACAAAGTATTTCATTTGCGCAAACAGCAACAGGGTAGTAAACAAGCCAAAGTAAAAGAGAATCCTTGCTGTGTCATCAATCGCGCCGTTGTGCAGCTTGACCCATGAAATAAAGGCCACGGCAGGCGGCGCAATCAGGATAAACAAGGTAGGAAGCAGCTTGCCGGGCATCATTGGGTGAAAAAAGAAGCGGTTTAGCAGTACAGCAAGCAGAGGAATCCACATCATCAAGCCGACGCTGAAATAAAACCAAGAGACTTCATGAAAGCCCAAGGGCGCACCCGCGACAGGCACAAGAATGTTACCGACGATGGGGATAAACCACGCAGGGTTACTGTGTTGAATCTGGAATTTTTCGTGGTGCAGCCAGTCGGAGAGGATGACGAGGGTAAACAGCAGTTGTACGCCGCTACCCATCGCCCAAAGATATAGCGCAATCGTTGGGTAGTGCTCTAGGCTGGCAATGGCCAGCAAAATCATGCCAATCGACGAGGCGGGGAAGAAACTCATGCGAATGGGGTGATTAAACTCAGCCACCACTTCTTTGGGGTGAGTGGCAAGCTTTAACAGATAGGTTGCGGCCACGCAGGCATAGGCCAATGCAGTGAGGGCAAGCATGGCAAGGCCGAATGTCGAAGACCAACCCCAAATTTGCTGGGCTTTTTCAACGGCAATGGTGGTTCCCGCAAGCCCCATAACAATGGCGAAAAACGAGATGGGGAAGTGTTCGAGTCGGCTGTGAGCTTGATGTGCGGCACTCATGAAGAGTTTCTCCTTATTAAGAGGGTGAGCTTTAGACCGGAATAATATAGCATTTTAGTGCGGTATGAATAAACCTTTTTTATGATGGCATATAAACATTATCGATTGTGGTCTAGCCTTTTGAGTCTAGGGTTTGTGTCTAGGCCTGTATTATCATTGCAGCGACTTGGAGCATTTGAATACGCGGTTGAACTTTGTGTTCATCGGGCTTGCCCAAGGGGATGTATCTATAAACATAGGAGATGATGAGCATGAAGAAGATTGTTGTTGCCCTTTCTGCCGCTGTTGCAATGATGAGCGGATCTGCTTTTGCTGCTGGTGATGTTGCTGCGGGCAAGGCTAAGTATGGCTCCATCTGCGCAAGCTGCCACGGCATGAATGGCGAAGGCATGGGGATTTTTCCAAAATTGGCGGGTAATCCGGCTGCTAAAACCACTGATTTGCTGAAGCAATACAAGGCAGGCAAAACAGTGGGCGCAAATACTGCCATGATGGCTCCACAGGCAACGGGCTTGTCTGATGCTGAAATCGACAATCTGGCGGCTTATATTGCGACCTTGAAGTAATCAGCTCGCTTTTTCTTGCTTGTAGAACCGCGCCTTGTGCGCGGTTTTTGTTTTTCTGGTATAAGAAAATGTGATGAGCGTACTTTGTGAGGGACGATATGTACCGTATAGCTGGTTTTATTGCGTGCTTGGTGGTTGCAGCTCCTGCGTTTGCTGCAACGAATAGCGAGGTAACGAGCGCCGCGCCTAATGTTGAAAAAACAACAGGGCAAGCGCTCTACAAGGCACATTGCGCGCTGTGTCATGGCGGCAAGGGGCAGGGCGTGCCGCCGATGTTTCCGGGTTTGAACAGCAAGCCTATCGAAGCCTATGCCGCCATGATGCAAAACTACCGTGCAGGTCATGGGCACAAGGTGATGGTGGATATGGCAAAAAGCCTGACCGAGGTTCAAATTCAGGAGCTTTTGGCCTACATGGCAACCTTCCCTCCTAAAAAATAAACCGCCTGAAATTAAGCGTCCTTGCCGTGCATAGGGTGAATTCCGTTTACGCTTGGGTTACATTTGTTTCATTCACGTTTTTATCTTTTGGTTTTTAGCGGAGTTCTCCATCATGTCGAAGTACCTCATTGCCCCGTCGATTCTTTCTGCCAACTTCGCGACCTTGGGCGCGGAAGTGGATAACGTGCTCGCAGCGGGTGCGGATATTGTTCACTTCGATGTCATGGATAACCACTATGTGCCTAACCTGACCATTGGGCCGCTGGTGTGCGATGCACTGCGCAAGCATGGCGTGACCGCGCCGATTGACGTGCATTTGATGGTTAAGCCGGTCGATCGCATTATTCCCGACTTTGCCAAGGCGGGCGCGACGTTTATTACCTTCCATCCTGAAGCCTCTGAGCACGTTGACCGCACCATCGGCCTGATTAAAGAGTCCGGCTGCAAGGCAGGTCTAGTGTTTAACCCGGCCACCCCGCTGGATGTTCTGGAGTACATGTTGCCCAAGCTCGACATGGTGCTTTTGATGTCGGTTAACCCTGGCTTTGGCGGGCAAAAGTTCATTCCGTATGTGTTGGGCAAGGCGCGCAAGGTGCGTGCGATGATTGATGCGGGTGGCTATGACTGTCGCTTAGAAATCGACGGTGGCGTAAGTGCGGCGAATATCCGTGAAATCGCCGAAGCGGGTGTGGATACCTTCGTCTCAGGCTCGGCGCTGTTTGGTGCGGGTAAGGATTCTGACGCGAATCGTTACGACACCGTGGTCAAGGCGATGCGCGACGAGTTGGCTAAAGTCGGAAGTTGAGCGGTATGAAAACTTTTGCTCCCAAAATGGTGCTGTTTGATTTGGACGGCACCTTGATTGATAGCGTGCCCGATCTTGCCTACTGCGTGGACGAGATGATGAAGGCGCTCGGATTACCCTTGTGCGGTGAAAAGGCGGTGCGCAACTGGGTGGGCAACGGCGTGGAGCGACTGGTTGAGCGCGCTTTGACCAATGATCTGAACGGTAAGCCGGATGCGGTGTTGTTTGCTCAAGCCTTGCCACTCTTCAAGCAGCTTTATGCCGACAACACCTCGGGGCGCTCTTTCCTCTATCCGGGGGTCAAGGAAGGCTTGGAGTTTGTGAAGTCACTGGGGTTGCGCGTGGGTTGCGTGACCAACAAGGCCGAGCAGTTCACCGTGCCCTTGCTCAAAGACTTGGGCGTGTTCGATATGTTTGAGACGGTGATTTCTGGCGACACTTTGCCCGTTAAAAAGCCCGATCCCGGACCCCTGTTCTATGCGGCAGGTTGGTTTCATTGCGCACCGCATGAGGCTTTGATGGTGGGTGACTCCATCTCTGATGTCAAAGCGGCGCGTGCGGCGGGTTTTAATATCATCTGTATGAGCTATGGCTACAACCACGGCGAAGATATCCGCAACTACCATCCTGACGCGGTGATTGATTCAATGGTGGAACTCAAAGCGTTGGTCAAAGCATCATGATGATGGGCAGAAAAGCGTGGCAAGGCGAGCGATGGTGGCGGGGCTGCTAAAGGCCGTGCTCGTGCGTTTTGCCCGTTTTTCTGGAGATTTGTCATGCAAACTGAACACTTTGAACAACTCTGTCGTGAGGGCTACAACCGCATTCCGGTGATGCGCGAAGTCCTTGCCGATTTGGATACGCCATTATCCGTTTACCTTAAACTTGCGCACTTGCCCTACAGCTATCTGTTCGAATCCGTGCAGGGCGGAGAAAAATGGGGGCGCTATTCCATTATCGGCCTGCCTGCGCGCACGGTGCTCAAGGTGCGTGCCTACACCATCACCGTTGAAGAAGCAGGGAACGTCATTGAAACGGTTGAAACGCAAGACCCTCTGGCTTTTGTAGAGGCCTATCAGAAGCGTTTCAACGTGCCAGAAATCGACGGACTGCCGCGCTTTTTTGGCGGGCTGGTCGGCTATTTTGGTTATGACACCATTCGTTATATCGAGCCGCGCCTGGCGCAAGGCTTGTTCAAACCGGATGCTATTGGCGCACCGGACATTTTGCTTATGCTCTCGGATGAGGTGGTGGTATTCGATAATTTGCGCGGGCGTTTGCAAATTATTGTCCATGCGCAACCTGGCGGGCTGGATGCCGCGCAGCAACGCCTCGATGCCATTGAAGCGCAATTACGTTTGCCTTTGATTCCGCCGCAAACCCAACATCGTCCGGCTCAGGTGCATGAGACCGACTTTATCTCCGGCTTTACCGAGGACGGCTTCAAGCACGCGGTGCACAAGGCCAAGGAATACATCGCCGCTGGGGATGTAATGCAGGTCGTACTTTCGCAGCGCATGAGCATTCCTTTTGCCGCGCCAAGCTTAGATTTGTACCGTGCCTTGCGTGGCTTAAATCCTTCGCCGTACATGTTTTACCTTGATTTGGGTGAGATGCAGGTCGTGGGTTCTTCACCGGAAATTTTGGTGCGACTGGAGGACGAAGAAGTCACCGTGCGCCCGATTGCTGGCACGCGCCGCAGGGGGCACGATATGGCGGAAGATGCCGCTCTTGAAACTGAACTTTTAGCGGATCCTAAAGAGCGCGCCGAGCATTTAATGCTGATTGACTTAGGGCGCAATGACATCGGGCGAGTCTGTCAAACTGGCAGCGTGCGCCTGACCGAGAAAATGCTCATTGAGCGGTATTCGCATGTCATGCACATCGTGTCCAACGTCACGGGGCAACTGCGCGAGGGCTTATCGGCTATGGATGTGTTGCGGGCAACGTTTCCGGCGGGCACGGTGTCCGGCGCACCGAAGGTGCGGGCAATGGAAATCATTGACGAGCTAGAACCCGTTAAGCGCGGCGTGTATGCCGGAGCGGTCGGCTATCTAGGCTGGGGTGGTTCAACCGGGGGCAATATGGACACCGCCATTGCTATCCGCACTGCCGTTATCAAGGATGGCGAGCTGCACATTCAGGCGGGTGCAGGCGTGGTGTACGACTCCATCCCAGAGATGGAATGGAAGGAAACCATGAACAAAGGGCGCGCAATCTTCCGCGCCGTCGCACTGGCCGAAGCGGGGCTGGATGCTTCGGCAGTGCAGCATCGTTGATATTTGGAGTACGCCAACATGAAGGCCGTTTACTACCCGCAGGATGATATTTTGGAGCTGCGCTTGTCGGATAAAAAAATCGTGCGTGAAATGTCGCAGGATTGGAATGTCGCAATGAGTTATGCCGAGGATGGTTCGGTGGTCGAAATTGTGATTCTGGATGCGGTCGCGGCGGGTTTGATGCCCTTTCGGGCTGAAACCGCTCCGGTTCGTCAGGCGGCTTGAAACTGTAGGGAATTAATATGCCGATCATCAGCCGCTTTTTCGGCATTATTGTGCGTATGTTCTTTAACGAACATGCGCCGCCACATTTTCATGTCGAATATGCGGAATATCGAGCGGTCATCAATATCAAAACCTTGGATGTGGCGGAAGGTAAGCTGCCTAGGCGTGCGTTGGAGTTGGTGCTGGATTGGGCGGAGCTGCATCGTGATGAGTTGCTGAAAGATTGGGATTTATGTCAACAACATCGGCAGCCCGATGCAATTGAACCTTTAGAGTAGGGGGAAGGTATGGATTGGGATGTCGTCGACGCACAGGTCATTGAGCCGGGAAGCTTTCGGGTACGCTTTGCGGACGGCGTGGAGGGTCTGGTGCGTTTTGCCCCTACAGCGTATCGCGGCGTTTTTGCCAAACTGCGTGACCCAGCGGAATTTAACAAACTCTATGTCGATGGTTATTTTGTGTCCTGGCCAGGAGAGCTTGATTTGGCACCGGATGCAATGCACTTTCATATCAAGCAATCCGGCGAATGGCTCTTGCAATAACATCGGGTGATACTCAAATGATCTTAATGATCGACAATTACGACTCCTTTACCTACAACATCGTGCAATATCTCGGCGAGTTGGGGGCAGATGTTGCCGTGCATCGCAATGATGAAATTACCTTGGATGAGATTGAGCGCCTGTCGCCCAGCCATGTAGTTATATCGCCTGGCCCATGTACGCCGAATGAGGCGGGTATTTCGGTGGCGGCAATTAAGCATTTTGCGGGCAAGTTGCCGATTTTGGGCGTTTGCCTTGGGCATCAGGCCATTGGTCAGGCGTTTGGCGGGCACATTATCCGCGCCAAGCAAATCATGCACGGCAAGACATCCATGGTGTTCCACGCGAATGTCGGCGTGTTCGAGGACTTACCCAACCCGTTTGAGGCTACGCGCTACCACTCGCTGGTGATTGAGCGCGAAACCATGCCGGATTGCCTCGAAATCACTGCTTGGACGCAAAACCTAGATGGCTCATTCGAGGAGATCATGGGCGTGCGTCACCGTGAGATGAACATCGAAGGCGTGCAATTCCACCCCGAATCCATCCTCACCGAGCATGGGCATGACATGCTGCGCCGCTTTCTTGCCACCTCCGGTGGGCGGCGCTGAGGGTGAATCCCCACCCGCTACGGGTATCTCTTATCGTGGCGGCGCTGGCGATGCTGGCGCCGTTTTCGCTGGATACTTATCTGCCATCTTTTCCTGATATTGCTGCTGATTTGGCGGCAACCAATCAAGACATGCAGCGCACTTTAAGTGATTATTTGTGGGCGTTTGGCGCGATGATGCTGGTGTATGGACCCCTGTCCGACGCGCTGGGGCGGCGGCGTGTGGTATTGCTTGCCCTGCTGGGTTATGCCTTGGCCTCGCTGGGCTGTGCGCTGGCGCAGAGCATCGACATCCTGGTGTTGATGCGCATTGGGCAGGGCATGGCGGCAGGCGCGGGTTTGGTGATTGGTCGCGCCTTGGTGCGTGATGTGTTCGATGGAGCCAAGGCGCAGAAAGTTACGGCGGATGTGATGCTGTTTTTTGCGATTGCGCCGGCGATTGCGCCGCTGGTCGGGGGCTGGCTGGATGATGCCTTCGGTTGGCGTGCGGTGTTTCTGTTTTTGGCGGGCATGGGGTTGCTGATTTTTGCCCTTGTGGCGGCTTGGATGCCGGAAACCCTGCCAAAAGAACAGCGCCAGCCGATTCAACCCCAGTCCATTGCTCTTGCCTACGCTGAGATGCTCAAATCGCTTCCATTCATGCTATTGGCGGTGTTGTTTGGTCTTAATTTTGGTGGTCTGTTCATTTACATTGCCTCGGCACCGGAGTTGATTTACGAGCATTTAGGCTATGGCGCGCACGATTTTTGGCGGCTGTTTGTGCCCGTGGTGGCGGGTATTGTGCTGGGAAGTTTCCTGTCCGGGCGCTTGGCCAATCGTCTGACATCGCATCAAGGCGTGAGTATCGGTTTTGTGCTCATGGCGATTGCCGCCCTATTCAATGTGGCACTGACTCATCTTCCCACAGCCACCGCGTTCACGCTGATTGCACCGGTGGCGTTATATGCTGTGGGTATGTCTTTTTCTATGCCCGGACTGAGCCTGTTGGGGCTGGATATGTACCCTGCAAGACGCGGCATGGCTTCGGCCATGCAAGGCTTTATGCAAATGACTTCCAACGGGTTGCTGGCCGCGTTTGTCGTCACGCTGCTGGTGGTTAATGTGCAGTGGCTGGCGCTTGGGCAGTTGGGTATTGCAATGAGTGCACTGGGTCTGTGGCTCCTGTTTCTTAAAGTCGGTTCAAAAGAGTCCGTGCATGGTGCTTGATGGCAACGCTCCGCATTGCGTGTGTGGGCGGGAAATCGCTAGTTGACCTAAACCAGTGTAGCTTTCAGAATCCTTTGGCTTGTGCTGTTTGTTTTTTGGAGTTTGCATGAATCTGACCGCTGCCCTACGCGCCTTGCTTGAGCGCCGCGACTTGACGCACACCGAGATGACCGAGGTTATGTGTGCCTTGATGAGCGGCGAGGCATCACCTGCGCAAATCGGCGGGCTGTTGATGGGGCTTGCGGTCAAGGGCGAGACGGTGGAAGAAGTCACCGCTGCCGCATGGGTCATGCGCGAGTTTGCCGCCAAGGTGGACATTCCCTGCGCGCCGCTTGTGGATATTGTCGGCACGGGCGGCGATGGTGCGCATACCTTTAATATCTCCACCGCGAGCTGTTTTGTCTTGGCGGCGGCGGGCGGCAAAGTGGCCAAGCATGGCAGTCGTTCAATGTCGAGCGTGAGCGGTAGCGCGGATGTGTTAGAGGCCGCCGGCTGCCGTCTGGATGTGCCGTTTGAGAAGATTGCGCGTGCGGTGTGCGAGCTAGGCGTGGGTTTTATGTTTGCGCCGCAACACCATAGCGCCATGCGCCATGTGAATGCTTCGCGGCGCGAGTTGGGCGTGCGCACCATGTTTAATGTGTTGGGGCCTTTGTCCAATCCGGCGGGGGCGAAGCGTCAAGTGATTGGTGTGTTCAGTGAACGCTGGCGCAGGCCGCTCGCTGAGGTGCTGTTGCAACTTGGCAGCGAACATGTGTTGGTGATTCATGCCGACGATGGTTTGGATGAGTTTAGTATCGCCGCGCCAACGCAGGTGAGCGAGTTGAAAAACGGCGTAGTGACCGATTACAGCGTGCGTCCGGAGGATGTGGGCTTGGCGATGGCGAGCCTTGATAGCCTGCGCGTGGCCTCCCCAGCGGAAAGTCTCGTTAAAGTGCGCGAAGCTTTGCGGGGGCAGTCCGGTGCGGCACGCGATATTGTGGCGATGAATGCAGGCGCGGCGATTTATTTAGCTGGCCTCGCGCCGAGCTTAAAGAATGGCGTGGCACGCGCCCTAGAGATTCAAACCAGCGGCGCAGCATGGGCAAAACTCCAAGCCTATGCCGCTTACACGCAGCAGGAGGGCACATGAGCAAGTCGGATATTTTGCAAAAAATTCTAAAGCGCAAGCAGGAAGAAATTGCCGAACGTCGAGCGCAAGTATCGCAGGACGAACTTGCCATGCGTGCAGCCAAAGCCGATGCCCCGCGTGGTTTTGCAGCGGCGATTGCAACACGGGTGGCGCGGGGCGAACCTGCCGTGATTGCCGAAATCAAAAAAGCCAGCCCCAGCAAGGGCGTGTTGCGCGCAGATTTTCACCCCGCAAAAATTGCCCAAAGCTATGAGCAGGGTGGGGCGACGTGTTTATCGGTTTTGACCGACCGTGATTTTTTTCAAGGTGCAGAAAGCTATCTAATCGAAGCGCGTGCCGCTTGCGCGTTGCCAGTGATTCGCAAAGATTTTCTAATCGATGCCTACCAAGTGCTTGAAGCGCGTGCGATGGGTGCGGACTGCATTTTGCTGATTGTCTCCGCATTGGACGATGCAAGTTTGCGTGCACTGCATGATTTGGCGCTCAAGTTGGGCATGGATGTACTGGTCGAGGTGCATGACCGCGAAGAAATGCACCGCGCCCTTGCCTTAACGGATGATTGGACGCACACCTTGCTTGGGGTGAATAACCGCAGCTTGCGTACCTTTGAAGTGAGCTTAGATACCACTTTGAATATGCTCGATATGCTGCCACAAGGCGCGCTGTTGGTGTGCGAAAGCGGCATTCATGGTCGGGACGATGTGGCGCTGATGCGTCGGCATCATGTCCACGCCTTTCTGGTGGGCGAGGCTTTTATGCGTGCGGACGAGCCGGGCGCGAAGTTGAAAGAATTGTTTTTTTAGCCACAGAGATCACAGAGGGCACAGAGAATGACAGAGCGATTATTCCCACTCTGCGCTCTCTGTGTCCTCTGTGGCTTAAAAGATTTGGGAGGAACGATATGAAAGCACGTGTGCAATGGGTTGATGGCATGGCCTTTATGGGCGAAACCGAGAGCGGTCACGCCGTGGTGATGGACGGCGCGCCGGATATCGGCGGGCGCAATCTCGGCCCGCGCCCCACCGAGATGGTGTTGCTGGGCTTAGGCGGCTGCACGGCGATTGACGTGGTCATGATTCTGCAAAAACAACGTCAGCCGGTGCGTGATTGCATTATCGAAGTGAATGCCGAACGCACGGACAGCATTCCTAAAGTATTCAAGACGATTCATGTGCATTACATTGTTAAAGGCACTGGCCTAGACCCGAAGCAGGTTGAGCGTGCGGTACATTTGTCCGCCGATAAGTATTGCTCGGTGACCCATATGCTCAATAAGTCCGCCGAAATTACCCACGACTTTGAAATCATTGAAGAATAAAAACGCTTGCGTTGAGGATAAGGTATGGACAAGGGTTTGAAACTGCATGGTTTTAATAATTTAAGTAAAACGTTAAGTTTTTCAATCTACGATATTTGTTACGCCAAAACGCGGCAGCATGTCGATGAATATATTGCCTATATTGATGAAGCCTATAACGCCGACCGTCTAACGCAGATTTTGACCGATGTTACGGAAATGATTGGTGCGAATATTCTTAATGTGGCGCGCCAGGATTACGACCCACAGGGCGCAAGCGTGACTATATTGGTGTCGGAAGAACCCGTGGCCACGGAGTTTTTAACCGGGCAGAACGGCAACATGGAAGCACCAGGGCCGCTGACCGGCTCTAAGCTGGTGAGCAGCCTTGCTGCACATCTCGATAAAAGCCACCTGACCGTTCACACTTACCCTGAAAGTCACCCGGAAAATGGCATTAGTACCTTCCGTGCGGATATTGAGGTATCGACCTGCGGACGCATTTCACCGCTGCGTGCTTTGAATTACCTGATTCATAGTTTTGATTTTGATATTTTAACGATTGATTATCGTGTGCGCGGCTTTACCCGTGATGTGCATGGTAAAAAGCACTTCATCGACCACAATATCAATTCCATTCAAAACTACATGTCTGAAGATACACGCCGCCGTTATCAAATGATTGATGTGAATGTGTATCAAGAAAACATTTTCCACACCAAAATGCTGCTCAAAGATTTTGACCTAGACAATGCCTTGTTTGGTCATGGGCGCGAAGACTATGCGGCCGATGAGCTCATCAATATCGAACGCGCTTTGCGCAAGGAAATGCAGGAAATCTTCTACGGACGCAATATGCCGGATGTGGGTTGAGAATCTGTTGACGTCTTCTAAAAGCCGTCATTGCGAGGAGCGAAGCGACGTGGCAATCCAAATGAGCCTCGACACAGCATCAAGTTATGGATTGCTTCGCTGCGCTCGCAAAGACGATATTGAGGTTTTAGAAGTTTCCTGTTGACGGCTATGTAGCCCGGATGAAGCGCAGCGGGAATCCGGGGCAGCGGTGTCCTTTGAAGTGCTTACCCCGGGTTTATACCCGGGCTACATTCAATGAAAGCCGTCGTTACACAACGAAAAATGAACGTATGTCTTGCCAAGCATCTTTAAGTGGTGTAAATTGCGCGACCTTCTAATACCTACACAACGTTCTCTTTGAGGCGTGATGCTTTGGAGCAAAATCCATGAAAACCTTGAGTGCTAAACCGGCGGAAGTCACACGTGACTGGTTCGTCGTGGATGCCAGTGGCAAAACCCTGGGTCGTATGGCAACTGAAATCGCTCGGCGCCTGCGTGGCAAGCACAAGGCCGAGTACACACCGCACGTCGATACGGGTGACTACGTTATTGTTATTAATGCTGAAAAAGTGCGCGTAACCGGTAATAAAGTACAAGACAAAATGTACCACCATCACACGGGCTACATTGGCAACTTGAAATCCATTAGCTTTGGCAAGTTGATTGACAAGTCGCCGCAGCGCCCGATTGAAATCGCGGTCAAAGGCATGTTGCCGAAGAACCCACTGGGTCGCCAGATGTTCTCCAAACTTAAAGTTTACGCTGGCACCGAGCATCCACATGTTGCCCAACAGCCGCGTGTACTTGACATCTAACTTACAGAGATAATCAGACATGGCACTGACTCAAGATTATGGAACTGGTCGTCGTAAGACGTCTGCCGCACGCGTATTCCTCCGTTCGGGTACGGGCAACATCACCGTCAACGGTCGTCCGCTTGATGTGTATTTTGGTCGCCCAACCGCCTGCATGGTGGTGCGCCAGCCGCTTGAACTGACCGGCTTGGTCGATAAGTTCGACATCATGGTCACGGTTGAAGGCGGTGGTAACACTGGTCAATCCGGCGCGATTCGCCACGGCATTACCCGTGCATTGATGGAATACGACGAAACTCTGCGCTCTGCGCTGCGTAAAGCGGGCTTCGTCACCCGCGATGCGCGTGAAGTGGAACGTAAGAAAGTCGGCCTGCGCAAAGCTCGCCGCGCGGTACAGTTCTCCAAGCGTTAATTTTCGCTGTCGATTGTTCGTTATACTCAAAGCCCCGCTCATGCGGGGTTTTTGTTTTTGACTTGCCGTTGGGTTGCTTGTCGGTGTATTTTAAGTGCATACAATAAATCACATAAACACAACATTTGACGCGGCCAAAGACGTCGCAAATATGGCCAAGCACGGTGTTTCGCTGGCACTTGCGGCTAGTTTTGAATGGGAAGGGCTATCACTTGGCTGGATGCTCGTCGTGACTATGGCGAGTCGCGTTATTGCGGAATTGGCTACATTGGATTGCGTCTGTATTTTGTAGTCTTTGTCGATCGTGCCGACGTGCGCCGCATTATCAGCCTGCGTAAGGCTAATCCACGTGAGGTTAAACATTATGCCGCAGCTTAAACAGGGAACGATTATTCCGACCTATGAGGAAGGGCTGACCATCACAGCCGCTGCTATGTCCGATCCGGATGCTAGGCCGCTGACAGATGAAGAATGGGAGCAGGTGAAGCCTTTTGTGCGCAAGGGACGACCGCCAGCGGCCAGCACCAAGGAACGCATTACTATTCGCCTTTCGCCCGAAGTGGTGGGGCAATTTCGGGCGACAGGCGCAGGCTGGCAAACGCGCATTGATGCAGCCCTCAAAGATTGGTTGAAAGAACATGCGCCCGATGCGGGCAGTTAGATAGGACGGCATTTCGCCAATTTATTTTGCTTTTACGAAAATCATCATGCCTAAAAACGCTCGTCCGTTGCTATTTATCCTTCTTGGTCTGATGTTTATAAGCAGTGTGCCGTTCTGGATTTGGCCGCTGGATATCCAAATCAGCACCCTGTTTTACCATCCTGAACTTGGTGCGGGCGATGCTGCATGGCCGGTGCAGAACACGCCTTTTGTGCAGTTTTGTTACAAGGCGGCGCCGATTCTTACCATGCTGGTGGCGTTGCCTGCGCTGTTTATCGTGCTGTTTGGCACTTGGATTAGGCCGCTTAGAGCCTGGCGCGCCCATGCCGCCGTGGTGGTGTTGACTGTGGTGCTGGGTCCTGGGCTATTGGTCAATGGCATCTTCAAAGAGTTTTGGGATCGGCCGCGCCCGGTGCAAACCGAAAACTTCGGCGGTGATTTTCCCTATGCGCCACCTTTAATGATCGGCGAAGCGGCGGGCGGTAAGTCGTTTCCTTGTGGGCATTGTTCGGCGGGCTTTGCTTTGGCGGTCTTGTGGTTGCTGTGGCGCAAGCGTCGCCCACGTTTGGCGGCAGCGGCGTTGGCTCTAGCTATTGTTTTGGGCGCAGCGATGGGTTTTAGTCGCATTGCGGCGGGCGGGCATTATTTGTCCGACGTGCTCTGGTCGGCGTGGCTGTCGTTTTTTGCGGCTTGGCTAAGTTACTACCTGATTATGCGCATTCCGCAGCGTGAAACGGGCTGGACACCCAAGCCGCTCCAGCTTCCCAGACCCGCACTGTGGGCGCTTGGGGGGCTTGCCAGTGTGGGCGTGGTCTTTGGCGCATTGATGGCGACGCCGGTGGATTTACATTGGTCGCGGACTTTAGGGGCGGGCGAGGCGATTCGTGTCGAGCGTGCCAATCCTGAAGTTTGGTTGGCTAACGCCAGCGCGCCATCCAGCGTAGAGATTGATGCGCAATGGCAGGGTTTCGGCCTGCCCGGCGGGCGTGTTCAGGCTTCTCACTCGGATGCGGGCTGGACGATTGCGCCGCAAGGCGTATTCAGCGAATTGCGGGATAGGGTAAACATTCAGGCAAGCTTAGCGGCGGGCGAAATGCTACGTTTAGAGCTTGATCGCAAGGCGCAAATGACGGTGCATTGCGCAGAGGGAATCACGAAGCCGCGTGTGCAAACGAATCTGCCAGCAACGCAAATTCGTTGGGAAGGCTGTGACGTACCCTAGCTTGGATTATTTAGGGGTTTGAAGCCTTGTTGCAACACGCTGTAATCCTCGGTGCCTTGTCCGGACTGGGCGACATGCGTCAAGACCGTTTCAAGCTCGGCCAGCGGGCGGGTGTTGATGCCTTTTTCTTCGGCGCTTGCGATAAACAGGCGCACATCTTTAATTAAATGCTCAAGCGGGAAATTGGGGCGCGAAAAATCGCCAGAAAGCATCCTATCGAGCTTTTTATCAAAGGTGGGTGCATACAGTGCGCTGCCGCGCAAAATCTGCATGAAATCATCCACCGCCACGTCGTGCGCCTGAACCAGCGCCAGGCTCATAGCAAAAGCGGCGGTTTGGCTGGCAATAAGCTGGTTCATGGCCAGTTTAAGTGCGGCGGCCTGACCGACTACGCCGATGTGCTTGGGTTCGCTGCCCAAGTCGCGTAACAGCGGCAGGCACGCATCGAACTGCTTAGGCGTGCCGCCAAACATCAAAATCAGCGTGCCATTGCGCGCTTCGGGTAGGCTGCCCAACACGGGGCACTCGGCATATTCTGCGCCCGCAGCACTCAACGCATTGGCCAGCGCGAGACTATCGTTTGGACTAATGGTGCCCATATTGACGATCAAGCGCCCGTCGAGCACCGGGCGGGTAGCTTCGGTCAGCAAAACCTGCTCGATGGCGGCGCGGTCGGACAAAAAGAGCAGGATGATTTCGCTTGCGTTGAGCGCCTCTGCGGGAGTGTCCGCGATTTTTGCGCCATGCTGGGCGAGCCCGGCGGATTTGTGTGCCTGACGATTCCAGACTGTCAGGCGATGGCCTTGGGCAAGCAGGCGCTCAGCCACCGCCGAGCCAAGCAAGCCAGTGCCTAAAAGGGAGATGTTCATGCAATGTATCCAAAATTTGATCAATAAAAAGCCCGCTTGCGCGGGCACTGTGGCGAGTTTTGAGGTTAACTACTTCCAGCAATTACTCACTTGTGCTGCATCCGTAGAGCCATTAAGTACAGTTTTAACACCCGCTTGGTTAATGCTCAATATGCCGCATTGAGGATCATTTTGCGGGCCTTGCGGCGTGGCGGTGATGGTGTAGGTGCGCGCGGTCGCTGCGGGGGTCAGTGCAAAAGTATAACGTGCTGCAAGTTCGGTTGTGCATCCACCTGCGGGCAGTGCCGCTGCGGCATAGCTCAAATTGGTAGTGTAAAACCGCTCCATAAACTGCGCTTGTTCAATCAAGCAGGCCGCTGCCTTGGCGCGGTTGGCTTTGATAACCTGTGCCTGATAACTCGGGTAAGCAATCGCAGCAAGAATGCTGATAATCGCCACCACAATCATGATTTCGATCAAGGTAAAGCCGCGAACCTTTAAGTGGTGTTGCATACGCTTATCTCGCGGATTTGGTGGATGGCGGGATGATGGATACACCACGCAGCCGATTATTTGGCAAAGGCTCGTAGAACACTCGTGAGCCTTTCGGGATGTTTAGCTCGCTTAGAGGTGCGCGCGCATAACCATCTTGACCTTCCACCCAGATAGGGGTGTCCGTTGTGATCTGAAAACTTTTTCCGTCAATGACCAAAGTGCTGGTTTTAGGATCAAAGTCGGTGACATATCCGCCAATTTCAAGTACGGGCGGCAGGCTAGGTTCTTGAGCTAATGCCGCGCTACTGGCAAAACAAAGTCCAAACGTCATAAGACAAACATTCACTAACATTTTCATCATTAATCTCCAATCAATTCACGCCAAGAAATACGACCGCTTGGGTAACTTGGGAACACGGTCAGGCTTTCAACTGCAGCCCGTGACCCTCCGATGCTCATTTGATTGCCCATAAAAAGGGGTTCGGATGGCATGCCGATATTAAAGTCAATTGAACCAATGGGTAACTTATTGCCGTTGTAGTCAATTTTATCCCCGTCGGTTTGGGCACCATCGTTATCAAAGTCAAAGAAGACATTTTTCAATGAGCCGCCGCTCCAAGGATCAATGGCATTGATGTAGCCGCGCCCCGTTGGAGTACATACATCGTCGCTGACGGGAATAATGCTGCTGGCTAAAAGCACATTGCCTAGTAGCATAGAGTCGGTGACGATGCGCTCACCTTCTGCATTGTTATTAACCTTTAAGTCCACGAACCAGCCTTTTTTGTTGGCCATGTCACCCGTGGTGGCAGGGGAGAATGCGCGCACAGTCAATCCTGATGCGGTAGTTTGCGTAACAATGTTCCTTTGTGCGAGATCGGTTCGTAAGGCAATCGTTTTGTTGTCCTCGTCGATCAGGCCGTACCATGTTTGAACGCTGACGTCTGAAGAGTCGCCGGATGTAATGTAGCTACCTGTGCCAAAAAAGACAAATAGCTTGCCAAAATTAGGGTCAGTAGTTATTGGGTTGATGCCAAGACTTACGCCGCCTGTGATGGGTTGGCGTTTGCCATAGGCATCCGTGGCGACAAACATTGGCACATTATTGGCAATGCCCCATTCATTTTCGTTGCTCTTGCTAAGGTCAAACTTCCACATATTGCCAAGGTGATCGCCCGCATAAATGTAGTCCACCGTGCCGTTGCGGTCGGCATCCCAGCCTTTGGGGGTGGTAAGTCCGTTGCTGGCTGCGGCAGAGCCTGCGCCGGTGTCGATTTTCTTGATGAGGTCGCCGGTTTCTAAGTTGACAACGTAGAGCACGGCTTTTTCATTATTGCTGTTGTAGCCGTTACCAAAAATAGCGACCCAGTCACCGTTGTTGGCTTTGGCAATGAAGGGTTTGCCGAGCACAAAGCCCATATCGTTATCCGCTTTGAAAGCCGGGGTGTAGTCCCACAGCGCCAAAGCGGGTGAAAAGCTGTCTGGGGTGGTGACGTCTAGACCAAACACCCCTTTGCCGCCGCGCCCGAGTGCGGCGACCAAGAAGCTTTTATCAAAGGTTTGTTTTTTGCTGGAAAGCGCAATGGCACCATCGACAAAGTAGCGGTGCGCGTAGTCAGGGTCACTTAAGTCCTTGATTCCATTGTTCAAGAACTCCCCGGGGATGTAGGCAAAGCGCTCAATACCGGTTTTGGCATCGAAAGCGTGCAACATGCCGTCGTTGGCGCCAATGAACACTGTATCGCTATCCTTAGAGTAGGCAGGGGAGGAGTGAATGATGTCGCCGAGCAGTTTGGTGCGGTTGCGGAAGGAGCCTCCATTGGACATCTCCTTGCTCTGATCGCCACGCAGGTAGTTAACGACATCCGCACTGCCCAAAGCCGTTTGTTGTGTGGCGGTCAGGTTGGCAAATTGGAATGCTACAGGTGTAGTCGCATTTTTGCGGGTGATGATATTGCGTGCGTTTGCCGCAGGGATATTGTTAGCGGCGTCCCAGAGCGGCGTTGGAACCAGCCCGGTGTTTGTCATCTGATAGGCTTTAAGGCCGCCAAACCATTGGCCGCTGGTGAAGCTGGCCTGGAATACGGCGGAGTCCAAGGTGATTGAGGTGCTGTTGCCAGACAGGTTGGATGCGGAGGCGACGCGATCACTAATCGCGCCTAATGCGCGCTTGAGACCTTCTTCATATTCCTTGGCATCTTTCGCATTGATGAACTCACCTCGACCATTGACCGTAGCGTGCCAGAGGTCGTCGATTTTGGCACCGCTTGAACTTGTAGGATTCGGCCATGTTTTTGCGCCTGAAGTCAGGGCAGGCAAGTCGGTTTGCGAATCAAGCGTACCGCTGACTCCTAGTGATACGCCGAAAGTAGTCATATGCTGCCAGAAGGCAGGGTCGGCGGATGAAGTGGGGACATCATTTTTCAGGCTAGTGCGCAGGTCGCGTTTCCAATACTTCATGGCAACATCCGCCAGAGTGTTGGAATAACTGTCCTTGAAAGGGTTGACCGGGGCGTAGGTGAAGGTATTGCTGCCGTCGGGCGATGAAATGGGTGTGCCCGCTGTGCCATCTTGGTTGCCCGCACTACGTATGGAGTCGCCGTAGTAACCATCCGTGGTAAGGATGGCAAAGGACTGGCGACAGGAAATTTGTGCACCATTACCACCAATATCAGGCCCCCATGGGCCACCGGAGGTGGCGTTTTCGTAGTAGGTGCCTACACGATTAAGTGCGGTGAGCAAGGGCGTACCACTGGTGGGAATTGGCCATTGGTATAGGCGGTGGTAAAAATTTTCCTTATAGGTGCCGGTAAAGTTACCTTCATGCGCGGGCGTGGTAATCGGAACTTGATAGTTGATGTCGCCGTTGTTGATGGTAGTAAAGCCTACGCGGAAACTCTTGGCATCTAAGCCTAGGAAGGCTAAGCCAGTACCGCCGCGCAGGGTAAGAATGCGCGAGCGGTAGTAACTAAACCAGTTGGCGAAGTTTTGCTTTTCTTCGGCGACGGTGCGGGTAATCCCCCCTGGCCAGGTGAAGCTGGTGACCGTGGTTTCAGAGCCGCCGTTGAGGTCTTTTTTATAGCCTGTATTCCCGCGAATCTGGTACTTGATATAGCTTTTGTAGCTGTCGACACTGCCGCTACCTTTGTATTGGTAAAAGGTGATGGGGTAAAACTTGTTTGCGCTACTACCGTTATAGGTTTGCTCAATGGTGAGATCCATGCAGCGGTTGTTGGGGTCGGCGGCGGCATTACAGGTATGACCGGGCATGGTTACCACGTCGTAGGGATTAAAGCGCGCGCGTGTTGGGCTGGCGTTGCCGAAGGATGTGCCGTCATACTTGACCCAAGGGGTGTAGGTGAGCGTGGGGTTGTAATGAACTTTGTTCGTATACCACGAGCGCACCTTGGTGTTGGTGCTGTTGGTATCGGAAAAGCTCGTGATGTTGGTGTCGTAGTTAGAGCTGCCATAAAGATGACTGGGCACTGGGAACAGGTAGCTCGTAGCGCCTATGCCATCAGGCATATGCTCCCAGTGCATACTGCCGGAATCGTCCTGGATAAACATGATGTTGGCCGCTACGCCTGAGCCGGCTTGTAGCGGGCTGTTTGGAATGTTGAGTGTGGCGTAGGCCATGGTTGGAGCCAGTACACCAATGGTTAGAGTCAAGTGGATGGCCAGCGCCAGGGGGCGGGCTTGAATGCGAGGGAGAGTGTGTTGCATGACGGGTTCCTCTTGTTATGGGCTATTCGGCAAAAGTGACTTGAAGCATGGCGGTGGCGCGTCCGTCGGCTGTGCTGCGTGCTGTGGCGCGAAAGCGCTCACCCTGACAGTTGGGGTGCATGGGGACTTGTTGGTCGCATGAATACCAATTGTTGGCGGTGCCCATGCGCTCAATAAAAAATTCAGGTGTTACAGCAAGATCGCCGAGTGCATTGGCCGCCAGAAGGGTTGTAGGCACGGGAGCCCAGTCCGCGAATGCGGGGTTTTTCCAGCGATCCGGGCACTCAGCATCGGGGCGTGCGCAGTAGCCGCTCGTGTTGCACGGCGCAACCTGGCATGTGCCGTCGCTGTACTGCGTCTCGGACAAGTCCGGAGGGTAGTTGCCTAGAACTCGGATTTGGGCTTCGAGGGCGCGCAAAGCCGCTTCATCACCCTGGAACGCCAGGCTGCGGTCATACATGTTGGCGCTCATGCGCTCTTGCAGAGTCGTGCCACGCATACTCGCTACGCCAAGAATGGTGATGACGAGTAGCAGAATCAGGGCAACAATCAGTGCTGCGCCGCGGGCGGTGGAGGGGTTAGCATGTTTCATGGCAGACGACTCCTGAGTGAGACGGTTTGATTCAAGGTGCGTTGCAGGCGTGCGTTGTTTTGGTTATCGGTTGTCGTGCCTGCATCGGAGCCGCTTAGGGTGAGGGTGATATTGGCGGCGGTGACGCTTTGCCATTGCGCAAGGGTGGTTGGAAAGATATAGGCAGGCCCTGGGGGGACGAGGAAAGTAAGCTGCATGGTATCCACGCCTTCGATCATTTCTTGGGGAGTGCCGCCGTTGACTGTGCGGAATAGGGCGTTAATTGGAGCGCCGCGATTGTCATTGCGTCCGGTAGCGCCGATGTACCACGTGACCGATTGGAAGCGGGCAAGCTGGGCGTTTGCGCCGTAGCTATACGGCGTGGGTATTGGAAGCCCCAAACTTGCGGTGACATTACCGGGAGCGCCTGCATTTGCCGCGTGAGTTATTACAGCGCCCGCGACCGCAGAGGCTTGAAAAATTGATGTCTGGTTAAAGTCGCAGGCCATTAAGATGTCGCCGGCAGCATAGCCGGCTGCGGCGTTAATTGTGATTGTGCTTGCTGCGGGGGCGCTGGCAGTGACTGTTGCGCTGGGAGATACTGCACCCATGACGGTTATGGCATGGGTGTCCGTGATGTGTTGGGTTGCGTTGTTTCCGGTGCCAATGGTGGGGAAAGCGGCGTTGAAGGCCGCATCAGTGTCGTAGCCCATTAAACCGCCTTGCCAGTTGCGCCATGCGGCATTCCCAGCCAATACATTGGCGACGGGGTTGTTGTTTTGGCAGGGGTTGCCGCCCGCTTCGCGAACATCGCGTGCCATAAGTTCAAACGCCATGCGTGCATTTTCTTGGATGCGCGAGAGGCTGTCGGTGGTGCGTCCGGCTTGTTGGGTGGAGATAAAGATGGCAATTACCCCTGCAAGCAAGAGCAAGCCAATGGTCAAGCCGATGAGGAGCTCGACGATGCTAAAGCCTGCGTGTTTTGAGTATTGAGCAGGAGTTATAGTTTTCATAGCTGGCTTACCGTGGTAATGGTTTGGGCTGCGTTGCCTTGTGTGCCTCGGCTGTCGCTCCATGTCACTGTGATAGTGCAGACATTGGCTGCGCAGTTGATGTTGCCGCAGGCCGCTGTGTCGTTGAGTGCCGCTTGTAAATTTGTGATCCAGCGGTTGATGTCTTGGGTTGCTAAGGTTGCTCCTGCCGCAGGGACGGCGCAGACGTTGCCACCAGTGTTGTAGGCATTATTACGTGCGGCAACAACATTGGCGCGCATGGCATCAAGAATGCTGTAGCTTTGAGCCACCGCCATGCTGCGCTCAAGCGAACTTTGGTTATTTTTTAGGGCGTTGGCTTGGAGTGCTGCGACACCGAGCAGACCGATGGAGAGCACCAGCGCAGCAATAAGGGCTTCAAGGAGTGAAAAGCCGTGTTGTTTGGTGCGGTGGGCGGGCGAGCTTTGAGATATAGCTGCGTTCGCGCACGGGGATAGGGTGAAGTGAATCATGGGCAGGCTCCTGCATTGTTGCTGCGTGCTGTGCGTACTCCGCCTGCGCTAAGGGTAATGGTGCGCAGGTTTTCTGCGGGGTTGGTGACGGGGAGGCATACGGTTATGGCCGCGTTCAGCGGGTTGGGAATGCCATCTGCGCCGAATGTGATGGGTGCAGCGCCTTTGATTTGAGTATTGCCGCTGATGGTGCCGGTACGGAGTACGGTTTCGCCTGCATCAACTAATGCATTGTTGTTTGGGTTGGTAAAGACGATGTAACCCGGCCATGCACCTGCGACCAAGCCGGTGCAGGCTGTGTTGTTGTTACTTGCGCAGATGCTGACGCGGGCATTGGTGCGTATGGCTTCGGAGCGTGCTTGGCTTAGTGCGGCGACCAGTTCGTTGGTGGTGCCCGTTAAACGAGAGGAGTTTATGAGGCCTTGGAAGCTGGGCACGGCGATTGCGAGCAAGATGGCTGCAATGGCGATGGTGATCATTAGTTCTAAGAGGGTAAAACCGTGGGGTTTCATGGGCGGGTTCCAATGGGGTTTTAGTTTTTGTCTAGGACAAGTTTTAGGTCATTGTGGGTCAAGTCGCAAGGGTTTGTGGGGTGAGCGGTTGTTTTTGGGGGTTGAGTGGTTGTGTGGGGGTGGTTTTTGGGCGGCTTTTTCGCCCGTCGAGACGGCCTCCCACGGGGGGTGTGTGATTTCGTAGCCCGGGTGTCAACCCGGGGGGGGGGTATTCCCGGATTCTCGCTGCGCTTCATCCGGGCTACGGGTTGCGTTGACGAAGCACCCTCACCCCAGCCCTCTCCCGCCAGCGGGAGAGGGAGAGAAAAAAGTTTTGCGTGATTTCGTTGCCCGGGTGTCAACCCGGGGGGGGGAGTGGTATTCCCG
>JBFXGB010000022.1:0-26266 GCA_050178405.1 Halothiobacillaceae bacterium
CCATAGCACGGACTGCCCCGGGTTGTCACCCGGGCAACAAACCCCACAAACACCACCCTACCCCATCTCCTGCGGGTCAATATCCAAACCCCACTTCACCCCGCGCCGCTCCGCCACGTAGCCCGGATGAAGCGCAGCGAGAATCCGGGAGCGAGCCGCACCCATTGCACGGACTGCCCCGGGTTTTCACCCGGGCTACAAACCCCACGAACACCAACCTACCCCATCTCCTGCGGATCAATATCCAAACCCCACTTCACCCCGCGCCGCTCCGCCCAGCTCTGTTGCGCCACGCCGAACTGCTCCATCGCCCGATGCAAAGGCGCACGTTGCGACCCAACCAACAAAAGCTGAAAACGAAAACGCCCCGCACGCCGCTCAAGCGGCGCAGGCGCAGGCCCCCACACCTGCACCGCCTCGGTGTTTTCTTCCTTGAAAAACGCCGCGCAACGCATAAGAAACCCCTGCGCTTTTGAAGCATCCTTCGCCTCGGCGCGCAGCAAGGCCAAATGCGCAAACGGCGGCAAGCGCGCCAACTCACGCTCTTGCATCAACAATTCAGCACAACGCTCAAAGCCGCCATGCAGCAAAGCCTGCAACAGCGGATGTTCCGGCTGATGCGTTTGAATCAGCACCTCGCCAGGCTTATCCGCCCGCCCCGCACGCCCCGCCACCTGCACAATCAGCTGCACAAGTCGCTCCGGCGCACGAAAATCATTACTCATCAAACCGCTATCCGCATCCAGAATTACCGCCAAAGTCACCCCGGCAAAATCATGCCCCTTAGCCAACATCTGCGTGCCCAACAAAATCCGCGCCTCGCCCGAATGTGCCCGTGCAAGCTTGCTCTCAAGCTCACCCTTGCGCCGCGTGGTGTCACGATCAATCCGCTCCAGTGCAAACTCAGGAAACAGCCCGCGCAAGGCCATTTCCACCCGCTCCGTCCCCTGCCCAGGCATCTGCAAATCATTTGCACCACACGCCGCACAAACACGCGGCACGGCACGCTCCGCCCCGCAGTGATGACACACCAAGCGCCCACGCCCGCGATGCACCGTCATCGGCGCAGAACACTGCCGACACACCTCCACATGCCCGCAGGCATGACACGCAAGCTGCGGCGCAAACCCGCGCCGATTCAAAAACAACAACACCTGCCCACCCACGAGCAAATGCGCCGTCATTTTTTCAAGCAACGGCGCAGACAAACCCTCCTGCAACGGCCTTTTGCGCACATCAAGCAATTCCAAACGCGGCATACGCGCCCCGCCCGCCCGCTCGGTCAAACGTAACAAGCGATAACGCCCTTGCGCCACCTGCGCCATGCTCTCCAAAGCAGGTGTCGCCGAACCTAACACCACCGGAATCCTACGCTGCTGCGCCCGCACCACCGCCACATCCCGTGCGTGATAACGCCAACCCTCCTGCTGCTTGTAGGATGGATCATGCTCCTCATCCACCACAATCAGCCCCAAACGCGGCAGCGGGGTCAGCACCGCCGAGCGTGTCCCCAACACCACACGCGCCCGCCCAAACTTGGCAGCCTGCCAAGCCAACTCCCGCGCCCGCGCCGTCATCGCCGAATGCAGCACCACAATCGCCTCCGCCCCCAGCGGCTGAAAACGCGCCGCAAATCGCCCCACCAACTGCGGTGTCAAAGCAATTTCCGGCACCAGCACCAACACCTGCAACCCGCGCTGCAAGACTTGTGTCATCGCCGCAAGATACACCTCGGTTTTGCCACTGCCCGTAATCCCATGCAGCAAAAACGCCGCAAATTGCCCCAAATTTGAGCCAATCGCCTCAGACGCAGCCACCTGCTCCGCATTCAAATGAAGCGCCAACGGAACATCCGCCACCTGCTCCGGCATCATCTGCTCCGCCGCATCCAACACACAACGCGCCACAAAGCCCCGCTGCTCCAGAGCACGCAACACCGCCGTCATGCCGCGCAAATCCGCATCCGCCACACCCTGCGCCGACTCATGCAAAAGGCGCAATACCTCCGTCTGACGCGGCGCACCCGACACCTCCATCGGCGCACTCGGCAACACCCGCCACCCGCGCACCTCATGCGAGCACATCACCGCCCCCCCGCGCAAACTCGCAGGCAACATCAACGCCAACACCTCGCCGAGCGGCGCATGGTAATACCCCGCCAACCACTGCCCCAGACGCAAGTCGTCGGCCTCCAGCAAGGGCGCGTTATCCAACACCGCCTCAATCGCCCTCAACTCCGGCGAAGGCTCACCCCCACTCTCTGCAACCACCACACCCATACGCACGCTCGCCCCAAACGGCACGCGCACCCGCCGCCCCACTAGAGCGTCGCACCCGCCCTCCCAAGACAAGGGCAAAACGTAATCAAACACCCCCTCCACCGGAGCATCGACCGCCACTTTGAGTACCACAGCTTCCTGAATCATGAGTACAACACGTCGTTAACCAATGAGCGCAATGTACCCCAGCCATCCGAACCCTGCTATCTGACCTGTTCAAAGTCTCGTTAAGCAGCGCATAAATTGCCCACAACGCCCTCGTAGCCCGGGTGACAACCCGGGGCAAGCTTAAGCATCAGCACGTCTGCCCCCGGATTCTCGCTGCGCTTCATCCGGGCTACAGGGTCAAAAAGGCTTTGAGCAACTTCTAACCACTTAAACAATAACCAGTTGACATAAAGCACTCGTAGCCCGGGTGTTAACCCGGGGGAGGCTTAACTCGCGGCACGGCTTCCCCGGATTCTCGCTACGCTTCATCCGGGCGACTAAGGATAAAAAAGACTTTGAACACGTTCTAACGACTTAAACAATAACCAGTTGACATAAAACGCAATAAAGGGATAATGCCCGCCTCATTTTAGATACCCAATTCCCTAGGAGAGCCACTGTGGCCAACAACGCATCCGCTAAAAAGCGCATCCGCCAAGACGAAAAAAACCGCATTCGTAACGTTGCCCTGCGTTCACGCGTGCGCACCTTCATCAAAAAAACCCTTAAAGCCATCTCAGGCGGCGACAAAGTTGCAGCCACTGCAGCATTCCAAGAAGCCCGCCCGATTATTGACAGCATGGTCAACAAAGGCATCCTGCACCGCAACACCGCAGCGCGCGCCAAAAGCCGCCTGAACAGCAACATCAAGGCCATGGCCTGATTTATTGCTCGCGCAACGCAACAATAAGGCAACAAAAACCGGTCAATGACCGGTTTTTTTTATGGACAGAGCACCCGCTCGGTGCGTCTAGTGTATTTAATAGGGCTTACGCAGAATGGTTGTTTTACTCCCTCCCCCTTGACGGGGGAGAGCGTAGCGAGGGGGAAAAGGATGGAGAAGTTGGCACAAGTCTATGGGGAACTTCTAAAAACCCGCATTTCGTCATTCCCGCGAATGCGGGAGTCTATATTAGGACTTACGCAAAATCCTGATTTAGCCCCCTCTCCCCTCGCGGGAGAGGGTTGGGGAGAGGGGGCGAGAGCATCTACCAAATCATAGGCTTATGCCAGCTTCCCCACCCTCTCCCCATCCCTCCCCCGTCAAGGGGGAGGGGGTAAAACCGACATTCTGCGTAAGTACTATATATAAAACAACACGTTGGATTCCCGCATTCGCGGGAATGACGAGTTTTTAGAAGTGCTCTATGTTCTGGTAAAGGTTATCCCCCTCTCCCGCGATAAGGAGAGGGGCTCAATCCAAGTTTTGCGTAAGTCCTATCACTAATACGCATTTTTATGCACAAAACCACGCAGCAGCGTTAAAAAAATAATCTTCAAATCAAAGCCCAGCGACCAATGTTCGATGTAATACAAATCGTATTCCACGCGCTTTTGCATTTTCTCTAACGTATCCGTCTCGCCGCGCCAGCCATTAACTTGCGCCCAACCCGTAATGCCGGGTTTTACCTTGTGGCGCAGCATATAGCCCGCAATTTGCGATTTATATAACTCGTTATGCTCCACCGCATGCGGCCTTGGGCCGACAATCGACATTCGTCCCTGCAATACGTTGATGAACTGCGGCAACTCATCCAGACTCGTTCTCCGCAAAAAAGCGCCGAATCGCGTCACTCGGCTGTCGCCTTTTACGGCTTGGTGTACTTCACCTTCATCATCTGCGCCATCTTTCATACTGCGAAACTTATAAATATTAAACGGTCGTCCATCCCACCCATGCCGCTTTTGCTTATAGAGCACCGGCCCTTTCGAGCTAAGCTTCACGCCCAAAGCAATCAGCACAAGCAATGGGCTAATCAGCAATAAAATAAGCAATGCCAACACCCGATCCTCAATCCCCTTCACAATGCGGTTTGCCCCCGTCATCGGTGAAGCGGTTAAATCAATCATCGGCACATTCATCACACTCGACACGCCGTGATTCACCAAAAATAAACCAAACAAATCAGGCACAAAGCGCACATTCGCCGTCGAAAACCGCAACTGCGCTAAAACGTCTTTTAATTGCACACTCTGCTCCAAGGGCACCGCAATCCACACCTCATCCACCGCGTGCGAAGACACATACGCCAATAGCTCATCCAATGGCGCGACCGATTGCGAGGCCAACACCGAACCCTGCGGCTGGCTGCAAAAAACCGCCGCCACCTGAAACCCCGCCCAGCGCTCGCAGGCCGCCCGCTCGATTAAATCGCGCGCCAAAGCCCCGCACCCCACCACCACCACCGAATGAAAATTCAAGCCACGCTGGCGCACACGGCGCAGCACAACATACACACCCAAGCGCGAAACCACCAACGCCCCGCCCGCCAGCAACCACCACTGCGCCAACCAAAGCCGTGAAAAGGTTTCAGCCTCCTTAGCCAACACCAAACCAATCAACAGCAGCGCGAACACCAGCATCCAAGCGGAAAACACCCGCAAAGCCGGCGAAGCCAAGCCCCGCGCACGCCAAGAGTCATACACCCCAAACAGCGGGAACACCACCAACACCAGCAGGCCACCCAGCACCATCAACGTGCCATACGCCACCGGCAAAGGCCACAACGCCCAATCAAAGCGCCAGCCGAACACAAGCCAGCCCGCCGCCAACACCAGCGCCACATCAAGCAAGCGGGCGAACCAAGCAAACAGCAAAGCATGTGATCGAAAATGTGTGCGGTTCAACGCGTGATTATCCAAGACGTAATGAGGGCAATCGCCATAAGAAAATATAGAATCAGTTTACACCAAGCCACCACTGGATAATGCGCTGCGGCAAAGGCATCAAATTGAAATCGCTGGGCAGAAAACGCGATTACGAAGAATTGATGAGCGCGGACAAAAAGACAATATTTAGCCCAGCCCATCAAGACAGGGGCTGGATTTAGCCCGTACCCCCAAGGCAGAGACTAGATTTAGCCCGCCTTATCAAGGTAGAGATTCAGGATTTAGCCAGCCCATCAAGGCGGAGGCTAGATTTAGCTCCCTCCCCCTTGACGGGGGAGGGCTGGGGTGGGGGTGAAAGCGGAAAACTTAGCAAAACCCAATTCCAACCCCACTCAACCCCGCCAAAACCCACGGTGCATACTCAAGCCCCGCTTGATGCGCAAAGGCAGCCAGCGCTCGGCACGGCCCAAGCGATAGCCCAAATACTTCAAGCCCGTGCGCAAAAAAGCCGAAGGAATCAACCAAGGCGCATGTGTGAACAAATAAGCAAATTCCGAGCGCACAAACCGCCCGCCCTCACCTTCCGGCTTACCAAACGCATCCAGCAACCAATGCTCGCGGGCATGAAACACCCCAATATCAAAATAGCGCCGAAACTCTTGGCGCAACGAATAATCATGCGAGTGATACACCCGCGCATCCGCTTGATACGCCACCTTCCAGCCCGCCAGCAGCATCTTTGCCGCCACAAAAGTATCTTCACCCAAAATAATATCGCGCGGAAAACCACCCACCGCTTGCAGCGCCTCGCGACGGTACGCCGCAAACGAATTGGACGAAAAAGCCGCCTTAATCCCCATCCGCTCCCGATCCGCCAAACTCGCCACATAGCTTTTATCGGGATAATTAAACAGCCGCGCATGAGCGCCCAAAGGCTTCGCATCACGGTGCGGCAACTGCCGACCATACGCCACACCCACGAGCGGATCATCAAACACCCGCAACAAATTTTCGATGGCAAACTCATCCGCCAAAATCGCATCTTGTGTCATAAACACAATAATCTCGGCATCGGGAAGCAGCTCAACCGCAAGCTGGCGCGTGCCGCCGTGGTTAAATTCGGATTTTGGAATTGACTTAACAGTAAAACCTGCAGCAATAGCAAGAGAAACCGTGCCGTCTGTAGATCCCGAATCAATAACTAAATTTTCTAAAAAAACATACTGACTTAATCTAGAAAGAGCACTAAGCCAATGAGAGCCTGCGTTATAAGTTGGAATCACAAGGCCGCAACTTGGCGAACACCCCGATACCAAATCAGTATTAACCATCCAATTTTCCAGATTTTCCCCGCAAGCCATCGATCAAACCGCGCAACATCATGCGGAGTTTTTGAAAACGCTGAGGACCAAAAAACACCGTAAAACCGATGATTTGAATTAAGCGAATCATATCAATCCGTATCCAAGCCCAAGGGATATAATCGCGCTTATAAAGCAAAATGCTATTGCGAAAAATATAGTAATAACGAAAAGGTTTATGCACTGGCACTTCACGCCAACGACCAAACCAAATGCGTTTTCTGTATTCCCCAAGATCGTGCTCCATTAATGCCTCACAATCCCCAAGCAATTCATATCCCTTCGATTTGGCTCGCAAGCACCACTCAGTGTCAACGTGATCGATAAACAAAGACTCATCCATGCCACCTATATCATCCAAAACACTCAATGGAATCAAAGAGCCAGATGTAATGAGAAAATCTGTTGACACCCAATGTTCGTTCTCCGGGCAGGGAATTCGCCTAATGCACCAGTTCTCAAAACGAATATGTTGTGATAGGTGATTGGTTACCACATCCACAAAGCGAGGGCCAATAATCGCAACTTTTTGATTAAAACTATTCTGCTCATAACCGCAAATTAAATTATGAACCATATCTTTAGCAGGAACGCTATCCTGGTCGAATAGAACCACATAGTTAGCATTTAATCGCCTTGCCTCAATTAAACCCACATTAATGGCATGACCCAGTCCCGTATTATCTCCAAGATCGGTAATAAATAAATATTTAATTTCCTTCAAATGCTCGAGCGAAGACTTACTTAAGCGACTACCATTATCAACCATAAGAACAAAATCAACCTGCGAGGCAATTATTTCGAGAGATTGTCTCAAACGGTTAATATCTGGATAAAATGTAACAACTATAGCAACCCGCATATTAACCCAAAAAAGGAGCGGCCGTAGAAATAGAGAAGTCTTCCCGATCTTTTGTCAGATTAGGGTTGTAGAAAGGGTCAACCTGGAGAGCAATACCCCACTTAGTTTGCATAAAATCAAATTCATTACGGAAACGGATTTGTTTTTCTCGAGTATCTTCGTGCCCTCGACTAACTGACTCATGATGATACAGTTCGGCATAAGGTGTCCAAAGATTACGAAAACCTGCCTGGCGAACTTTTAAACAAAAGTCAACGTCATTAAAGGCTACTGTGAGATTAACTTCATCAAGCCCACCCACCATTTCGTAAACCTCGCGGCGAACCAAAAGACAAGCGCCTGTTACCGCAGATAAGTTTTGAGTAAGAAACAAACGACTAAAGTATCCATAGGAACCAAAAGGATAATGTTTATGCGAGTGACCAGCCACCCCACCAATACCCAAAATAACACCGCCATGCTGGATGGTATTATTACTGTAATAAAGCTTTGCACCCACACAACCAATTTCGTGGCGACAAGCATGACCAACCATCTCTGTAAGCCACTCTGGTGAAATAACTTCAATGTCATTGTTAATTAAGCCAATTAAATGCCCCTGGCAATTTTTTACTCCAAAATTATTAATAGCCGAATAATTAAAAGGATGATCATACTTTATTACACGCACCCGTTTATCGATTTGACTGATTGCCGCAAACCAATCTAATGTCTTTTGCTCCACACTTCCGTTATCAAGAATAATAATTTCGTAATTCGAGTAAGTGGTTTTATCGATAATACTACGAACAGCCGTTTCAATAAGTTCTTTCCGATCTCTCGTCGGGATCAGCAAGCTTACTAAAGGAGCCGGAGTAGGAATTGGCCATTTCACACGATAAGTATTGGGTAACTTACCTTCTTCGACTTGAACACCCACCGGAAAATTTTCCTCAAAATAGTCTTTGAGCGCTTTTATACCGGCTATTGTTGTATAGCTTTTTTCGTCGAATGCCATGGCGGTCGATCCAGGTATCATGCGCCAATGATACAAGACTCGAGGAATATGAATAATTTGCTGTGCTGTTATATGCGGCAAACAGCGGAGCATCAAATCTTGATCCTGACTTCCTTCTACCCCGACCCTAAAACCGCCAACTTGATTTATTAAATCACATTCGTAGACGCACAAATGTGAAACATAGTTTTGTGAATAAAATAAGTCTGGATTCCAATCACTCTTGAAGTGTGAATTGGAACGCCGCCCCTCTTCGTCAATCTTATCTTCATCACTATAAAAAATGCGCGCTTGGGGATGATCATTAATCGCCTTGACAACATAAAAAAGTGCATGTTCAGCCAGTACATCATCATGATCGAGCAATACCACAAACTCACCTGTCGCCAGTTCGAGCGCGCTGTTAGAAGCTTGTGATATGTGACCGTTTTGTTGGCGTAGCACAATACGAATACGCTGATCCGATTTAGCATAATCCAACAAAATCTCACTAACACGGGGATTTGTGGAGGCATCGTCTGCGATACACAACTGCCAATAAGGGTAAGACTGTCCCAGAACAGACTCCAAACAGGAAATTAAATGATTTTCTGATGTATTGTATGTCGGCAGTACCACACTTAAAACTGGCTTTCGATTAAATTGATTAATGATAGTTTCTATTTCAAGATTACTCGGAATTGTTTTCGGCTCTATATTTCTTAGCCAATTATCATATAAAGCATTATTAGACGAGGCACCCTTGGTTCCTCTATATACTTCTGCATGCGCACTTGATTCCCAATTTTTATAAAAAGAAAATCTCCGAAAGAGCCATGGAAAGTTAGATAGTAAAATATATTTTATTCTTTCCTTTTGATTTTGCTTCAACGGCATAGCCCGCCAAACTCTACGCGAGGCATCGCTTAACATCGGTTTTATTTTCTGTAATAATGACACCACACGCCATGACCGACTACTTAATATTTCATTAATCAAATTATCACGCTCAACTACAGCTTGATTGAGCTGGGCCACTTGCCTATCTCTCTCTTGCATAAGAGGCTCGAAGTGGAAGGTTCTATCAAAATGCTCAACTTGCCACATACCAAGTAACGCGAAATAATCTAGAAGCGCTTTCTTTCCATTGCAATCTGGCGCAAGCCAATCTAATTTATTTATTTGTGTTGCATCATTTAATTGCAAAACACCTAAACCATGAGAGTGAATAAACTCTATATTATTAGGGTATATAGATTGAAGCTCTGCCCAGAATTGCCAAACACCAAAGCCACGCTCTCTTACGTCCGTATCGTGAAAAAGAACCACTGCTCCAGGAGCCAATTTAGGCAGCCATGTTTCGAAATCGTGTTTTACGGCTTCATAGGTATGCAATCCATCGATATGCAACAACCCAATAGACTGGTCGCTAAAATAGCTTACCGCATTTTCGAATGTCATCCGCAGAAGCTGGGAAAATCCTGAGTAATGCACTTGATTGTGTTCGTTGACTTTGTTAAACACCTCATCGTCATAAATACCGGCGTGCTCATCACCCTGCCAAGTATCGACCGCATAACACTTAGTTTGCAGGTTATTTTCTAGAACCGATTGGCAAAAAGAGAAATAGGAGTTACCCGAGTGTGTACCCAATTCAACAAAAATTTTGGGTGAAACTTCTTGTATAACCCACGATGCAAATGGTAAGTGCCCAACCCAAGCATTCGGTTGTTCGAGGGATTTTGGCTTAAAAGAAGCTGCCTTTAATAGTTGCTCTAGATTCATAAATTAGGCTCGTAATTTGTCTTAATTAAAAATTTCAGCATCAACAAGCACTGTGCCTTGTGCGTCTTTGGCTGATAGGGCTGGGGGCGTACTCATAGGCCACTCAATCCCAATCGTCGGGTCATCCCAGCGAATACAACGCTCGTATTCTGGTGCGTAATAATCCGTAGTTTTATACAGAAAATCCGCCGTGTCGCTTAATACTAAAAACCCGTGAGCAAAACCTGCGGGCACCCAGAGTTGGCGATGGTTCTCGCTGCTTAACTCAACACCGACCCATTGGCCGAAGGTGGGGGAGCTTTGGCGAATATCGACCGCGACATCGAACACGGCGCCAGATACCACGCGCACGAGTTTGCCTTGCGGTTGTTGCAGTTGGTAATGCAGGCCGCGCAACACGCCTTTGGTGGAACGTGAGTGGTTGTCTTGCACAAAGGTCACATCTAGCCCGGTGGCTTGGCTAAATTTTTTGGCATTGAAGCTTTCCATAAAAAAGCCGCGTTCATCGCCAAACACTTTGGGTTCTAAGATGAGTACATCGGGGATTTTGGTGGCGGTAACCTTCATTAAAACACCCGTTCTTTCAAGATTTGTTGTAAAAACTGGCCGTAGCCGCTTTTGGCAAGCGGTTTGGCGAGGACTTCTAGTTCGGCATCGGTTATCCAACGCTGCCGCCAGGCGATTTCTTCGGGGCAGGCGACTTTTAATCCTTGGCGCTGCTCGATGGTTTGGATGAATTGCCCGGCTTCGAGTAAGGAATCGTGCGTGCCGGTATCGAGCCAGGCATCGCCGCGCCCCATGATTTGTACGTTAAGCTCTGCGCGCTCAAGGTAGATGCGGTTAAGGTCGGTGATTTCCAACTCGCCGCGTGCGGAGGGTTTGAGATGCTTGGCAATCTCGACAACCTGCGCGTCATAGAAATACAAGCCGGTGACGGCATAATGGCTTTTGGGCTGGGCGGGTTTTTCTTCGAGGCTGATGGCGCGGCCTGCGGCATCGAACTCGACCACGCCGTAGCGTTCGGGGTCTTTGACGCGGTAGGCGAACACGGTTGCGCCTGCTGTTTGGCGGTCGGCATCAATCAGGCGGCGGGGTAAGTCGTGGCCGTAAAATAGGTTGTCGCCCAATACGAGCGCAGCGGGGGCTTGGTCTAAAAATTCTGCGCCGATGGTGAAGGCTTGCGCCAAGCCATCCGGCGATGGCTGCACGGCGTAGTCCAGATGAATGCCCCATTGGCTGCCATCGCCCAAAAGCTGGCGAAAACGCGGCGTGTCTTGCGGGGTGGAGATAATCAATATCTCGCGGATACCCGCCAGCATGAGGGTGCTTAACGGGTAATAAATCATGGGCTTATCGTACACGGGCATAAGCTGCTTGCTCACGGCCAGCGTGACCGGATGCAGGCGCGTGCCGCTCCCGCCCGCTAAAATAATGCCTTTGCGTTGGGTGCGGTGGTTATTCATGGGGTTTGATTTCCTCAAGCATTCGCGCCACACCCGTTTGCCAATCGGGCAGATTAAGCTCAAAAGCGGCGGCCAATTTTTCTGTGTTTAAGCGTGAATTGAGCGGGCGCGTGGCGGGTGTGGGGTATTGGGTGGTCGGGATGGGGTGAATGGCTTTCACTTTGAATGCGCGGCCTTGCGCGCGGGCGGTGTCAATCACACATTGGGCATAGCCATGCCATGAGGTTTCGCCCGCTGCCGCAAGATGGTACTCCCCGCCCAATGCGGGATTGTTCAGCGTGGCACGAATGGCATGGGCGGTGACATCGCTAATCAGCTCTGCGCCGGTGGGTGCGCCGATTTGGTCGCTAATCACATTCAGCTGCTCGCGCTCGGCGGCGAGCCGCAGCATGGTTTTGGCAAAATTGCTGCCGCGCGCGGCATACACCCAGCTGGTGCGGAAGATAAGATGCGCGCAGCCGCTGGCTAAAATGGCGTTCTCGCCCGCTAATTTACTTTGGCCATACACCGAGAGCGGCGCGGTGGCATTCTGTTCGACCCAAGCCGCATCGCCACTGCCATCGAACACATAATCGGTCGAATAATGCACCAGCAACGCGCCCAAGAGCTTGGCGGCCTGCGCCATCACGGCGACGGCTTGGTGGTTGATGCAATCGGCCAGCGCGGCATCGGCCTCGGCTTTATCCACGGCGGTATAAGCGGCTGCGTTCACGATTACATCGGGCGCAAGCGCTTTGATGGTGGCGGCAATGCCGTCTAAATCCGTTAAATCGCCCACATATTCCGTGCTGTTTCGATCCAGCGCCACCACGCGCCCCAAGGGGGCTAATGCACGCTGCAATTCCCAGCCGACTTGGCCGTTTTTACCGAATAAGAGAATGTTCATAGGCCGTACTGCTGCGCGGTCCAATCGCGGTAGGCGCCGCTTGTGATGTGCGCCACCCAATCTTGATGCTCTAAATACCAGCGCACGGTTTTGCGAATGCCGCTTTCAAAGGTTTCGGCGGGCTTCCAGCCCAATTCGCGCTCTAATTTGCTCGCATCAATCGCGTAACGGCGATCATGCCCTGGGCGGTCGGTCACAAACGTGATTTGCTCGGCGTAAGATTTACCATCCGCACGCGGCTGCTCGTCATCCAGAATGGCACACAGGGTTTTGACCACGTCCAGATTGGCTTTTTCGTTCCAGCCGCCGACGTTGTACACCTCGCCCAAAACGCCCGCCTCCAGCACACGCCGAATCGCACTGCAGTGATCTTTAACGTACAGCCAATCGCGTATTTGCTGACCATCGCCATAAATCGGCAAAGGCTTACCCGCCAAGGCATTGTGAATGCACAGCGGAATAAGCTTTTCGGGAAAATGATATGGGCCATAATTGTTCGAGCAATTCGTGGTCAGCACCGGCAGGCCGTAGGTGTGGTGGTAGGCACGCACCAAATGATCGGATGCCGCTTTGCTGGCCGAATACGGGCTATTTGGCTCGTAGCGGTGGGTTTCGGTAAACGCTGGCGCGGTCTTATCCAGCGAGCCGTACACCTCATCGGTCGAAACATGCAAAAAGCGAAACGCGGCTTGCTCATCTTTAGGCAAACCAAGCCAATACGCACGCACCGCTTCAAGCAGCCGAAACGTGCCCACAATATTGGTTTGAATAAACGCATCGGGGCCGGTGATGGAGCGATCAACATGGCTTTCTGCCGCAAAATTAATCACCGCGCGCGGCGCATGCTCGGCTAATAAACGCCCAACCAGCGCCATATCGCCAATATCGCCGCGCACAAAATGATGCTTGGGGTTGCCCTCAAGGCTGGATAACGTTTCAAGATTGCCCGCGTAGGTGAGTAAATCCAAATTCACCAGCGGCTCATCGCTTGCCGCCAACCAATCGAGCACAAAATTACCGCCGATAAAACCTGCGCCGCCTGTGACTAAAATCATCGTATTGATTTCTCTTGATTTATTGTATTAGGACTTACGCAAAACCTGGATTTAGCTCCCTCTCCCCTCGTGGGAGAGGGTTGGGGAGAGGGGGATGAAACACTCGCTAAAACGTAGGCTTCTGCTAACTTCCCCACCCTCTCCCCAACCCTCCCCCGTCAAGGGGGAGGGAGTAAAAACAGTTTTTTTGCGTAAGTCCTATGTATGAAAGTCCGGCAAATGGTGCATTTTGCCGTGTTTAAGCTCGTAAACACAACTGCACAAACTACGCAGCATGGCGTGATCGTGCGAGGCGAACACAAAAATCTCGGCGTTCGCAATTAAATCAAACATACGCGCTTTGGCTTTTTCTTGAAAGCCCGCATCGCCGGTGCCAAACATTTCATCGACCAGCAAAATCTCGGGCTGGAAACTCGTGCCCACGGCAAACATCAGCCGCATGGTCATGCCGGACGAGTATGTGCGTACCGGCAAGCTGAGAAAATCACCCAACTCAGTAAACTCTTCAATTTCGGGGATTTTGCTGCGCGCCTCTTTTAACGACATACCCATCAACATACCCATACGCAGGATATTCTCGTAACCCGAAAGCTCAGCATCCATACCCGAACCAATCTCCAGTACCGTGGCAATGCGCCCTTCGCGGATAATTCGCCCAGAATCTTGCGTGTAAATACCCGCCATGGTACGCAGCAAGGTGCTTTTACCCGCACCATTGTGGCCCACTAAGCCGATTGAATCGCCGCTTTTGAACTCAAAGCTCACATCATCGAGCGCCGTCACCGCAACCGTTTGCCCCGCTTCGGCGGCGATTTTCCCGCCCGTGGCAATACGCATAAACTGATGCCGCAACGATTGCGCACGCGCGTTGTAAATCGGGTAGCGAACCGAGACATTCTCAAAAACCAAACGAGCCATAATTAAATCCAATACGGAATGCGCGTGCGGCGCGAATTAAACATCCATAGCGTGACAGCCCAACCAATCAGCAGCATGCCAATCGCCACCGGCCACACAAAATCAGGGCTTGCGTGCCCCAAAAGCGGATCGCGCACAATGCTGATGAAATAACTAAATGGGTTCAGCCACACAATCCAGCTGCCCACACCTAACTGCTCCGCCTTAAACAACACAGGCGACATAAAAAATAACAGCGGCATAAAATTCGTAATCGCCGTTTCGGTATCGCGATAGCGCGCGGCAAACATGCCAATAAATAAACTCATCCAGCCCAAATTCAGCACCACCAAAATGAAGCCAGGAATCACCAGCCACGCGCTTAAATTCCAATCCGGCGGGAAAATCAAAAATACAATTAAAATAACCACCGCGTTGTGCGCAAGGTTAATCAGATGCCGCAAAATTAATTTAATTGGATAGAAAAATAGCGGGATGCGCAAATTACGAATAAGCTGAGCATTTTGAATAAATAACTGGCTGCTCTCAGTCACAATTCCCGCAATAAATCCCCAGAGAATCAAGCCTACAGCCAGCAAAGGAATGAAGGTAGCTTTATCCATATTGAACAAAGTACTCCACACAAACCCCAAGCCACCCACCCCAATCGCCGTGCCTAGCGTAAGCCAGAATGGCCCAAGCATACTGCGCCTGTAGCGTGCCTTGGTGTCGCTCCACGACATAAAAAGAGCCGCCGGCACCTGCCTTAGCGCCTCGGAAATATCGGAATAGGTTTGCTGCCAACGGGTTGTCATATCAACTCATATCAAAATTTTTCGGAAGCCATCATAAAGGAATCCCCTGCAAACAACACTAATAGAACTTACGCAGAATGGCGGTTTTACCCCCTCCCTCTTGATGGGGGAGGGCTGGGGAGAGGGTGGGGTTGTGGCGCAAGCCTATGTTCTGGCTAAGATTCCCCCCTCTCCCCAACCCTCTCCCGCGAGGGGAGAGGGAGCTAAATCCACGGTTTTGCGTAAGTCCTAACTAAGCCAGCGGTTGTTGGCATAAGAAGGAACCCTGTCTTACAACACCTAAAGACAGCCGCTCGGAATAGATGCGCTATGATTGCTAAGTTTTCACCTTCGGAATCATCATCATGTGCGGCATTGTCGGCGCGATTGCAGAACGTAATATCACCCCCATCCTGCTCGAAGGTCTGCGCCGTCTTGAGTATCGCGGCTATGACTCGGCGGGCTTGGTGGTGCTTAATGAACAAGGCACGCTGCATCGCCTGCGCGCCTTGGGCAAAGTCGAAATGCTCGCACAAGCCATTCAAAACGCGCCCCCTGTTCTCAAAGGACACATCGGTCTTGCGCACACGCGCTGGGCGACTCACGGCGTTCCAGCGGAGCGCAATGCCCACCCGCACATGTCCTGCGGGCGCGTGGCGATTGTGCATAACGGCATTATCGAAAACCACGCCGCCCTGCGTGTAAAGCTTATCGAGATGGGTTATGGCTTCACCTCAGACACCGACACCGAAGTCGCCGCGCACTGGATTGAGCACCGCTTGCGCGAAACTGGCGATATTTTAAGCGCCGTGCGCCTTGCCGTGGCGGATTTTGATGGCGCGTATGCGCTGGGTGTGATGTGTACGGATGCACCTGAGCGCCTAATTGCCGCACGCAAAGGCAGCCCCTTGGTCATCGGACTTGGTTTGGGCGAAAACTTTATCGCCTCTGATGCCGCCGCTTTGCTTCCGGTCACCCAACGCTTTATTTACCTTGAAGAAGGTGATTTTGCCGAGTTACAACGCGACAAGGTGAGCATTTTTGATGCCCAAGGTCAGCCTGTCGAGCGTCGCGCCATTCTTTCCAATCAAAGCGCCGGTGCCGCTGAAAAGGGCAAATATCGCCACTTTATGGAAAAAGAAATCCACGAGCAGGCGCGTGCAGTTGCAGATACGTTAGAAGGGCGCATCAGCGAACACCATGTTTTAGAAGGCATTTTTGGTGTCGATGCAAAAGATGTATTCCAACGCATCCAGCGCGTGCAAATCATTGCCTGCGGCACGAGCTATCACGCGGGGCTGACCGCACGTTATTGGTTCGAAGATATTCTCGGCTTGCCCTGCCAAGTCGAAGTCGCCAGCGAATTTCGCTACCGCAATCCGGTGGTGAGTGATGACACCTTGTTTGTCACCCTCTCCCAATCCGGCGAAACCGCCGACACCCTCGCCGCGCTGCACGAAATTAAAGCGCGCTGCCCAACATGCGCCAGTTTAAGCATTTGCAACGTGCCGGAATCGTCGTTGGTGCGCGCCTCGGACTTGGTGCTGATGACCCATGCCGGCCCCGAAATTGGCGTGGCCTCCACCAAAGCCTTTACCACGCAACTGATCGCGCTCGCCTTGCTGTTGTTAAGTCTAGGCAAAGCGCAAAACCGCCTCAGCCTCGCGCAAGAAACGCGCATCGTGCAAGGCCTATCGCGCATCCCTGGCAAAATCTCCGAAGCCCTCAAGCATGAAAAACGCATCCTTAAACTCGCCAAAAAGCTGGTCAACAAGCAGCACGCTTTATTCTTGGGGCGCGGCGCCATGTACCCGATTGCCTTAGAGGGCGCACTCAAGCTCAAGGAGATTTCCTACATCCACGCCGAAGCCTACCCCGCAGGCGAGCTTAAACACGGCCCGCTCGCGCTGGTGGACGAAAACATGCCGGTCATTGCCATTGCACCGCAAGACGATCTGCTGGCCAAGCTCAAATCTAACCTAGAAGAAGTGCGTGCACGCGGCGGCGAACTGTTTGTGTTTGCCGACGAAAACGCAGGGCTTGTTGAAAGCGACGGCATTCACGTCGTGCCCGTGACATCTAATGTAGGCCGCATCAGCTCAACGATTATTTTCACTATCCCGCTGCAGCTTCTGGCCTACCACGTCGCCGTGCTGCGCGGCACGGATGTGGACAAGCCGCGCAATTTGGCTAAGTCGGTGACGGTGGAGTAACCCGCTTCATGCTAATGTTTCCATCAAACACACACGAGATACACCCATGGGTCAGCCACTCGCTATCGAAAAAATCAGCATTGAAGACTACTTAAACGGCGAGCCTTACGCCGAACTCAAACACGAATACCTCGACGGCCAAGTTTACGCCATGGCTGGGGCGAGCGAGCGGCATAATCGTATTGCTCTCAACATTGCCGTCCAGCTACGCTCTGCCACACGCGGCACCCCCTGCGGCGCGTTCATGTCGGATATGAAATTCAAGCACGCTGGCTTCAACATCTTCTACTACCCCGATGTCATGCTTGTGTGCGATGCGAGCGACAACGATGCTTACGCCAAACAACGCCCCTGCCTCATTGCCGAGGTGCTCTCACCCAGTACCGCCACCATCGATAGGCGCGAAAAATGGCATACCTACCGAAACACCCCAAGCTTACGTTATTACCTGCTCATCAACCCCGATGCGCCCATCGTCGAAATCTATAGCCGCACCCAAAACGATGACTGGCAGCGCAGCAACCTGGAGCGCGACGATTGCTTTACCATCGACTGCCCACCCATCAAGACGACATTGACCTTGGATGCCATCTATGAAGATGTGGAAATCATTCCGCTGGCCTAACTCCTTTGGCCCAAGAGCCATAGCCACAACACCATCCAAGGATTAGAATGCGCGTCCTTTATTTATGAGCGACTGGCTAACCTCCATGACCCGCACCACAACCGACGACACGCCCGCAAACACCGCCCCAAAAAAGCTCTATATCAAAACTTGGGGCTGCCAGATGAACGAGTACGACAGCCAGAAAATGGGCGACGTACTTGATGCAAGCGATGGCATGATTCTTACCGACAACGCCGAAGATGCCGATGTCATTCTGCTCAATACCTGCTCCATCCGCGAAAAAGCCCAAGAAAAAGTCTTCTCGCAACTTGGGCATTGGAAAGAATTCAAGCGCGACAAACCTGATTTGATTATTGGGGTCGGCGGCTGCGTGGCCAGCCAAGAAGGCGCGGCGATTCGTGAACGCGCCCCTTATGTGGACATGGTTTTTGGCCCGCAAACCCTGCACCGCCTGCCCGACATGCTGCGCGAAGTGCGCCGCGCCAAGCACGCGGTGGTGGACATATCCTTTCCAGAAATCGAAAAATTCGACAACCTGCCCGAACCGCGTGCCGACGGTGTGACCGCCTTTGTCTCCATCATGGAAGGCTGCTCCAAATACTGCACTTTCTGCGTCGTGCCCTACACCCGTGGCGAAGAAGTTTCGCGCCCGTTTGACGATGTTCTTGCCGAAATTGCCCAACTTGCCGCGCAAGGCGTGCGCGAAGTCAATCTGCTCGGTCAAAACGTCAACGCCTATCGTGGCGCGATGGATGATGGCAACGTCGCCGACTTAGCCTTTTTAATCGAATTTGTCGCGGCGATCGAGGGTATCGAGCGCATTCGTTTTACCACCTCGCACCCCGTCGAATTTACCGACCGCCTGATTGAGGCGTATCGCACCGTGCCTAAGCTTGTAAGCTTCCTGCATTTGCCCGTGCAATCCGGCTCTGACCGCATTCTGGCAGCGATGAAGCGCGGCCACACGGTGCTCGAATACAAATCCAAAATTCGCAAACTGCGCGAAGCCCGACCAGATATTTGCCTGTCCTCGGACTTTATTGTCGGTTTTCCTGGCGAAACCGAAGCCGACTTTGAGGCCACGATGAAACTCATTGAAGACATCGGCTTTGATATGTCCTATAGCTTTATCTACAGCGCCCGCCCCGGTACGCCGGCGGCAAGCTTCGTAGACGACACCTCGCTTGAGGTGAAAAAAGAGCGTCTGCAACGCTTGCAAGAACGCATCAACACGCAGGCTCGCGCCATTAGTGAAGCCATGCTCGGCAGCGTGCAACGTATCTTGGTGGAAGGCGAGTCCACCAAAGATGCCAATGAACTCAAAGGGCGCACCGAAAACAACCGCGTGGTGAATTTCAAAGGCGATGCCGCCCTCACCGGCCAGTTCATCGACGTGCGCATCACCGAAGTCCGCCCCTATTCGCTGCGCGGCGAAGTCATCTAACCCGCATTGAACCGCCATGAACCCACAACTTTTTGACGACCTGCCCGACGACAAACTCATCAGCCCCGTGCGCGACCTTGGGCAAAGCGTATTGAGTCCTGCGCATCGCGCGTTCAACAAACTGATTGAACAAATTGAAAAAAAACGCGCCCAAATCGCCGAATGGCAGAGCACGATCAGCAATTTTCAAAGCAAATACGCGCTGGATTTAATGCCCATATTGCAGGCCAAAAGCCAGGCCAAGGCTGAACTCATCAAGCGTCTGGACAGCTTCTATGGCGAAAAAGGACTGAGCAAAACCGACCGCCTGCGCATAAGCGATCTAATCCTCGACCTTGCGGACGAGCTGCTTGAACAAGGGGACGACGCTGAAATTGAGGCTATCTACACCAAATATCGCCCCGAAGACGACCCACAGGAAAGCCAACACCTTGCCGCGATCAAAGCGCATTTTGCCCAAGTGACGGGCGTGGATTTTGGCGACGACGTGGATGAGCTGAGTGAAGCCGAATTCATCCAGCGCGTGCACGAGAAAATGGCCGAACAACAAGCTGCCTACGAACACGAACAACGCGCGCAAGCCGAACACCAGCCCAAGCGCAAAAAAACCGCCAAGCAGCTCGCCAAGGAGCAACAACAGGAACAGGATGCGCAAGACATCAAGCAATCGGTACGCGAAATCTATCGCAAACTGGCCAGCGCTCTGCACCCCGACCGCGAAACCGACCCGACTGAACGCGCACGCAAAACCGAGCTCATGCAGCGCACCAACAGGGCCTATGAAAAAAACGACCTGCTTAAACTGCTTGAACTGCAGATCGAGCTTGAACACATCGACCCCAGCAGCCTCGCCAACCTTAGCGAAGAGCGCCTCAAGCGCTACACCAAAACCCTCAAAGAGCAGCTCAGCCAGCTCAACACCGAAAAAACATTGCTGCAACAAGACTTTATGCTGCGCTACTCCATTCACCCCAATGATCTTGGCTACAACGCTGCCCCCAAAAGTGCCATGCGTCTGTTAGCGCAAGACATCGCCGAGCATCAACGCGATTTGCAGCGTATGCAGCGCGAACTGGATACCCTCACCGATGCCAAAAGCGTCAAAATCTGGCTCAAGGGGATGCGGAGTTATGCCGAGGATGCGGGGTATTACTGAGAACCGGTTTAAAGTCTTTTTGCCCATGTAGCCCGGATGAAGCGCAGCGAGAATCCGGGAACGACCGCGCCCATCGGGATGCCTGCCCCGGGTTGACACCCGGGCTACGAGGGTTCACGCAAAGCATGATGTTCACTGCATGAGCCGTTAGTGGGAGGCGCTCTGGAGCGGCGAGGGTTTGAGCCAAACCGCATCATCGCTCAAATGAAGTCCATCAAGCACCCTGCTATGCTCCACCCATCAACGCACCAAGCAACCCGCCTCTATGACCACCGAACTCTGGGAACTGCTCTCCTACATCGTGACCGTAATCGGCTTGCCGATGGCACTGGCATTTTTCATCTTCGAGCAGCGCAAAGAGCGCGCGAATGAAGACGAAGCCATTTGGTTGCAACTCTCGGATGCGTATATTGATTTCCTCAATGTCGTTCTGGCGCACTCCGACCTGCAACTGCGCAGCAGAACCGCAACACCCAATCTGAGCGCCGAGCAACAGGAACGCAAACGGGTGATTTTCGACATGCTGATTTCCTTGTTCGAGCGCGCTTACTTGCTGGCGTATGAAGAGGACATGGACGACAAACAGAAACGCCGCTGGCATTCATGGGAGGATTACATGCGCGAATGGTGCCAGCGCGAGGATTTTTTGCGCCTGCTGCCCGAACTGGTCTGCGGCGAAGACCCTGATTTTGCGGCATATATTCTGCATCTTGCGCAAGACCCTAGCATTCACTGCATCAACATTCCGACGATTCCAACACCTTCAGGCAGTTGAATTTCAGCCGCCTGCACCGCATGATGCGGGCTCTCCCACTGATAATGAGCTGCTTTGAGCACGTCCATCCAAACCCGCGCACTCCTGCTGACCCCCCAAGATAATCTACGCCTCGCCAATCTTTGTGGCCCGCTGGAGGGGCATTTACACATGCTAGAGCGCAGGCTTGGCGTGGAAATCAATCATCGCGGCTTTGATTTTCAGGTGATTGGGCCTGAAGATGCCGCCAGCGTGACCACGCGCTTGTTAGGCACCTTGTATGCCCACACCGAACACGCTGCCCTGACATCCAGTGCGATTCATCTTGCGCTGGTGGAAAGTGGCTTTGGCGATAGTGTGGATGCACCGGAGGACGAACACATCCCCGATAGCTTCAGCATCCGCACGCCCAAGCTCACCATCAAGGGACGCGGAGCCAATCAGGCACGTTATTTGCACGACATCAAAAGCCATGACTTGAGTTTTGGCATTGGCCCTGCAGGCACGGGCAAGACCTATCTTGCGGTGGCGGCAGCCGTCGAAGCCCTAGAAAACGAAGAAGTACGGCGAATTTTGCTGGTGCGCCCCGCAGTCGAAGCCGGAGAACGCTTAGGCTTTTTGCCTGGCGATATGGCGCAAAAAATCGACCCCTATTTACGCCCAATGTACGACGCGCTTTATGAGATGCTCGGTTTTGAGCGCGTGATGAAGCTGATTGAACGCAATGTGATTGAAGTCGCACCCTTAGCATTTATGCGTGGGCGCACGCTAAACGAGGCGTTTATTATTCTCGACGAGGCACAAAACACCTCGGTGGAGCAGATGAAAATGTTCCTCACGCGCATTGGCTTTGGTTCGCGTGCCGTGGTCACGGGCGATGTGACGCAAATCGACCTGCCGCGTGCGCAAATGTCTGGCTTACGCCATGCGATTGAAATCATTAAAGATGTTCAGGGCGTGAGTTTTACGTTTTTCCAAGCGCGTGACGTGGTGCGTCACCCGCTGGTTAAACGCATTGTCGCCGCCTATGAAAAAGCTGATGTGCATTACTAAGGATTCTCAACATGCTTGATCTCGACATCCAATACCCCGACGACGCAGACGGTAACGAAATCGCATTCGATTCGGCCTCCGGCCTGCCTTCACCTGCACAATTCACCGCCTGGGTGCGCGAAGCTGTTGGAGCTGCGCCCACCGCCATGACCTTGCGCCTTGCGCACTTACACGAAGCTGCCGAGCTCAATATGAAATTTCGCGGCAAGGATTACGCCACCAATGTGCTCTCTTTTCCGCTGGAGTTCCCTGAGGAAACGGGCATTCCCTACATCGGCGATATTGTAATGTGCCCCGAAGTCGTCGCACGCGAAGCCTTGGAACAACACAAGCCCTTACACGCACATTACGCCCACCTCACCGTGCATGGCGTGCTGCATTTACTCGGCTACGACCATGAAAATGACGACGATGCCCTGGAAATGGAAACGTTAGAGACACAAATTCTTGCCACACTTGGCTTCCCTGATCCCTATCAACCCATCGAAGGCTTGGATAAACACCATGGATGAACCATCCCCGAGTACTGCTAGCCCGTCACCATCGCCGCGTGGCTGGCTGGATAAAATTGTGCACATGATTGCCGGCGAGCCGCGCAATCGTGAAGACTTGCTCGAAACACTAGAAACCGCCCAAGAACGCGGCCTGCTCGACCATGGCGCATTTGCCATGATTGAGGGCGTGTTAGAACTGCACGAATTGCGCGCGCGTGATTTGATGATTCCACGCGGACAAATGGCCGTGCTTGAACACGCCATGAATTTCGACGAGCTATTGCAGCGCGTGCTCGAATCCGGACACTCGCGCTATCCGGTGATTGGCGAAGATCGTGACGAAGTGCTGGGGCTATTGCTGGTCAAAGATTTGCTGCACCTTCTCCCCAAAACCCAAGGCGAAGTCCAAGCCTTGGATGAAACACACAACGACGCGCCGTATGCCGAATTTGATATTGCCCCCTACCTGCGCCCGGCCTTATTTGTACCCGAAAGCAAGCGCATTGATGCGCTCCTTGCCGAACTCCGCGCCTCGCGCAATCACATGGCGCTGATGATTGACGAATACGGCGGCATTGCGGGCTTGGTGACGATTGAAGATATTTTGGAAGAAATTGTCGGTGCGATTGACGACGAGCACGACGTGGCTGAAGACGTGCTCATTCGTGCCGCAGGCAATGATCGCTACATCGTGCATGCGCTCACGCCGATTCACGAGTTCAACACCGCCACCGGCGCAGAACTCTCCGATGAGGACTTCGACACCATCGGTGGCTTAGTCACCCATGCCATGGGGCATTTACCGCAGCGCGACGAGGTCATTGAACTTGAGGGCTTCAAATTCCGCGTGATTAGTGCCGACCGGCGCAGACTGCACCGGATGCGCGTCACGCGATTGGTCACGCATACGCCTAGCCTTGACGACTGACATGCAACATCGCCCTTGGCTTGCGCGCTTGCTTGCCTTGCTCATTGGCGCAGCGCTGCCTTTGGCTTTTGCGCCTTTTGATTTGTGGATCATTGCGCCACTGAGCCTTGCCGGGTTATTTTTGTTGTGGCGCGATGCGACCCCGCGTGAGGCAGGAATACTCGGTTACACCTTTGGTTTAGGCATGTTTGGCGTGGGCACAAGCTGGATTTTTGTTTCCATGCACCATTTTGGCGAAGCTATCGTTCCCGTCGCCGGTCTGATTACCCTTGTGTTTGCGGCCATTATGGCCATCTTCCCTGCCCTCGCGGGCGGGCTTGCGGCACGCCTTGCGCCTGCCAAAAGCTTGATTCGTTTACTGCTTGCCATGCCGCTTGCGTGGATGTTGCTCGAATTGATACGCGGCGAGTTTTTGGGCGGCTTTCCCTGGCTCAATCTTGGCGCAAGCCAGATCGCTTCGCCCCTCGCAGGCTTGGGGCCGGTGCTTGGCGAATACGGCATGAGTTTAGCCGTGGTGTTAAGCGCCGCGTGGTTGCTTGGGCTGTTGCAAATCCCCCCTGCCCCCCTTTTGCAAAGGGGGGTTAAAGACACCAGAACGAGTGCGCTAGAAGCCGACACTGCCCCCCTTTTTCAAAGGGGGGTTGAAGACACCAGAACGAGTGCGCTAGAAGCCGACACCCCCCCTTTTTTTCAAAGGGGGGGTGAAAACACTTCGACAGGGACTAAAACCCCTCGCGTTTTCTTTGTTCTTGGCAGCGCGTTGCCCTTGATTGCACTCTGGACGGGCGGCAGTGCCTTGCAGCGCATGGTTTGGGTTGAAGCTGCAGGTGCGCCGATAAGCACCGCGATTGTGCAGGGCAATGTGGAACAATCGCGCAAATTCGACCCCGCCGTATTTCAGGCCACCTTAGAGTTGTACCGTGACTTGACCGCAAGCCAAGCCGCCGATGCGCGCTTAGTGGTCTGGCCAGAAACCGCCGTGCCCGACACGGTGGAACAAGCCGCACCCTTTCTTATTGAGATGCAGGATGCGGCACGCGCACGCGGTCAATCCATCGTCGCCGGTGTCTTTGACCAAGATAAGAAGGGCAACTATTACAACGCGCTGCTTGCCCTGCCCGTGCAAGGCGGGCGTTACTACAAGCGGCATTTGGTGCCGTTTGGCGAATACTTGCCGCTACGTTTTTTAATCGAGCCGTTTCGTGGCTTGATTCAAGTGCCGATGTCGGATTTAAGCTCAGGTTCTGAGAACCAAGCCTTGCTGCAACTGGCCGGACACTCGGCGGGCGCATCCATCTGCTATGAAGCCACGCTGGCACGCAAAATCAATACGGCCTTGCCCGAAGCCGCTTTTCTTATCAATGCCAGCAACGATGCCTGGTTTGGTGACTCACTCGCCCCGCATCAGCACCTGCAAATTGCCGCCATGCGCAGCCTAGAAACCGGACGCTGGATGGTACGCGCCACCAATACCGGCATTTCCGCGCTAATTAACCAACACGGCGAAGTTGTTGCACGCACACCGCAATTCGAGCAAGCCGTGCTACGCGGCGAGATTACTCCCATGCAAGGCGCAACGCCGTTTGTCATCTTCGGCGCATGGCCTGTTTGGATTTTGAGCGTCTTGGGTATTTTTGCCTTGGGAATCGCACGCTACATGACTGCCGAACGCAGCCGCCGATAGACGCTTCCAGCACATGCAGGACAAGGTGGCAACACGTTCTGCGAAGCCTCCAAATGCAGTACCTCACCGCAATCGACGCATTCATACGCCCCCGCTGCCACCGTGTCGCCCGCCCGCAAAAGCTGCGCCATCTGCTCCGCCCACATTTCTTTTAAGCGCAACAAATCGCGCGTGGTGGGATCCGCCGCCAGCAGCATCTGCTCCAACGCTTGATGCTCGGCAACCAGCAAATCCGTTTCCACCCAATCTTCAAATTCCTCTTCTGCCGAAAGCAGCGTGTTTGATAGCGCATCCATCTCGTGGCGCAACGTTGCCGCCAAGTCATCGGCTTCCTCAAGGCTAAGTTCTTTGGCCGTCATCACCCACTCACGCGCCTGCAGCAAGGCCGCATCCAGCGACTTGCGCACCCCGTGCTCGCCTTGCATCAAGTCCAAAACCCGCTCGCTCATGGCGTGGTAGGCCTCACGCAAACGCCCTTGAAAATGACTAGACATCACCATCCTCCTGATCTCATTCATGCTTTACTTGTTAGAACCTGTTCAAAGTCTCGATGAGCGGCTCAACAGTCGACTTCAATGCTCTCGTAGCCCGGGTGCCAACCCGGGGCAGACCTAGATAGTGTCGTCACAAGATATAATAAACGGTAGACATCGTAACAACCCCAAAATCAAATGCCAGAAGCCACTCATCGACACGATATATCAGACAGACATTGGGAGCTGCTCGAACCGCATTTA
>JBFXGB010000023.1:0-25569 GCA_050178405.1 Halothiobacillaceae bacterium
TGCCGATGCGGAAATTTTGCTGGCGCATGTGATGCGACGCTCGCGCAGTTATTTTGTGGCTTGGCCGGAGGCGCAGGTGTCTTTGGACGAAGCGGCGGCATTTGAGGCTTTGCTGGCGCGGCGGGTGTCGGGTGAGCCGGTGGCGTATTTGTTGGGTTCACGCGGGTTTTATGGCTTGGATTTGGCGGTGTCGCCTGCGGTGTTGATTCCGCGTGCGGAGACTGAAGTTTTGGTGGAGGCTGCGTTGGAGCGCTTGCCAGCAAAGGCTTGCCGCGTGGCCGATTTGGGGACGGGCAGCGGGGCGATTGCGCTGGCCTTGGCCAGTCTGCGCTCGGATGTGCAGGTGGTGGCGGTGGATATGTCGCCTGAGGCGCTGGCGGTGGCGCAAGAGAATGCGCGTAGGCTCAATCTTGCGGTGGATTTTCGCTTAGGCGATTGGTGCGGAGGCTTGGCGGATGATGTTTTCGACATGATTGTGAGTAATCCGCCCTATATCCGAGCAGATGACGAGCATCTGGCGCAGGGGGATGTGCGCTTTGAACCTAGGCTTGCGCTCACTTCGGGGGCGGATGGTTTGGATGCGATTCGGGCAATTATTGCCTGTGCGCCGGCGCATCTGAAGCCGGGTGGGTGGTTATTGTTCGAACATGGCTACGATCAAGCCGAGGCGGTGGCGGGTTTGCTGCGAGCAGCGGGTTGGCAGGCGGTGGAGTCGTTGCAGGATTTGTTGGGGCATTTTAGGGTGACACTCGGGCGGCGTTCTGTGGAATAATCAGCGTCACTTTTTTTACCCAAGGTCGATACCGATGGACGATAACCGCAAGAAAGCTCTCGCCGCTGCATTGGCGCAAATTGATAAACAATTCGGCAAGGGCACGGTGATGCTGATGGGCGATAGCAGTGTCTCGCGTGACATTGATGTGGTGTCCACCGGCTCGTTGGGTTTGGATATTGCGCTGGGCATTGGCGGTTTGCCGCGCGGACGGGTGGTGGAGATTTATGGCCCAGAATCATCCGGTAAAACGACCTTGACCCTGCAAGTGATTGCTGAGGCGCAAAAACTGGGCGGCGTGTGCGCGTTTGTGGATGCGGAACATGCGCTTGACCCAGGCTATGCCGCTAAATTGGGTGTGAAGGTGGATGATTTGTTGGTGTCGCAGCCGGATACCGGTGAGCAGGCACTGGAAATTACCGACATGCTGGTGCGCTCGAATGCCGTGGATGTAGTGGTCATCGACTCAGTGGCGGCCTTGGTGCCCAAAGCTGAAATTGAAGGCGAGATGGGCGATTCGCACGTTGGTCTGCAAGCGCGTTTGATGAGCCAAGCCTTGCGCAAACTGACTTCAAATATCAAGCGTTCAAACACGCTGGTGATTTTCATTAACCAGATTCGGATGAAAATCGGCGTGATGTTTGGTAGCCCCGAAACCACCACCGGCGGTAATGCGCTCAAATTCTATGCCTCGGTGCGTTTGGATATTCGCCGTATCGGTGCAATTAAAAAAGGCGAGGAAATTGTCGGTAATGAAACCCGCGTGAAAGTGGTGAAGAATAAAATGGCTCCGCCGTTTAAGCAGGTCGAGTTTGAGATTCTTTACGGCGAGGGTATTTCACGCGCGGGTGAGGTGATTGAACTGGGCGTGGCGAATGGGTTTATCGACAAATCCGGCGCGTGGTATAGCTATAACGGCGAGAAAATTGGTCAGGGTAAAGAAAATGTGCGCTTATGGATGAAAGAGCACCCTGAAAAGGCTCAAGAGATTGAAAACAATATCCGCGCCAAATTGATGGTGACGGGCGTGGGCAGTAAGGCCGTTGAGAGTGATGAGGCGTTTGTCGAAGAGTTCTGATGCCTTTGACGAAAGTTGGGGTGATGCGCCCGAGCTTGAACTAAGGCAAGAAACGACGCTGGATGCACACGACATGGCCTTGCGCTTGTTGACGCGGCGTGAGCATGGCGCGGGCGAGCTGGCGCGCAAACTGCAACAGCGCGGCGTGTCGCGTGAAAAGGCGCAGGAGACGCTTGCCACACTTGCTGAGCAAGGCTGGCAAAGCGATACGCGCTTTGCAGAGCAGTTTGCGCGTGACCACGCTGCGCGTGGCGACGGGCCGATGAAAATCCGCGCCGCTATGCAAAGCCGAGGCGTGCCAGAGCACCTAATCGCCGAGGCGCTGAAAACGCTTGATGTCGATTGGTTGGCGAATGCCAGTGCTGCGCGGGTCAAGCGTTTCGGTACGGATGTGCCGCAAGGTGCCGCTGAACAAGCGCGTCAGCAACGTTTTTTGATGACACGGGGCTTTTCGGCCTCAGATGCTCGCACTGCGGTGCGAAAAAATGACTTTAACCAAGATTGAACACGCATGAATACTGCCCAAATCCGCCAAAGCTTCCTTGATTTTTTTGCCAGCAAAGGCCACACGATTGTTCCATCCAGCAGCTTGGTGCCAAGCGACGACCCCACCCTGTTGTTTACCAATGCGGGCATGAATCAGTTTAAGGATGTGTTCCTTGGCTTCGATGCGCGTCCCTACACCCGCGCCACCAGCTCGCAGAAATGCGTGCGCGCAGGCGGCAAGCACAACGATTTGGAAAACGTCGGCTACACCGCGCGCCATCACACGTTTTTTGAGATGCTGGGTAATTTCAGCTTTGGCGACTATTTCAAGCACGATGCGATTAAATATGCGTGGGAGTTATTGACCGAAGTTTACAAGCTCCCCAAAGACAAGCTCACGGTTACGGTGTATGCCGAAGATGACGAGGCGTATGCCATCTGGACGCAGGAAATTGGCGTGCCGCCTGAGCGTGTGATTCGTATCGGCGACAACAAGGGGGCGCGTTACGCTTCGGACAACTTCTGGGCAATGGGCGACACCGGACCTTGCGGGCCTTGCACCGAGGTGTTTTATGACCACGGGGAGCATATCTGGGGTGGGCCGCCCGGTTCAGCGGATGAAGACGGCGACCGCTATATCGAAATCTGGAATAACGTGTTCATGCAGTTCAACCGCGATGAGCACGGCGTCATGCACCCGTTGCCTAAGCCGTCGGTGGACACCGGTATGGGCTTGGAGCGTATTGCAGCGGTGTTGCAGCATGTTCATGCTAACTACGAAATTGATCTGTTTCAGGCGTTGATTAAGGCGGCGGCGCGGGAAACGGCGTGTGCGGATATGGAAAGCCCTTCGCTCAAGGTGCTGGCGGATCATATTCGCGCCTGTTCGTTTTTGTTGGCGGACGGCGTGATTCCAAGCAATGAAGGACGCGGTTATGTGCTGCGCCGCATTATTCGCCGCGCGATTCGGCATGGTTACAAATTGGGTCAACGCACGGCGTTTTTCCATAAGCTCGTCCCCGATCTGGTGGAGCACATGGGCGCGGCTTATCCTGAGTTGGTGCAACATCAGGCGCGGATTATTGCCACGCTCAAGCAGGAAGAAGACCGCTTCTTTGAGACCATTGAGCATGGTATGGCGATTTTGGAAGGTGAGTTGAAAGCGTTGTCTGAGGGTGGTGTTTTTGATGGCGAAACCGCCTTCAAACTGCACGATACCTACGGCTTCCCGCTCGATTTGACCGCCGATATTTGCCGCGAACATGGCATTCAAGTCGATACAGCGGCCTTTGATGCCGCAATGGCGCGGCAGAAGGAGCAGGCGCGCGCGGCGGGCAAGTTCAAAATGGCGACTAATCTTGATTACGATGGTCCGGCAACCGCGTTTCATGGATACGAAGCGATGGAAGCGAGTGGCAATATCCTTGCGCTCTACAAAGACGGTGTGGCGGTGAATGCACTCAACGAAGGCGAGATGGGTGTAGTGGTGCTGGATGACACGCCGTTTTATGCCGAGTCCGGCGGGCAGGTGGGGGATAGGGGCGAGCTGCGTTCCACGCATGGCATTTTTGCAGTCGAGGATACGCAGAAAATTCAGACGAGCGTATTTGGGCATCATGGCGTGGTCAAAACCGGCAGCTTGAGCGTGGGCAATGGTGTGCGCGCCAAGGTGGATGAACTGGCGCGGATGCGCACCATGCGCAACCATTCGGCGACGCATTTGCTGCATAAAGCGCTGCGCGAGGTGTTGGGTGAGCATGTGCAGCAAAAAGGCTCGCAGGTTGACCCGGACAAGACGCGCTTTGACTTTGTGCATCACCAGCCGATGACCAACGCGGAAATTCGCCGCGTGGAAAATATTGTGAATGCGGAAATTCTGGCGAACACAGCGACGCAGACCCGTGTATTGCCCATTGCCGAGGCACAGACCTTGGGCGCGATGATGCTGTTTGGCGAGAAGTACGGTGAGGAAGTGCGTGTGCTGGATATTGGTAGCTCGCGTGAGCTATGCGGCGGGACGCACGTGAGCCGCACGGGTGACATTGGCCTGTTCAGCATCACGGCAGAAGGTGGCGTGGCGGCGGGAGTGCGCCGGGTTGAAGCCGTCACGGGTGACAATGCGTTGAGCTACATGCAGGGCATGGAAACCGCGCTTGGCGGCGTGGCCGGCACGCTAAAAGTGCTGCCCAAAGAAGTTCCAGCGCGGGTGAATACCTTGCTTGAGCAAACGCACAAGCTGGAACGTGAATTGTCGGCGCTGAAAAGTCGCTTGGCGAGCGTGCAGCGTGCCGAGTTGTTGCAACATGCCGTAGAAATCAACGGGGTTTGGGTGCTGGCGGCGAGTATGGATGATGCCGACAGTGAAATGTTGCGCGAATCGCTGGATAAATTGCGCGATTCGCTGCAATCAGCCGTCATCGTGCTGGCGAGTGTGAGCGAGGAAGGGCGTGTATTGCTGGTTGCTGGCGTGACCTCCGAGCTTACCAAAAAGCTCAAAGCGGGTGATTTGGTCAACTTCGTCGCCCAGCAGGTCGGCGGCAAGGGTGGTGGCCGCCCCGATATGGCGCAGGCAGGCGGCACGCAGCCGGAAAACCTGCCCGCCGCGCTAGCGAGTGTGCTGCATTGGGTACGTGAGCGTTTGGGCTGAATAAGTTTGGATTTACGCCAAACGTGGATTTAGCTCCCTCTCCCCTCGCGGGAGAGGGCTGGGGAGAGGGGGTAGGAGCATTAGCTCAAACATAGGCTTATGCCAGATTCACCACCCTCTCCCCAACCCTCTCCCATCAAGGGGGGAGGGGGTAAACCTAGCTTTCTGCGTTAAGTCCTGTAGGTGTTTCTATTTGCTGATTTTTTAAGGCGTTTTTATTAAACTGCCCAACTTCGTGATGACCCGCAAGTGCGGGTTGTTTTTTATAAAACGTCTAAGTGTGACGTTTTTATGGCATTGAGTGTGGCGATACTGGCATGGCATTGATTGTTCAAAAATACGGCGGAACCTCGGTGGGTACGGTCGAGCGCATTGAAAAAGTCGCGGAGCGCGTGATGCGCTGGCGTGCGGCGGGGCACGATATTGTGGTGGTGACTTCAGCCATGAGTGGCGAAACCAATCGCTTGCTCGGCCTTGCCAAGCAGATTGATTCTGAGGCCGCGCCGCGCGAGTTGGACATGCTGGCTGCAACCGGTGAGCAGGTGACGATTGCGCTGCTAGCCATTGCACTGCAAAAACGTGGGCAAGAAGCGCGCTCTTACACCGGGGCGCAGGTGCGTATTTTGACCGACGATGCCTATACCAAGGCACGCATCCGTGAGATTGATACGCAGCGTATTCGGGATGACCTGCGCGCTGGGCGCGTGGTCGTCGTGGCAGGTTTTCAGGGCGTGGATGACGATGGCAATATCACGACTTTGGGACGCGGTGGCTCGGATACCAGCGGCGTGGCACTGGCGGCGGCGTTAAAAGCCGATGAATGCCAGATTTATACCGATGTGGATGGCGTGTACACGACCGATCCGCGTGTCGAACCCAAAGCGCGTCGCTTAGATAAAATTACGTTTGAAGAAATGCTGGAAATGGCCAGCCTAGGCTCGAAAGTGTTGCAAATTCGTTCGGTCGAGTTTGCCGGTAAATACAATGTGCCGCTGCGCGTATTGTCGAGTTTTGATGAGGGTGCGTTTGAGGATCACCCTGGCACGCTGATTACCTATGAGGACAATGGTATGGAAGAGGCTTTAATTTCGGGTATTGCGTTTAATCGTGACGAGGCGCAGTTGACCATTAAGGGCGTGCCGGATGCGCCGGGTGTGGCCTATCGCATCTTAGGGCCGGTTGCCGATGCGAATATCGAAGTTGATATGATTGTGCAAAATATTGGTGCAGATGGCACCACGGACATGACTTTTACCGTGCATCGTAACGATTACGCCAAGGCGATGGGCGTGTTGCAGGGTGTGGCGAACGATGTTGGCGCACGTCAGGTGGATGGTCTTGCCAATATTGTTAAGGTTTCGGTGGTGGGTGTGGGGATGCGTTCTCATGCGGGCATTGCCAGCACCATGTTTGCTGCGCTGGCGCGTGAGGGTATCAATATCCACATGATTTCAACCTCGGAAATCAAAATTTCCGTGGTGCTGGATGAAAAGTACCTAGAGCTTGCGGTACGCACTTTGCATGAAGCCTTTGGGCTGGACAAAACGCAGTAACAGTCACCTATCGACCATCTGCGTTGACTCTGTTATGTTCAATCTCATGCGGTTTCATGGCAGATTGAGTTAGCCCAAGGAGAGAGTGATGTTGATTTTGACCCGTCGAGTTGGCGAAGTTTTACGCATTGGTGATGACGTTTCCATCACCATACTGGGTGTCAAAGGCAATCAGGTGCGCATAGGTATTGATGCACCCAAGGATGTGGCCGTACACCGCGAGGAAATCTACCAGCGCATCAAACGCGAAGGGGATATTGACGCGGTGGCGGATGATGATTTCGACGGCGAAGCGGCGCGTTAAGTAACCCGGATCTGCGGCATATTCTTCTTGCCAGAGAATGAATCTGCGGCTAGAATGCGCCCTCTTTGGAGACATGGCCGAGTGGCTGAAGGCGCACCCCTGCTAAGGGTGTATAGGGGAAACTCTATCGAGGGTTCGAATCCCTCTGTCTCCGCCATAATGAAGAAACTGTCAAGGCGTTAAGTTTTGGCTTTTATAACCTCGAATTTTTATTCGAGGTTTTTTTATGTTTAATTTTTATGTGAAAACGTGGGCAATAAAAAACCCGGACAATTAAGCCGGGTTTTTGCAAGATTTTTTGTAATTTAAAAATTACTTAATCTTGGCTTCTTTGAAGATAACGTGTTGACGCACGACGGGGTCGTACTTGCGCATTTCCATTTTTTCAGGAGTGTTGCGCTTGTTTTTCTTGGTGGTGTAGAAAAAACCAGTTCCTGCAGAGGATACGAGTTTGATCTTGTCGCTAGCTGATTTGGCCATGTGTGTTTACCTTAAACCTTTTCGCCACGGGCGCGCATGTCGTTAAGAACCTGCTCAAGACCGAGTTTGTCGATGACGCGCATGCCTTTGGCAGAAACGCGCAGGCTGACGAAACGCTTTTCAGTTTCTAGCCAAAAACGATGCTGATGCAGGTTAGGAAGAAAGCGGCGGCGCGCTTTGTTGTTGGCGTGAGATACGGTGTTTCCCGTAATAACCGCTTTGCCGGTGACTTGGCATACTCTGGACATAGTGAACTACCTTTGACTCAAAAATCTCCGGATTAAGCTGTATCCGGAATGCGAAAGCCCGCGATTGTACGCGATGTTTAGGGTGTACTCAAGGCTCATTTCTGTTTTTTAACGTCGGCCTTTGCCGATAATCGCACCCATGACGCCGCGTATGATTTCTTGACCGAGGCGGCTGCCTACGGCGCGCATGGTGCTTTTGACGAAGGCTTCGCCGACGGATTCGCGGGTGCGGCGTCCGCTGCTGCTGGCTTTGCCGCCAAATAAGCCATCAAGCAAGCCGCCGGATGGGGCTTCTTCTGCTGGTTTGTTTGCGTTGTCTGTCGCGGTGGATTTGGCGGCTGGGCTAGCTTCGGCTTCGTTGAGCGCTTCTGCGGTGCGTTGTTTGAGGATTTCAAACGCGGACTCGCGGTCGATTACTTTTTCGAATACGCCGTAAACATTGGAGTGTTGAATGATTTGTGCGCGCTCTTCGGCGCTGATCGCGCCGATGCGTGAGCGTGGCGGGGCGACGAGGACGCGCTCGACAGGATTTGGCGTGCCTTTGGCATCAAGGCAAGAGACGAGGGCTTCGCCCACGCCAAGCTGGGTAATGCTATCAAAGGTGTTGAGGCTAGGGTTGGGGCGAAAGGTGTCGGCAGCCACGCGCACGGCTTCTTGGTCGCGTGGGGTGAAGGCGCGCAGGGCGTGTTGGACGCGGTTGCCGAGTTGACCAAGAATGGGCAGGGGGACATCGAGCGGGTTTTGGGTGATGAAGTAAATGCCCACGCCTTTGGAGCGAATCAGGCGCACGACTTTTTCTACGGTGTCGATGAGGACTTTGGGAGCATCATCAAAGAGCAGGTGCGCTTCATCAAAAAAGAACACGAGTTTGGGTTGATCCATGTCGCCGGCTTCGGGCAGTTGTTCAAACAGTTCGGCCAAAAGCCAGAGCAGCAGGGTGGCGTAGAGTTGCGGCGAGTGGAAGAGTTTTTCGGCGGCGAGCACGTTGATGATGCCGCGCCCTTGGGTATCGGTTTGTAGCAGGTCATCTAAGGTGATGGCGGGTTCGCCGAATAGATAGGTTCCGCCCGCATCTTCGAGGGTAAGTAAGCCGCGTTGAATCGCGCCGACGCTGGCAGCGGAGACGTTGCCGTAAGTGGTGGTGATTTCGCGGGCGTGTTCGGCGACGTGCTGCATTAGGGCGCGAATGTCTTTGATATCTAGCAGCAGTAAGCCTTGTTCATCAGCCACGCGGAAGGCGATATTCAGTACGCCTGCTTGGGTTTCGTTCAAATTGAGTAGGCGGGCGAGGAGTAGCGGCCCCATGTCGGAGATGGTGGTGCGCAAGGGATGGCCGAGTTCGCCGAATACATCCCAAAAAACCACGGGGGCGGCTTCGAACTTGAAATCCGGTAGATTGATTTTTTCGACGCGCTCACGAATGCGCGGTTTGTCTTCGCCAGCTTGGCTTAATCCGGCGAGATCGCCTTTGATGTCGGCAACGAATACGGGTGTGCCCATGCGGCTGAAGCCTTCGACGAGGGTTTGCAGGGTGACGGTTTTGCCCGTGCCGGTGGCTCCGGCAATGAGGCCGTGACGGTTGGCCATGCGGCCTAAGAGGTGGGCTTCGGCAGTGCCTGTGCCAATAAAGATGTCTTTTTGCATGATGGAGTTGCAGCTTGTTGAGTTAAGGATAGATTGTAATGTGAAAGTCTAAAATAATACCGTGCGTGTTATCTTTCTGAGCTTAGATGATCACGGGTGAAATAAAGGTGGTACAGATGTTGGGTCGAGTCGGTGCGTGGTGGGGTGTGCTTGGCGTGAGCTTGCTGATTGGTTGGGCGGTGATGCGCTTAACGCCGATTGCGTTGGAGGCATGGGCGATGCCTTGGGGGTGGTTGGAGTGGGCGGTGGCGGTGCCTTGGTTGGTGTTTATGCTGGTGGGCGAGGGGTATCGCGGTTTTCAAAAGGGTTTTGCGCCGCGTGTGGCGGCACGGGCGCGCTATTTGCGTGAACATCCGGTCGTGCTGCATGTGCTACTTGCCCCAGCGTTTTGTATGGGGTTTTTTCATGCCACGAAGAAGCGCATGATTGTGTCGTGGGTGGTGACTTCGGGCATTGTGCTGCTGATTTTGGCGGTGCGTCTTTTGCCGCAGCCTTGGCGTGGGATTGTAGATTTGGGCGTGGTTGCGGGTTTGACTTGGGGGCTAGTGGCGATTGTGTTGTATGCCGTTCATGCACTGACCGCGCCTAGCTTCGAGCATCCGCCTGAAGTGCCGGAAGCGCGTTAATCACTTTTCGACAAACGTAAAAAAAGCCCGGTTTTTATGCCGGGCTTTTGTTTGGGGCAATTAGCTCAAACGTTTAGTGCTTAGACGCACCTTCAGCACCAATTCCAGTTTCCGAACGCACGAATTGTGCGGTGAAAGCCTTGCGCTCGGCTTCGGCTTGCGCGCTCTTGTCGGTGATGGAGAAGACCCATGCAGCGAGGAAGGCGGCGGGCATGGAGAAGATCGCCGGATCCTTGTAGGCAACGATGGCGGCTTTGAAGCCGAATACATCCACCCACACGGTTTTGGAGAGCACGACCAAGCCTACTGCCGTCAACAAGCCGACGATGCCGCCCATGACGGCGCCGCGTGTAGTCAGGCCGCGCCAGTAAATGGCGAGGAATAACACGGGGAAGTTGGCAGAGGCGGCTACGGCGAAGGCGAGGCCGACCATGAAGGCGATGTTTTGATTCTCGAAGGCGATGCCTAAGAAAATTGCCAGAATGCCCAAAGCCACGGTAGCGTATTTGGAGATGCGCATTTCGGTTTGCTCATCCACGCGACCATGGCGGAAGGCGCTGGCGTACAGGTCATGCGACAAAGCGGACGCGCCGGCCAAGGTCAGGCCAGACACCACGGCAAGGATGGTGGCAAACGCCACGGCGGAGATGAAGCCTAAGAACAGGTCACCACCAATCGCGTGCGAGAGGTGAATCGCCGCCATGTTAGTGCCGCCGATCAGCTTTTTCGCTGCATCCAGGTATTCTGGGTTAGTGGACACCATGATGATGGCACCAAAACCAATGATGAAGGTCAGGATGTAGAAATAGCCGATAAAGCCCGTGGCAAAAAACACGGACTTGCGCGCTTCCTTGGCATCCGCCACGGTGAAAAAGCGCATGAGGATGTGTGGCAGACCGGCGACACCGAACATTAACGCCAGGCCGAGCGAGATAGCCGAGATGGGGTCGTTAATCAGGCTGCCCGGCGCCATAATCGCATCGTGTTTTGGGCTGATTTCAATCGCTTTGGCGAACATGGCGTTGAAGTCAAAACCAAAACTGTAAAGCACGGCGAGCGACATAAAGGTCGCGCCGGAGAGCAGCAAAATGGCTTTGATAATCTGTACCCAAGTGGTGGCCAACATGCCGCCGAAGGTGACGTAGAGCACCATCAGCACACCGACAATCACCACGGCATAGGTGTAAGGCAGGCCGAACAGGGTTTCGATGAGCTTGCCCGCGCCGACCATTTGCGCAATCAGGTACATGGCGACCACCACCAACGAGGCGATGGCGGCCACGCTGCGTACCGGAATCTGTTGCAAGCGATATGAGGCGACATCGGCGAAGGTGTATTTGCCAAGGTTGCGCAGCTTTTCCGCCAACAGGAACATCATAATCGGCCAGCCGACGAGGAAGCCGATGGAGTAGATCAGGCCGTCAAAGCCGTTGGCATACACAAGGCCTGCGATACCGAGAAAAGAGGCGGCGGACATGTAATCGCCTGCTAATGCTAGGCCGTTTTGCCAGCCCTTAATGCCGCCGCCTGCGGCGTAAAAATCGCTCGCGGTGCGGGTGCGCTGCGCCGCCCAGTAGGTGATGCCCAAGGTTGCGAGCACAAACACCAAGAACATGCTTACGGCAGCGACATTGACCGATTTGGCGGTGGCGGCATCGGCAGCTAGGGTGACGCCGGTGTAGGCGAGTGCTGCAAGTCCGGCGGCCAGCATCATCGGACGGAGGATGAAGGAGTGACTCATTGCATATGCTCCTTGAGTTCAGCCGTCATGCGGTCGAATTCCTTGTTGGCGCGCAGGGTGTACATGCCGGTCATCAGAATGGCGATCAGAATGACCACAAAGCCGCCCAGAATACCAATTGAAATGGTCGAACCTGCGGCGATTTTGATCGCCAAAAGACCGGGTTGGAAGGCGATCAGCAGGATAAAGGCAAAATAAATGACCATCATGATGATGGCCATCGTCCAGTTGTAGCGGTTGCGCGTGTCAACCAATTCGACAAAACGCGCATCCGCATGGATTTGCGCGGCCAGTTCAGGGCTCATGTCCAACTCCTTTGTGTTTTTAGTTTTATGAAGGCGCAAAGGCTACGCTGCTTAGTGTTTTTGGTAAATAGCTTTGAAAATAAGCAGTTACTTATATGCTTCACGCAGACGAGCGTAGGCGCGTAGCAGGAGAGCGTGTCGTTGCATACCGCCATCATCGGCGGAAAGTGCCGGCAGATCGGGTAGCTGCTCTTTGGCATTGATTAAGCGTTCGGCACGGGCGAGCAATTCGCTGCCGTGCAGACGGCTAAGGATGGGGCGGAAGTCTTCTAGATTTAATCCGTCTTCAATCATAAAGCGCAGCAAGTCGGTGACGGCACGCAACAGGCGGGCACGCGGGGCGGAAAATCCACCGAAATTCAGCGCCCATTGTAAGTCCATCAGCGCCTTTTTTTTCTTGCCGAGTGCAAGCAGCAGCCAGCCGCGCAGTTCGCCGATGCGCAGGCTGGCCCATGCTGAATCGGTATCGGGCAAAAGCCCGAGTAGTTCGGCGACGGGTTGTTCGTCGGCAAAGTTCAGCTTTTCTAGCGCTTTGAGCAGGGCGCGTTGTTCATCTGGGGTTAGTTCGGGTAAACGGCGCAGATGCGCGCGTAAGGGCAGGGCAGCATTGCTATTGTTTTCCTGCAAGTCATCAACGGGGTAAACCTCGGAAAAGCCTGGCACGATAATACGGCATGCGTACACGCCAAGATGCGGCAAATCGAGGATATAGGCATCTTTGTCTTCGGCGTGAATCAGGCCGATAAGTTGTTGAAACTCCTCTTCGGTGCTGCCGCTGTAATCCCATTCGCTAAATTCGATGTCTGGGGTTTGGTGGAAAAAGTCCCATGCAATCAAGCCGCTATGGTCGATAAAGTGGGTTTCCATATTGGCTGGGTCGGCCACGGCTGCAAGATCGAAGATTGGCGCGTGGAAGTCGCCTAACTGGTTCAGATCGCGGCCTTGCAGGAGCTCGGTAAGCGTGCGTTCTAGCGCCACTTCAAAGCGCGGATGCGCGCCCCAAGAGGCATACACGCCGCCGTTGTCTGGATTGAGCAGAATAATGCTGATGACAGGATAGCGCCCGCCGAGCGAAGCATCTTTGACTAAGATAGGAAAGCCGCTGGCCTCGATGGCTTCAATGGCGCGCAGCACTTGCGGATAACGCGCCAGAATTTCAGCAGGCACATCGGGCAGGCACAAACCCTCGCTTATCACCCGATGACGCACATGGCGCTCAAAAATTTCCGCCAAGGCTTGGGTGCGTGCCTCGCTTGGGGTGTTGCCCGCTGCCATGCCATTGCTGGCAAACAGGTTGGCGAGGATGTTGACGGGGACGAACACTTGCTCGCCATCGCGTTGACGCACAAAAGGCAGGGCGCAAATGCCGCGTCCGGTAAAGCCTGCGTTACGGTCGAGAAGCTGCGTGGCGGTCAATTCGCCGTGTGGGTTCCAGGCTTCGAGCATGGCGGCATCCATCAGACCGGCGCTGACGGCCTTTTCGATGGATTTGCCTTGACCCTTTCTTTGGCCTTTACCTTGGCCGAGCGGAAACCAGCGTTCACGCGGGTGGTGTACCCATGCGGCGTGTGCAAGCGTGTCACCAAAGTCGTAGTCGGAAAAGAAATACTGCGTGGCCAGGCGCTCGAAATACTCACCCAAGGCCGAAGCCAGCGCCGCTTTGCGGCTTGCGCCCTTGCCGTTGGTAAACAAAAAAGGCGCGGCACGGTCGCGGATATGTACCGACCAGACATGCGGCACAGGATTCAGCCAGCGCGCTTCTTCGATGTCGAAACCGAGTTCGCTCAAGCGGGCGAACATGCGTTCAATCGAAACTTCGAGGGCGGCATCTTTGCCGGTAATGAAGGTTTGTTCGGTCATGCAGGTTGTCCTGCGGGGATAATCAACCCACACCCCACGCGGCGGCCTTCGCTCGCAAGAATATTGTAAATGCGGCAGGCGGTGGGGGTGCTGACGTACTCCAGTCCCAAGCCTTGACGGGCGAAAAAACGCATGACCACAGGGTTGGGCGGGCGCTGTTGTGCGCCTGTGCCGATGACGATTAACTCCGGCTCGTCGGCAAGCAGCGGCGCAAGCAGTGTGTCGCTCAGCAGGCTTGCATCATCCACCGCCCAATCCACGCGCTGATGGGGGGTGAGAATCAGGCTTGCGCTGTAGCGTGCATTGTTAAGAATAATATGCGCTTGACCGTAGCTTTGGATAACGAAGCGTTGGTCGCTGGTATTGAGGTGCAATTTCACGGTGGAGTCTTGGGTGGTGAAGATTGATTGACAGTCTAATAGCTGCGTCCTAATGTTGCTCGCTTTCTTGCAACAAAACACTGTGTGATCGTCATGTCCAATACCCAGCTCAATCCCGTGCGTAAATCATCCAAACTGGCCAATGTCTGTTATGACATTCGCGGGCCGGTGATGGCGCGAGCGCAGCAGATGGAGGAAGAAGGGCACCGCATTATTAAGCTGAATATCGGCAACCCTGCGCCATTTGGCTTTGAAGCGCCGGAAGAAATCATGCAGGACGTGATTTTGAATCTGGGCAATGCCTCGGGTTATTCCGACTCCAAAGGCCTGTTTTCTGCGCGTAAGGCCATCATGCACTACACCCAAACCAAGGGCATACGCGGGGTGAAAATTGACGATATTTATATCGGCAACGGGGTGTCCGAACTGATTGTGATGGCGATGCAAGCCTTGTTGGATAACGATGATGAAGTACTCGTGCCTGCGCCAGATTACCCGTTGTGGACGGCGGCGGTAACTTTGGCAGGCGGCACGGCGCGGCATTATGTGTGTGATGAACACGCGGGCTGGTTTCCCGATATTGCGGATATTCGTAGCAAAATCAACGCCCATACGCGCGCGATTGTGCTGATTAACCCGAATAATCCGACGGGCGCGGTCTATCCAAAAGAAGTGTTGGAAGAAATTATTCAGGTGGCACGCGAGCATCAACTCATTATTTATGCCGATGAAATTTACGACAAAGTGCTGTTTGATGGTGTGGAGCACACCTCCATTGCATCTTTGGCGGATGATGTGTTGTTCGTCACCTTTGGCGGTTTGTCGAAGAACTATCGTGCGGCGGGCTACCGTGCCGGTTGGCTGATTGTCTCCGGCGACAAGCGTCATGCGCGCGACTATATCGAAGGCCTGACCATGCTGGCTTCCATGCGCTTGTGCTCGAATGTGCCGGCGCAACATGCGATTCAAACCGCACTTGGCGGCTACCAGAGTATTAACGATTTAGTGACCACAGGCGGGCGTTTGCTCAAGCAGCGCGACTTGGCGCATGAGATGCTTACCTCGATTCCGGGGGTGAGTTGCGTCAAGCCGCAGGGGGCGTTGTATATGTTCCCGCGCCTTGACCCTGCGATGTATCCGATTATGGATGATCGTCAATTCATTCTTGAGCTGTTGGAAGAAGAGCGGGTGTTAGTCGTGCAGGGCAGTGGCTTTAACTGGATTGCGCCCGATCATATTCGTCTGGTTTTCTTGCCCAATGCGGATGATTTAACCGAGGCTTTGCAGCGTTTTGCACGCTTTTTGGAGCAGTACCGTAAGCGTCACCGTTAAGCTTTTTGTGCATGATCGTGCTTGGTAAAAGCCGCATAAACAAAGCGATCAGTTAGAATGCGGCAATTAATTTTTTGATAGAGCGTAAATAATGAAACCTGTGAAGGTTGGCTTGTTAGGTCTAGGCACAGTGGGCGGCGGTACGGTGAACGTGTTGCGGCGTAATCAAGACGAAATTTCACGCCGCGCCGGACGCGGTATTGAAGTGGTGGCGGCTTCGGTGCGTCATCTGGATGCGCCGCGCATTTGCGATACGACCGGAATCCGCATGACCACCGATGGCTTTGCCGTGGTCAATGATCCCGAAGTGCAGGTGGTCTGCCTGTTGCAGGGTGGCGAAGAACCTGCGCGTGAACTGGTTTTGCGTGCCATTGAGTTGGGTAAGCATGTCGTTACGGCGAACAAGATGCTGATTGCGCTGCATGGCAATGAGATTTTCCGCAAAGCGCAGGAAAAAGGCGTGATGGTGGCCTTCGAGGCCGCTGTGGCGGGCGGTATCCCGATTATCAAAGCGATTCGCGAAGGCTTGGCGGGCAACCGCATCGAATGGTTGGCGGGCATTATTAACGGCACGGGCAATTTTATCCTGACCGAAATGCGCGATAAGGGCAGTGATTTTGCCGAAGTATTGGCCGAGGCGCAGCGTTTGGGTTATGCCGAAGCGGATCCTGCGTTTGATGTCGAAGGCATTGATGCGGCTCACAAATTGACTATTTTGGCATCGATTGCCTTTGGTATTCCGCTGCAGTTTGACAAGGCGGCGATTGAAGGCATTACCAGCATTACGCGCGAAGACGTAGGTTACGCCGAGGCGCTGGGCTATCGCATTAAGCATTTAGGGATTGCACGGCGCACCGACAAGGGCGTGGAGTTGCGCGTGCATCCGACCTTGATTCCAGCGCGCCGATTGATTGCCAATGTCGATGGCGTGAAAAATGCCGTGTTGGTGATGAGTGATGCCGTAGGACCCACGCTGTATTACGGCGCGGGCGCGGGGGCGGATGCCACGGCCTCGGCAGTGGTGGCGGATTTGGTCGATGTGGTGCGTACCATGACCGCTGACCCAGAAAACCGTGTGCCGCATTTGGCGTTCCAAGCCGATGCGCTGCGCGATTTGCCGATTTTGCCGATGTCGGAGGTGGAAACAGCGTATTACCTGCGCTTGACCGCCGAAGATCGCCCTGGAGCACTCGCGGACATTACGCGCATTCTGGCGGATGAAGAGATTAGTATCGAAGCGATTTTGCAAAAAGAAGCGCCGGAAGATGAAACCGATATTCCGGTGATTATTTTGACCCATCGTGTGCAAGAAGGCCGTATGGATGCGGCCATTGCGCGCATTGAAGCTTTGGATGCAATTAAGTGCCCGGTGGCGCGTATTCGTGTTGAGTCATTGAATTAATTTTTTAGCCACAGAGGTCACAGAGGGCACAGAGTTAAAAAGCAGATTTATAGATCATGGATTCATCGCTTGGTTTTCACTTATCCAGCAAACCCTAGTCAGCGTTGAAATACCATGGTTTTAATACTCTGTGCCCTCTGTGTTCTCTGTGGCTAATCATAGTTTGAATTGTTCGGAGTTTATTATGCCTTTTCGTCCCCGTTATACCGGTTTGATTGAACGTTACCGTGACCGCCTGCCTGTTTCGAGTAATACCCGCCTGATTAGTCTTGGTGAGGGGAATACTCCGCTGATTCGTTTGCAGAATATTCCTAAGCTTCTGGGTAAAGATGTCGATATTTATGTGAAGTATGAGGGCTTAAACCCTACCGGTTCGTTCAAAGACCGTGGCATGACTATGGCGGTGACCAAGGCGGTGGAGGAAGGCTCCAAGGCGATTATTTGCGCCTCAACCGGCAATACCTCGGCGGCAGCCGCCGCCTATGCGGCGCGTGCAGGCATTACGGCGTTTGTGTTGATTCCTGATGGCAAAATTGCCATGGGTAAATTGGCGCAGGCGATGATGTACGGCGCAAAAACGCTGCAAATTCGCGGCAATTTTGATGACGGAATGCGCCTTGTGAAAGAAGTGGCCGACCATGCGCCCGTGACCATTGTGAACTCGGTCAATCCGTATCGCTTGCAAGGCCAGAAAACGGCGGCGTTTGAAATCATTGAAGAACTGGGGCGTGCGCCGGATTATCACTGCTTGCCCGTGGGGAATGCAGGCAATATCACCGCACATTGGATTGGTTATTGCGAATATTCATCGCCTGCGGGTTCGCATGTCACGGATTCGTGTGCGTTTTGTAATGGCGATTGTAAATTTGCCAACGGTGCGATTGTCTCCAAGCGCCCGAAAATGGTGGGCTACCAAGCAGCGGGTTCTGCGCCGTTCTTGCGCGGGCATATGGTCGATCATCCTGAAACCATTGCCACCGCCATTCGCATTGGCCATCCGCAATCGTGGGATCGCGCTTGGAATGTGATGCAAGAATCCGAAGGCTGGTTTGCCGAAGTGAGCGATGTGGACATTTTGGCGGCACAAATGATGTTGACACGCCATGAGGGTGTATTTTGTGAGCCTGCTTCGGCAGCCTCATTGGCGGGTCTGATTAAAGACATCAAGAGCGGCAAAATTGAAGAGGGTGCAACCATCGTGCTGACCTTGACTGGTAATGGCATGAAAGACCCGGATACGGCGATTGCCCAATGTCAGGCCGAAGGTGCGAGCAAGGCGAGCATGGTGACGATTGATGCCACGCTGGATCAGGTCAAATCTGCGATTTTGGATAACATGGCCTGAAATTTATGAGCGGCTCAGTCACCCGTGAAACGTTGTTGAGTTATTGCGAGCAATTGCTGCGTGTCGATGCTTTTGCGGACTATGCACCCAATGGTTTGCAGGTTGAGGGTCGCGCAAACGTCAAGCGCATCATCAGTGGCGTGACGGCGAGCCAAGCACTCCTAGATGCGGCGGTGGAGCAGGGCGCGGACACGGTGCTGGTGCATCACGGCTACTTTTGGAAAGGCGAAGATGCGCGTGTCTTGGGCATGAAGCGTCAGCGTTTGGCCACTTTGTTGCGCCATGACATCAATCTTGTGGCCTATCACTTGCCTTTGGATGGGCATTCGATTTACGGCAACAACGCGCAGTGGGCGATGTCGCTAGGCCTCAAAGAAACGCAAGGCTTTTTGGGTGCACCGAATGCCCGCATCGGTGTGCGTGGTGTGTTACCCGAAGCGCAGACGGGGGCGGCACTTAAATTGAGTTTGGAGCGCATTTTGCAGCGCGAAGTGCTGCATATTCCTGCCAAGAGTCCCAATCGTCCTTTGCGCAGCCTAGGCTTATGTAGCGGCGGCGCGCAGGGCTATATTGCCGAGGCTGCGGCTTTGGGTTTGGATGCTTACCTTAGCGGCGAGATTTCCGAACAAACAGTGCATATCGCACGCGAGATGGGCATTGATTATTTTGCATGCGGGCATCATGCCACTGAGCGCTTCGGCGTGCGTGCCTTGGGTGAGCATTTGGCGGATACCTTTGGCATTGAGCATCTTTTTTTGGATATGCCCAATCCGGCTTGATGAGGTTATAAAAAATCCTAAGGCAAAACTCTTAATTTCTGTCTTGTCACTGAGCGCGTGTTCAGGGATGCTTGCACACGATGATAAAAATAGACTTCGCATTCACCGAAGACTGCAAAAACCCTAGGAGATGAGGATGTCCGAGCAGACAGTAACAAACCCAGTTGCGGCCGAACCCGGCGTAGACCTGCGCCGTCGCCGCTTCTTGACGGGTGCGGCCACCGTGGTCGGTGGTGCGGGCGTGGCCGCGGCGATGGTGCCTTTTTTGAGTTATTGGGAGCCGAGCGCTAAAACACGCGCGGCGGGGGCGCCCGTGGAAGTCGATATTGGCAAGTTGGCCGAAGGGCAGATGATGACCGTGGAATGGCGCGGTATGCCGATTTACATTTTGCGTCGCACGCCAAGCTCAGTGGATAAGTTAGCTTCTTTGGATGCTGGCTTGCGTGATCCGGCATCAAGCGTCGATCAGCAGCCAGCGTATGCGCAAAATGCTTACCGCGCACGTACGCCAGAGGTTTTTGTCGCCGTGGGGATTTGCACCCATTTGGGTTGTGCGCCCACGTATCGTCCCGATGTCGCTCCGGCGGATTTAGGCGCGGATTGGATTGGAGGGTTTTTTTGCCCTTGCCACGGTTCGCGCTTTGACTTGGCTGGAAGGGTGTATAAAAACGTGCCCGCGCCCACCAATCTGCTGGTTCCTCCGTATGAGTTTATGAATGAAACTCGACTCATCATCGGCAAAGATGAAAAAGGTGAAGCTTAATGAATAAGTTGTTCCAATGGTTTGATGCACGTTTGCCGATTTCTAGTTTCTGGAATGCGCATCTGTCCGGTTACTACGTGCCGAAAAACTTCAATCTTTGGTATTTCTTTGGCTCTTTGGCTTTAACTGTATTTGTGATTCAGATTGTTTCCGGTATTTGGTTGACGATGAATTACAAGCCTTCGGCGGCAGAAGCGTTTGCTTCGGTTGAATACATTATGCGTGATGTCGAATGGGGCTGGCTGATTCGCTATATGCACTCCACAGGGGCATCGGCGTTCTTTATCGTCATCTACTTGCACATGCTGCGCGGCCTTATGTATGGCTCGTACAAGAATCCGCGTGAATTGCTGTGGATATTCGGCATGTTGATTTATGTCGTACTCATGGCCGAAGCCTTTATGGGATATCTCTTGCCTTGGGGGCAAATGTCGTACTGGGGTGCGCAGGTGATTATTTCCCTGTTTGGCGCGATTCCTTTTATTGGGCCGGATTTGGCGCTGTGGATTCGTGGTGACTTCGTGGTAGGCGATGCCACCCTCAATCGCTTCTTTGCGCTGCATGTGATTGCTTTGCCGCTGATTCTTTTGTTCCTAATCGGTGGGCATATCATGGCGCTGCACGAAGTCGGCTCAAATAACCCTGAAGGTATTGATATTAAGAAACATAAAGATGCGAATGGAAATCCGCTCGATGGCGTGCCTTTTCATCCGTACTACACCATTAAGGACTTGGTGGGTGTGGCGGTGTTTTTATTCTTCTTTGCCATTGTCGTGTTTTATATGCCGGAAATGGGCGGCTATTTCCTTGAAAAGCCAAACTTTATTCCAGCAAACCCGATGCAAACGCCGGAACACATCGCTCCGGTATGGTATTTCACGCCGTTTTACGCGATTTTGCGTGCCGTGCCGGATAAGTTCCTTGGTGTGGTAGCAATGGGCGGGGCTATTTTTGTACTCTTTTTATTGCCTTGGCTAGATCGTAATCCGGTGCGCTCAATTCGTTACCGATCCAATATCTTTAAGGCTTTGCTTGCGATGTTTGTGATTAGTTTTGTGGTGCTTGGTTGGTTGGGTATGCAGCCTGTGACCCCGCTTTTGACCTTTATGGCGCAGTTTTTCACTATTCTGTATTTTGGCTATTTTGTGGCCTTATGGTGGATCAGCAAAAACGAGAAGACTTTGCCGGTTCCAGAGAGGATTACCCGATGAATGCTGTGAAATATGCTGCGTTTTTGGGTGTGTGCCTTACTTTTTTGGGCGTGTTCGGCTCGTCTGTACAGGCCAGTGGCGGACATGTTGCAGGCCTTGTCAAAGCTGAAATTGATCTAGGCGATACTGCCTCTTTGCAACGTGGCGCGCAGCTTTTTGTTGATCGCTGCCTGAGCTGTCACTCAGCCAATTTGATGCGTTACAACCGCATTGGGTTGGATTTGGGTATGAGCGAGGATGAAGTCAAGTCCAAGCTAATCCGCGGGGCCGATGTCAAAATCGGCTCGACCATGCAAAGCAATATGCCCGCTGAATTGGCTAAAACCGCATTCGGTATCGTTCCTCCGGATTTGTCGCTCACTGCGCGTTCGCGTGGCTCCGATTGGTTGTATTCCTACTTGCGTGCTTTTTATGTTGACCCTGCGCGTCCGCTTGGGGTGAATAACCTAGTGTTCAAAGACGTGGGTATGCCCAATGTCTTTTGGCGCGAGCAGGGTGAGCAAGTCTTGAGCAAGGATGCGCATGGCGAGTCAAGCTTGAGTCTAGTTAAGCCAGGCAGCATGAGCCCGGCGGAATTCGACGGCATGATGGGCGATTTGGTGGGCTTTATGACTTACATGGCAGAGCCTGCAATTTTGCAGCGCAAGAGCATGGGGGTCTGGGTGCTGGGCTTCCTTGCGGTGCTGTTTGTGCTGTTGTTCTTGCTTAAAGCTGACTATTGGCGCGATGTTAAGAAATAGACTTTGAGCCTTTTAAGGTAATTTATCATTCAACGGGTGTGCTAGAATCGCGCCCGTTTTTGTTTAGGTTGTTTGGCGTTTTTGCTGCGTTAAATGCCGTTTTAGTTATTTTTTGGAGAGTGCCGCAATGGCTGTTAGTACAAGTCGCCGTGGGGTGATGACCCTGTTTTCTCACCCGGATTGCCCGGAAAGTCATCGTACCCGCCTTGTGCTGGCGGATAAGGAATTGATCGCGGATATGGTCGAGGTCAATCCCGCCAACCCACCGGAAGATTTTCTTGATCTTAGCCCGACGGGCACTTTGCCTACCTTGGTTGATCGCGATTTAGTATTGACCCAAGCGCGGGTCATTATGGAATACTTGGACGAGCGTTTTCCGCATCCGCCCTTAATGCCGATTGATCCGGTAAGCCGCGCCCGCGTGCGTTCGGCGCTGTACCGCATCGAAAAAGATTGGTATCCACTGTTGCCAGAACTTGCCGAAGGCGGCAAGGGCGCGACCAAGGCGCGCAAGCTGCTGCGCGAGGGCTTGTTGTCGATTATGCCAATCTTCTCGGCATCTGAGTTTGTGATGAGTGAGGAATTCAGTTTAGCGGATGCGACATTGGCACCGATTTTGTGGCGTTTGCCAGTGTATGGCATTGATATGTCCAATCAGGCACAGACTCAGCCTTTGTTGGATTACATGGCGCGAATTTTTAAGCGTGTCAGCTTCCGTCAAAGCTTGTCGGATCTTGAATTGGAAATGCGTCCGGAAATGCGCGCTGAAATGCGCCAAGATATGAGGGATTCGCGCAAGTGACTTCCAGCCGTCCTTATCTGTTGCGCGCCTTGTATGAGTGGATTGTGGACAATGAGCACATTCCTTATATCGTAGTGGATGCGACGGTGCCCGGCGTGGTTGTGCCGCCTGAGCACATTAAAGATGGCCAGATTACGCTCAATATCGCGCCGCATGCGGTGCAAAGTTTGAGTTTGGGCAATGTGGATGTGCGCTTTTCAGCACGCTTTAGTGGCCGCTCTTGGATGATTACCCTGCCAGTGATGTCGATTTTGGCGATTTATGATCGCGATACCGGACAAGGTATGGGCTTTCCTCCGGGAACCATGCCGGGCGAGACTGGAGATGATGCGGATAACGACACAACGACGCGTGCATCACGCCCGCCGTCCTTGCGTGCCGTACCTTCCGAAGGCGAACGTAAAGCGCCTAGCGTCGAGTCCAATAAAGATAATGAAACGCCGCCGGACGATGAGCCGCCCACCGTGCGTGGTGGGCATTTGCGGCGGATTAAGTAGGTTCTTAGAATCTGTTCAAAGTCTCCTTGAGCGGCTCAAAAATTGACCTCAATGCTCTCGTAGCCCGGATGTCAATCCGGGGCAGGCTTGAGCATCGCCACGGCTTCCCCGGATTCTCGCTGCGCTTCATCCGGGCTACAAGAGCATCTTTAGGTTGATTTTTCAGTCTATTAGGACTTACGCAAAACCGTGGATTTAGCTCCCTCTCCCCTCGCGGGAGAGGGTTGGGGAGAGGGGGGAATCTTAGCCAGAACATAGGCTTGCGCCACAACCCCACCCTCTCCCCAACCCTCCCCCATCAAGGGGGAGGGGGTAAAACCGCCATTCTGCGTAAGTCCTATCTATAACCCTGCCAAGAGCTTTTTAATATGCCCCATTCATTCGGCGCAACTCAACGGTTAGAGGCCATGGCCGCGTGGTGGCAAAGCATTGAGGGCGCGGCGTTGTGGCGGGATGAATCGGCGGCGCTGGAGCCTTGGTTGGCGCGGTGTTTTGGTTATCACGCGCTGCATTTGTGCCTGCAACCCTTGGTGCAACCGCAGGCCGAAACCCCCTCGCTTGGTGGTTTACGCATTCCTCATTCCTTTCAATTAGGGCCTTTAGCAGGGGATGTGCGTGCGCGTTTTGATGCCCTGCCGCTTGAGGCTGAATCGGTGGATTTGGTAGTGGCGCAGCATGTGTTGGAGCTTGCGCCTGACCCGCATATGGTGCTGCGTGAGTTGGATCGTGTGCTGGTTCCTGAAGGGCGTGTGGTGCTTTTGAGTTTCAATCCCTTGAGTTATTGGGGGCTGCGTCAATTATTCAATCTAAGCGACAAGGCACCGTGGTTTGGCGCGAGGCTGGGGCGCAAGCGTCTGCGCGACTGGTTGAGTTTGTTGGGCTATGAGATTGAGGATGAGCTTTGGGTGGGGCATGGGGGCCTGTCTGATGCGCCTGCATCCTTAGCTGGGTTGATAAAAAACTGGTTGCCGCGTAGCGGCTCTGTGTTTGTCGTGTTGGCGCGCAAAAGGGTGAGTATGCCTTCGCCGATTCGCCATCGTTGGCGTTTAATGCCGAGCTTTGGCGGGGTTAAGGCGGATGGTGCGGTGGTACAAACTCGGCCACATCTCCGTGGCTGTGTCGTGGCCGAGAGCGATTCAAATCAAGGTGGGGTGCAGGGTGCAAGAAACTAAAGAGCCTCTTGCCATGAGTGAGGTGGATATGTGGACCGATGGCGCATGCCGTGGCAACCCAGGGCCTGGGGGTTGGGGCGTGGTGTTGCGTGCCCAAGGCGTGGAGAAACATCTCTATGGCGGTGAGAATCACACCACCAATAACCGTATGGAAATGATGGCGGCGATTCAGGCTTTGTCTGCACTCAAGCGGCGTTGCCGAGTCAATTTGACCACGGATTCGCAGTATGTAATGAAAGGCATGCAGGAATGGCTACCCAACTGGAAAAAGCGCGGCTGGCGTACGGCGGGGAATGCGCCGGTAAAAAACGCTGATTTGTGGCAACAGTTGGATGCGCTGTGCCAGCAGCATGAGGTGCATTGGTTTTGGGTGCGCGGGCATGTGGGGCATCCGGAAAATGAATTGGCGGATCAGTTGGCCAATCGCGGCATTGATGAACTAAGGGGGAGCAAGGCATGAGGCAGATTCTTCTTGATACCGAAACAACGGGTCTTGAGCCGCGTGATGGGCACCGAATTGTCGAAATCGGTGCGGTGGAGATGCTCAACCGTCGTCTGACCGAGCATACTTTTCATCAATATCTGAATCCAGAGCGGGTTATGGATGATGAAGTTATTAAGGTTCACGGCCTGACGAATGCGTTTTTGCAAGACAAGCCGCTGTTTGCGGATGTGGCGCAGGCGTTCTTAGATTTTGTGCGTGGTGCAGAGCTGGTTATTCATAATGCCGCGTTCGATTTAGGGTTTATCAACCATGAGCTCGCCATTTTGGATAGGGAAACGGGCACACGTTTCGGGCGGATTGAAGATCACGTGAGTGGCGTGGTTGATAGCTTGAAACTGGCGCGTCGCCTGCATCCAGGGCAACGCAATACTCTCGATGCACTGTGCAAGCGTTATGGTATCGACAATAGCCATCGTCAGTTGCACGGCGCCTTGCTTGACTCCGAAATTTTGGCGGATGTGTATCTTGCAATGACCGGAGGGCAGTCGAGCCTAGGCTTGGAGTCGCATGAGGCGCTCACCCAGGGGGAGGGCGGTGAAGTGCCGCGTTTATTGCCGGCCTCGCGTCCGCGTTTGGCGGTGTTGCGTGCGAGTGATGCGGAGCTTGAGGCGCATGGTGCGCGCATGGCGGCGATTAAAAAAGCCGCAGGTGGGATGACAATTTGGGGTGATTGAGATGGGGTTTTTGCCAATCTTTGCCGACTGCACGGCTTTGGATTTCGGTTTTCTTTCCCCCGTTTGGGGTCGCCGTTAACGAAGTGCTGTAGGCAGGGTAAACAGGCCATGGATGGCCTGTTTAGTCCCCGTCGCAACATGGATGTTGCGTGGGGACGGCCTTGCCGGAAGCACTTTGTTCACGGCTTGCCCGAAGGGCGACCCCAGAGGGCGTGTTCTTTTG
>JBFXGB010000024.1:0-24477 GCA_050178405.1 Halothiobacillaceae bacterium
CGTCAAATCATCCAGCGTTAGAAAATGGCGCACAGTCATACCGGATTCCCCGACATGACAGACTGCGCCAAAAACTCCGTCACGATATGAGAAAGCTGCTCAATCAAGCTATCCGCCTGCGCATCCGTCATCACCAACGCAGGCAGCAAACGAATCACCGAATCCGCCGTGACGTTAATCAACAAACCTTGCTTTAATGCCATCTCGACAAGCTTGCCGCAAGGACGATCAAGCTGCACGCCGATCATCAAGCCCAATCCGCGCACTTCAAGCACACCCGCCACGCCGTGCAAACGCGCCCGCAAACCCTCTTGAATACGCTCACCTAGTTCAGCAGCACGTTCTAGCAAATTATCACGCTCAATCACCTCAAGCACGGTATGCGCCACGCGGCACATCAAAGGGTTGCCGCCAAAGGTCGAGCCATGATTGCCCGGCCCAAACAACTCCGAAGCCGCACCCGCCGCCAGACACGCGCCAATCGGCACGCCGTTACCCAAGCCCTTGGCCAAACTCATCACATCCGGACGCACGCCCGCAAGCTGATGCGCAAACCACGCCCCCGTGCGCCCAACACCGGTTTGCACTTCATCCACCATCATCAACCAGCCATGCGCGTCACAAACTTCACGAATGCCCTGCAAAAAACTCGAAGGCGGCACGCGAATCCCGCCTTCACCCTGCACGGGTTCAACCAAAATCGCCACGATATTGCGATCATTCGCCGCCACTTGACGCAGCTTATCCAAATCGCCATACGGCACACGCACAAAACCACTCACCAGCGGCTCAAAGCCCGCCTGCACCTTACGGTTGCCCGTGGCTGAAAGCGTAGCGAGCGTGCGGCCATGAAAACTCGACTCCATCACCACGATATGCGGGTCAGACAAACCCTTACGATGCCCATGCAAACGCGCAAGCTTAATCGCTGCCTCGTTGGCCTCTGCCCCAGAGTTACAGAAAAACACCTTATCCATGCCTGAGAGAAGCGAGAGTTTATCCGCCAGTTTTTCTTGCCAAGCAATGCCGTAAATGTTCGAGGTATGAATCAAAGTGCGCGCCTGATCGCACATCGCCTCGGCAATATCCGGCTGCGCATGACCCAAGCCGCACACCGCCACGCCCATAATGGCATCTAGGTAGCGCTTGCCCTCGGTATCCCACAGAAAAGCGCCCTCGCCGCGCACAAACGTCACGGGCTGGCGGTTATAGGTATTCATTAAATGATGCGTGGCCATGCTCGTATTCCTCATGGAAAACTTAAAAGTAGATAAATTCAAGATTCATTCGATACAGAAATTACGCAAAAGTGCAGCATTCACCGAGTACGGCGAGGCGCTTGAACGCCGTCGGGGCAGTTTTGCGTAAGTCCTAAAATAGTAAAGACCCCAAAAGGGGTCTGGTTGGCTTTGGAGTTTAACCGCGCCACAGGCACTTGTGAAGTGCTCAAGCGCGATTAGAATTCTCTAAAAATCAAGCCTTGATCGCGGCATAACGGCGCGCAACCTCATCCCAGTTCACCACATCCCAGAAGGCATTGATGTAATCTGGGCGGCGATTCTGGTAGCGCAGGTAATAGGCGTGCTCCCACACATCCATCCCCAGAATCGGCGTGCCCTTCACTTCGGCAATATCCATGGTCGGGTTATCTTGGTTCGGAGTCGAAGACACCACCAACTTGCCCGCAGGGTCCACCGACAACCACGCCCAACCCGAACCAAAACGGGTTGCGCCCGCTGCGGAAAACTTCTCACGGAAGGCTGCAAAATCTCCAAAAGTGGCTTCAATATCCGCAAGCAAAGCACCCTTAGGCTGACCGCCACCATTCGGGGATAGCACTGTCCAGAACAGGCTGTGGTTAAAATGGCCGCCGCCATTGTTGCGTACCGCCACCGGCAATTTGGAAATATTGGCCATCATCTCTTCAATCGACTTACCTTCCCACTCAGTCCCCGCAATCGCGTTATTGCAGTTGGTCACATAACCGCCGTGGTGCTTGGTATGGTGAATTTCCATCGTGCGAGCATCAAACGATTTCTCAAGCGCATCATAGGCATAGGTCAAATCAGGCAATACGAGAGCCATAGGTTTCTCCTTGGTAACAACAGGTAATGAAGGTTTCAACGACGTAGAAACAGAATCTTGAGCCATAAGCAGACCAGAGCTTGAAGCTGTTAGCAAGCCTCCTGCAAGCGCAACACCTTGACGCAAAAAGTGACGGCGTTCAAGTCCAAGCGCATCAGCCTGGTCTTTAAGCATGAAAAATATCCCGTTTTTGACCCAACAAGCCTAGCTCATAGTGGTTAACAAAACGCTAGATCACACGACGATATAAGGGGATTTTCCCGCGTCCGCCTCAAACTCCCTCAATATGCGCTAAACCACTTAAACTCTTGAATGCGCTGCGTTTAAGCACCTCGACAAAGCCCCGTCGCAACTCCAAATCATCATGCCGAAATGCCGCAAACAGCTCACTCCACAAACCCGCCTCACCCATCGGACGCGCCAACACATACCCGCGCTCAATCTGTGCCTGCGCTGCCCAACGCGGCAACGCCGCCAAGCCGCGCCGTGATGCAACAAGCTGCAAAATTGCCACTGTCAACTCCGCCGTGCGTCGTGCAGGACTAATGCCTGCAGGCTTGAGCACCCGCTGCACCACATCCAACGCCTGATCCGGCACAGGGTAAGTAATCAGCGTCTGCCCAGCAAAATCGGCCGCCTCAAGCCAAGGTTTATCCGCCAGCCCATGCCCCGGCGCGAGTAAGGCCACAATTTCATACCGAAACAGAGGCAAATAACTCACCCCAGGCCAATCGCGCACCTCGGAAACCACCGCCAAATCCGCCCGCCCATCGAGCAACAAATCCAGCGGCTCGGGCAAAAAACCACTCACCAAATCCAGCTCGGCCTCAGGATGTTCGTCCCGATAAGCATCCATCGCCGGCATCAGCCAATCGAAGCACGAGTGACACTCCACCGCAATGCGCAACTGCTCCGGCGCATGGTTGGATGATAGACGCAACACCTCGGCACGCGCCGCCTCCACCTCCGGCAACACCCGCCGCGCCGCCACAAGCAAACGCTCCCCCGCCGCCGTCAAACGCAAAGGTCGTTTGGATCGATCCAGCACACTCACCCCAAAATAGCGCTCCAAAGCCCCAAGCTGATGCGACAACGCCGACTGCGTCAAATGCACCCGCTCCGCCGCCGCCGACACCGAACCGGTCTCGGCCAAAGCCTGAATCATGCGTAAATGGCGTAGTTCGATCATGGTGTTATGTACTCGTTAGCTAATTCTGCCTTCATCCCTACTGGAATGCTTGCTACAGTCACGCTCAATATTCTTAACAATCATCCAATCTTTATGACGATACCCTACACTGAAAAAACTTGGTTGCCATTTTTGCCTAACGACGCACTCTGCCAAGCCGTGCATGATTTACAGACCGTGGCGACATCGGCACGCTTAAAAGCAGAAAAAAACAGCGGGCGCAATGTCATCGACCCGTTTACCGCGCTATTTCAAATGCAGCTTTTGCAGATTAAACCCGACGATTGGCCTTTAATTGAACAAAACCGCCAGATTGAAAAATCATTACAAAATGAGATTGGCAATTTTCATCAAAAAATCCTCGGCAGTATTCCCGGTTGGAAAAACCTGCACACAGGTTCGGTTGTCGATTTAGTGTGCGAAGAGCGGCGCATCGTGGCTGAAGTTAAAAACAAGCACAACACGCTCAAAGCCTCCGATCAAGCCAGCCTTTACGACAAGCTGCATGATTTGGTGCGCAAAAAAGGCCAAGCCTTTGCTGGATTTACGGCGTACTACGTTGAAATCATCCCTAAAACCGCGACACGCTACGACAAACCCTTCACCCCTGCTGATAACACCACCGGCACACGCAAGGCAGAAGATGCTCTGATTCGCCGCATTGACGGCGCGAGTTTTTACGCTTTAGTCACAGGGCAAAATGACGCATTGCAACAAGTGTTCAATGCTCTGCCCAAAGCCTTTACCGCACTCGGCCTACCCGCCGTACAACACCCGTTGCTCAACGATTATTTTGCCGTCGCATTTGGAGTTAACTGATCCAGCATTCGCCGCAAACTCATCCCCAAATGAAAGCCCATATTAACCGGCACCGCATTGCCAATTTGGCGGTATTGCGCGGCAATAGAGCCGGTAAATTGCCAGTCATCCGGAAACGATTGAATACGCGCATATTCGCGCACCGTCAAAGGGCGGGTTTCGCTTGGGTGGCAGCGCTCAGTCTGTTTTTGCGCCGGATTACAGGTCAAAGTGAGTGAGGGTTCATCCCAGCTTAAGCGCCGCGCCATGCCGGTTTTGCCACCGCCCATAAAGAAACTCGCGCCCATATATTCACGCTGCAAGTCTTCGGGTAAATCACGCCAATAACCACCCTCTGGAATCTGTGCCATCACGGCGTGTTTGCGTTCGGTGTAACGTTGCCCACCCGAAAGCGGAACATTCTCCAAAGCATCGCGTAAACATAATGTGTAAGCGCGCTCTTCGGGGAAAATAGGTGTTAGAGCTAAATCTTTACGCACCCCAATCATCACCCAACGCTCACGTTTTTGTGCCACGTCCAAATACTGCGCTCGCAGAACGCGCCAGCTCACCGCAAACCCAAGTTCATCCAAAACACTGAGCATCGTTTGCAAGGTACGACCTTTATCATGCGTGACCAGCCCGCGCACATTCTCCGCCATAATCAGTTTAGGGCGAACTTCATTCACAATTCGCGCATATTCAAAAAACAACGTGCCGCGCGTATCTTCAAAACCCATTTTCTTACCGGCATAACTAAATGCCTGACAAGGGAAACCGCCCGTAACAATATCGGCTTCACCCTCGTGAAAACTTACCTTGGCGACATCTTCTGCGCGCACATCCCACTGTGGACGATTTAATTTCAAAGTATCCGCTGCACGCGGTTCTATTTCGACCAAGGTTTTGGCGTTCAGACCCGCATTCTCAAAACCCAAAGCCAAACCACCCGCCCCGGCGAATAGCTCAATCACCGTGTAAGGACTTTGCGATTCGGCCTTGAGCATCTGAAAACCACGGCTGGTTTTATCTTTCAATTTGGTTTGCAGTAAACGCACTTCATCCAGATTAAAAATTCGCTGACCACGCGCATCACGCTGCCCGCGAATCAGACCTTTTTTCTCCCAGCGGCGAATGGTATCGACCGATACATCCAGCGAGCGCGCGACCTCGCCCACCAACATGGATGAAGCATCAGGGAAAAGAGAAAGATTGAACACAGCGAACACCTCAAAAGTAACCCTTGCCTAGGCTTGGGTTATTGTATCCACGTTCAACCGCAGCGCCTACCCTCTCAACATCGCCACCGGCGTTGAAGCCAACACCCTGCGCCCCAACCAAGGCACCAAAGCCACCGCCAACAACAACCCTGCCGCCAAGCCGTAGAGCCACAAAGCCCCATCGAACATCATGGGCACATTAAATAGCTTCAATGCCAGCACCGCCCCAAGAAGCCCCGCCGCCAAGGCCGCGAGTAGCCCCGTCAATACGCCGAGCACAACAAACTCCACCCACAAACTTTGCCAAATATGCCGTTTGCGTGCGCCTAACACGCGCAAAATCGCAGTTTCACGCAGCCGTGCCGCCTCCGAAGCATGAAAAGCCGCAAGCAACACCACCACACCCGCAAGCAGAGTGAACACAAACACATACTGCACCGCCATGCTTGCCCGCTCGATGAGCTTGCGCACCTCGCCCAAAATCTGGCTTAAATCAAACAGCGTGATGGTCGGAAACTGCTGCAACAACGCCTTTTGTTGCGCAACATTCGGCTCGGGCAAATAGAAACTCGTGACATACTGCGCGGGTAAATCAGCAAGCAAACTCGGCGCGCCGATAATGAAAAAATTAGGCCGCATCGAGTCCCAATTCACCTTACGCACGCTGGTGATTGGCGCGGTGACTTCGCGCCCTTCAACCGTAAAAGTCAGCTCATCACCCAGTTTCCAGTGCATGTTTTTCACCATATCCTGCTCCACCGACCAGCCCGGCACGTCAAGCTGCCAAGTGCCCTCAATCAGCTGGTTATCCTGCGCAAGCGCCTGCGGCATCTCCGATAAATTTAATTGCCGATCAATCAATGCCTTAGCGCGCCCATCCAGCGTGGAGGCATCAAACGCCACGCCATTGACTGCCGTAAACCTTGCGCTACGCATCGGATAAATCCCCGCCGCCTGAATGTTCTGCGCCACCAAAGCCGCTTGCAACGCCTCCACTTCATCCGGCTGGATATTGATGGCAAAAATATTCGGCGCATCCTGCGGCACTTGATCGCGCCAGGCTTGCAGCAAATCGCCGCGCACCACGCCAAGCAGCAACAAAGCCGTCAGCCCCAACGTCAACGCCGAAACCTGCGCCGCACTTGCCCAAGGCTCACGCGCAAGCCGCGCCAGACCAAACCGCGCCATGCCCGTGCTCGGTAAACGGCGCAAACCTTGCAACAACAACCAAACCACACCCATAAACAGCGCAAGACTTGCCAACAAACCGCCGAGCACATAGCCCGTGAGCGCAGCATCCCGCGCTTGCAACCACACCAGCACCCCCATCGCCACAATGCCCGCGCCGAATAACACGGCCGCCGCAGGCGGTGGTGCAGCCAGTTGTTGATTCAACACACGCAAAGGCGGCGTATCCTGCAAACGCACCAAGGATGGCAGAGCAAAGCCTAGCAAGGCCACCAGAGCAATCGCCACCCCAAAACCCACGGGCGCAAGTGACGGCGGCGGCAACTCAAATTGCAACAACGACCCCAAAAGCCCCGCCAAAGCCAACTGCGCCAATGCTCCAATCAGGATACCCGGCACCGCCGCCAACAGCGCCAACATGCCAAGGCGCAAGGTATACAGCCAAAAAACCGTTTTCGACGACGCGCCAAACGCACGCATCAAGGCCGCTGGGTCTTGCTGCACACGATTGTATTGCTGCGCCGCAAGCAGCAACGCCGCCCCCGCGAGCAACACCGCCACCATCGCCGCTAGCCCCAAAAAACGTGCCGCACGCTCAAACGCTGTTTGGAACGCTGGTTGACTGTTTTCCGGACGCTCGATACTCAAACCCTTGGGCAAGGCCGTGCTCAAGTCTGCAAACAAACTCGCCCGCTCGGTTTGTGGTGCAGCCAACAAAAGATAATATTTGACCCGACTTTGCGGTGTGACCAGCCCCGTCGCCGCAATATCCGCCAAATTCACCATGGCACGCGGCGCCGCTTGGGCAAAAAAATTGCCCACATCCGGCTCGCGTTCCAGCACCCCCGCAAGCGTCAAACTCGCCTGCCCGACTTGCACCGTGTCGCCAAGTTTGAGTTCCAACATGCTCATCGCACGCGGCGCAAGCCACAGCGTACCGGGCTTAGGCACATGGCGCAGCGCCTGCGCGGGCGCATCGGCCTGCGTCTGCACGCTCAACTCGCCACGCAAAGGATAGCCCTCGCCCACGGCTTTAAGGCTCACCAACTGGGTCATTTCCCCCGCCAGCAACACCGTGGGAAACTCCAGCGTCTCTGCCGTCACAATCCCCAAGTTCTGCGCTTTAATGAGCACATTCGACAACGATTGCGTCGATTCAATGCGCCCATCCGCCGCCAAAAACTCCGCCGCCTGCGCACGCATCGCCTGATCCACACGATCAGTAAAAAACCCCACCGCCGTCACCGCCGCCACTGCTACCAGCAAAGCCAGCAGCATGGTGGTCAGCGCACCATTTTTCAGCTCGCGCCACAAGCCGCGCCAAGCCAAAGCCAGCAAACCCATGCGCGTCAATGCCATGCTTGCACCACTCCCGCCTTAATCTCATAACCCCGATCACAACGCGCCGCCAGGGCTGGATCGTGGGTCACCAAGACCAGCGCGGTGTTGTGACGGTCGCGCAAGGCAAACATCAGTGCCATGACCCGCTCGCCCGTCGCGGTATCCAGCGAACCGGTCGGCTCGTCGGCAAACAAAATCGCCGGCGTTCCCGCAAAAGCGCGTGCCAGTGCCACCCGCTGCTGCTCACCGCCGGACAACACTTTGGGAAAATGGCGTAAACGATGGCTCAAGCCCACCTCATCCAGCGCCGCTTTGGCACGCTCTTTTGCATCGGCCATACCCTGTAATTCCAACGGCAAGGCCACATTTTCCAGCGCGCTCAAGCCATCAATCAGTTGAAACGACTGGAATACAAACCCCACTCGCCCAGCACGCACCGCCGCACGCTGGTCTTCGGACAAGGTATTCAGCACATGCCCGTCGAGTTCAATATCGCCGCTGGTCGGTACATCCAAACCCGCAAGCAAAGCCAGCAACGTTGATTTACCCGCCCCCGACGCACCGACTAGCGCCACCGCTTCACCGGCATAAACCTCTAAACTAGCGGCGTGCAAAAGGGTCAAATGCCCCGTACCGTTTGCATCGGGTGCGCTCACTGTTTTACCGACTTTATCCGCCCGCAAAATGGGTAATTCTTCATTTTTCAAGGACATATTTATGCTATTTCGCCTCATACTTTTACTGATTGGCCTCAACGCAAGCCTTGTCTATGGACAGGAAGCATCCTCCGTTTCATCCCCGCGACCAACCCTGCTGGTTTTGGGGGATTCGCTTTCCGCCGCACACAATATCCCCGAAAAACAAGGCTGGGTCACGCTCATGAGCGAACGCCTTGCGCGCAAAACACCGCCTTGGACGATTATTAACGCCTCCGTCAGTGGCGAAACCAGCTCCGGTGGCTTAAGCCGCCTGCCCAACTTGCTTGCCAGCCACAAACCCCAGTGGGTCATGCTCGAACTCGGTGCGAATGATGGCCTGCGCGGCCTGCCGCTAAAAAACATCCGCGCCAATTTGCAAAAAATGATTCAACTCAGTCAGGCAAGCGGTGCAGAAGTTATCCTAATTGGCATCATGCTGCCGCCGAATTATGGCGCAGCCTACCGCGAGCCGTTTGCGCGCATGTACCGCGAATTGGCCGAGCAAAATAAGCTCACTCTCGTGCCGTTTCTGCTTGAAGGTGTCGCCGACAACCCTAGCCTCATGCAGCCTGACGGCCTGCACCCCACAGCCTTGGCTCAAAGCAAGGTTTTGGAGCATGTCTGGAAAACTGTTGCGCCAATACTCAATCCATAAAATGAATTTCAATCATCAAACCATGCAAATCATTCGTTTGATTCATTAGATTACGCCACGCATGATGCCGCTCACTGATTCATACCACGAGCATCATCATGTCAAATCTACATACCATTCACACCTTAGGCTTCCCACGCATTGGCGCACAACGCGAGCTTAAATTCGCCTTAGAGGCTTTCTGGCGCGGCGAAACCGAGGCCAATGCCCTTGAAAACACCGCCCGCGAACTGCGCGCCCGCCACTGGCAAATCCAGCGCGATGCGGGGCTAGATTGCGTCACTGCAGGCGATTTTGCTTTTTATGACCATGTACTTAATCACATTCAACTGCTTGGCTGCGAACCCACCCGCTTTAATTTTAAGGATGAAGACGAGCTAAACCGCTATTTCATCATGGCACGCGGGCGGCGCAACCAAGAAGCCGATGCCTGCCACCCCGCGCAGCAAGAGGCCGATGCCAGCGTGTACGCCATGGAAATGACCAAGTGGTTTGACACCAACTACCACTATCTTGTGCCCGAATTTACCGCCGACACCACCTTCCAACTCCATTCTGAGCGCCTGTTTAACGACATTAAAGAAGCCCAAGCCCTCGGCCACACCCCCAAAGCCGTGCTGATTGGCCCGTTGAGCTTTTTGTGGCTCGGCAAAGAAAAAAGCGAAGGCTTCAACCGCCTTGATTTGCTCGAACGCCTGCTACCCGTGTATAGCAAGATTCTCGCCCGCCTCAAATCACTTGGCGTGGCGTGGGTGCAAATCGACGAACCCATTCTGGGTCTAGACTTGCCAGCCGCATGGCAAAGCGCGTTTGAAGCCGCTTACAACCGTTTGGCGCACAATCGCCCCCAAGTGTTGCTTGCAACCTATTTCAGCGAGCTTGCCGACAACCTGCGTTTGGCCTGCCAACTGCCCGTCGATGGTCTGCACATCGACGCAGTGCGCGCACCGGATGAACTCAGCCGCGTCGCCGACTGGCTACCTGCGCACAAAGTGCTCTCCGTTGGCTTGATTGATGGGCGCAACATCTGGCGCACCGATTTGGACGCGGCGCTTGCCCAACTCAAACCACTCGCCACCCAACGCGGCGAAAACCTCTGGCTCGCTCCAAGCTGCTCGCTGCTGCATGTGCCCATTGATTTGGCGCACGAAACCGCACTGGATAATGAGCTGAAATCATGGCTGGCTTTTGCCCACCAAAAGCTCAATGAGCTGAACATCCTGCGCCATGCTCTGCACGATGAAGCCAGCGTGAGCGAGCAACTCCAAGCCGCCCGCACGGCCATCGCCAGCCGCCGCGCCAGCCCGCGTGTCCACAATGCCGAAGTCGCAGCGCGTTTAAGCAACCTACCGAGCGATGCCGACCAGCGCCCTGCTGCTTTTGGCGAGCGCCAAGCCATTCAGCGCGATGCCCTCAAGCTCCCCGCCTTCCCCACCACTACCATTGGCTCCTTCCCGCAGACCAAAGAACTGCGTGCCGCCCGCGCCGCCTTCCGTCGCGGCGAGTTAAGCCAAGTGGCTTACGACGAAGTTATTCGCCAAGAAATCCAGCTTGTCGTGAAAAAACAGACCGACATCGGCCTCGATGTCCTCGTCCACGGTGAGCCAGAGCGCAACGACATGGTGGAATACTTCGGCGAACAACTCGCGGGTTTTGCCTTCACCCGCAACGGCTGGGTGCAATCCTACGGCTCACGCTGCGTCAAACCGCCGCTGATTTTCGGCGATGTCAGCCGCCCACAAGCTATGACCGTGGACTGGACACGCTATGCACAAGCACTGACCGACAAGCCCATGAAAGGCATGTTGACCGGCCCAGTCACCATTTTGCAGTGGTCTTTTGTGCGCGACGACCAAGCGCGCCGCCTCACCTGCGAGCAAATCGCCCTTGCCATTCGTGACGAAGTGGCCGACTTGGAACAGGCCGGCATTCGCGTCATTCAAATCGACGAACCTGCCTTCCGCGAAGGCTTGCCGCTGCGCAAAGCCGCGTGGCAAAACTATCTGGACTGGGCAGGGCGCTGCTTCCGCATCAGCGCAAGCCCCGTGACCAACAAGACGCAAATCCACACCCACATGTGCTATTCCGAGTTCAACGACATCCTGCCTGCCATTGCCGCGCTCGATGCCGACGTGATTACCATCGAAACCTCGCGCTCAGACATGGAGCTTTTGCACGGCTTCGGCAGTTTCAAATACCCCAACGAAATCGGCCCCGGCGTGTGGGACATTCACTCGCCGCGCGTCCCCGGTGTCGAAGAAATGGAACGCCTGCTGCGCAAAGCCTCTGAAGTCATCCCGCCACAAAACCTATGGGTCAACCCCGATTGCGGCCTCAAAACCCGTGGCTGGACTGAGTCCGAAGCAGGCTTACGCAACATGCTAGAGGCCACCAAGCGACTGCGTGAACACGTCTAAAAAGTGTAGGAATTAGATTTAACCAGCCCCGCACTTGCGGGGCTTTTTGTTTTGTTATTTGGGTCGCAACCCCCGCCACCAAAGGTACAACGGCGTGCTCAAAAATCAATCTGATAACACAGCCTTAAAATCCGCCACAAACCGCCTGCTTTGCGCGTCATCCAGCGTGGAAATCGTCACCCGTATCGCCTGCTGCACGCTTTGCAGCGTAAACGCCGCGCTACTGCGTACCAGCCAGCCACGGCGCGCCAAACGGTGAACCATCTCATTGGCATTCACCGCAAGCGGGATCCACACATTCAAACCATCCCCCGCCTGCGCCTGCGGCAAACCCTGCGCGGTAAGCTCGCGCACCAGCGTGTGCCGTTTGTGCGCATAATCCTCACGCGCCATGCCTAATTGCGCCTGCACCGTGGCGCTCTCCAACAGGCCGCTGACCGCATCCTGCAACAGATGGCTTACCCAGCTTACGCCCGAAGTCATGCGCATCCGCAAACGCTGTGAAGTCTGCGCATCACTCGCCAACAGGGCCAAACGCCAATCCGGCCCCAAGCCCTTGGAGACTGAACGCAAGCGCGCCCAATGGAAGCTCGTGGGCGGAATCATCGACACATAGTCCTGCGCCGCCAGCAAAGCGAAATGGTCATCCTCAATCAACAGCACATGCGGATAATCAGCCAAGATAGCACGCAATTGCTCGGCACGCGACACGCTCAAACTGCAGCCCGTCGGATTGTGCGCACGCGGCGTATAAACCAACGCCTCCACCCCCTGCTCAAGCGCACGCAATAGCGCATCCGGCACCATCCCTTCCGCATCCACGGCCACCGCAACCGGCTTCATATTCAGCGCCCGCAAGGTATGCAGACTGCCAAGGAAACACGGGTCTTCCAGCGCCACTCGATCCCCCGGCATCAAATAGGCCATTAACAAACGCTCAATCCCATCCACCGCGCCGTGGCTCAAATTCAGCGCGTAATCGCTCATGCCCGCATCTGCAAACCAGCGTCGTGCCAGCGCCTCAAGGCGTGGATTCACTTCCGGCTCGCCATACAGCCTGGGCTTTGGCGCAACCGTTTGCAGCGCCAGCCAAGGATTAGGCAACCAAGCCGCTGCCGGATTGCCACTCGCCAAATCCAGCAAACCGGATTCGATAGCCGCCCCCTCCAGCTCACCCTGCCGCGTCGCCGCGCAAATGACCGTACCCAAACGGCCTTGCGTAGCGGCTATTCCCGCCGACACCAGCCGCTTATACACGGCGGCAACCGTATTGCGGTTCACCGCCAAGGCCTCGGCCAGCTCACGCACCGGCGGCAAAACATGCCCCGGCAACCACTCACCGGATTGCACGCCTTGCCGAATGCTCGCAAAAATCTCCGCCGCGTTGCGCCCTTGAATCCCCATACATATTCTCTTTATTTTGTCCTATGACAATGCTAATGTTTGACCCATGACATTCTAATGTACTTTGCAGGTAAACCCATGGAAGCCACTGAACTCACCGCACGCCTGCGTGCCGTGCAATTACGCATCGAAGCAGCCTGCCAGCGTGCCGGACGTGCCACGAAGAGCGTGCGCCTATTGCCAGTGAGCAAAACCATCAATGACGACACCATCCGCCTCGCTTATGCCGCAGGCTGCCGCTGTTTTGGTGAAAACCGCGTACAAGAAGCCAAGCGCAAAAGTGCCGCGCTACACGATTTGGCCGAGGTTGAATGGTCCATCATCGGGCATTTACAAACCAACAAAGTGCGCGATGTGGTGAGCTTTGCGCATGAATTTCAGGCACTCGACAGCCTGCGCGTGGCCGAGGCGCTGGATCGACAGCTGCAAGCTGCTGGGCGAGAACTCAATGTATTCATCCAAATCAACACCTCCGGCGAAGCCAGCAAATACGGGCTGCCACCCGATGAAGCCGCCGCCTTTGTGCAGGCGCTCAAACCCTACGCCAGCCTGCGCGTGCGTGGCCTGATGACGCTGGCGCTGCTCTCCAACGACACGCAGCGCGTGCGTGCCTGCTTTATTGCACTACGCCGCTTGCGCGAGCGTTTGCGCGAAAACCTTCCCGAAGGCATGACGCTGGACGAACTCTCCATGGGCATGTCCGGCGATTTTGAAATCGCCATCGAAGAAGGTGCTAGCGTGGTGCGCGTTGGCCAAGCCATCTTCGGCCCGCGCCGCCTGCCTGACACATTTTTTTGGCCGACTTGAACCCCACCCAAACCCCACGAGGAGCACCCCATGAAAACCGCTATTGCCATTCGTCACGTTGCCTTTGAAGATTTAGGCGACTTCGCGCCGATTTTGCGCGAGCACGGCTACGCGATTCAAATTCTGGATGCAGGGGTTGATGCGCTCGACACCCAAGCCAGCCGGCACGCTGACTTGTTGATTGTGCTCGGCGCACCGATTGGTGCATTTGACGAAGCGCTTTACCCTTTTCTGCACGATGAATTAAGCCTGTTGCAACATAGGCTTGCCAACCAACAACCGACCCTTGGCATTTGCTTGGGCGCTCAACTCATGGCGCGCGCACTGGGTGCAGCGGTTGCGCCCATGGGGCACAAAGAAATCGGCTACGCGCCTTTAAGTTTTATCGAACCCGATTCAGTACTTGCGCCACTTGGCGACATTCCCGTGTTGCACTGGCATGGAGACCAGTTTGCGATTCCGCAAGGTGCAAGCCGCCTCGCCGCGAGCGCGCTTTGCCCTAATCAGGCGTTTGCGCTTGGGCACTACGCGCTCGGCCTGCAATGCCATCTTGAAGCCGATGCCCGCCAGATTGAACGCTGGCTGATTGGCCATGCCCTTGAGTTGCAGCAAGCCGGTGTCAACCCGCACAGCATTCGCCAACACGCCCAAGTGCATGGCGACACGCTACGCACCGCCGCCAGCACCGTGTTAAGCAACTGGCTGCAGTCTATTGATTAAAAAGGAGCACGCCATGGCCATCTACCGTCTGACCATCTACCACCAGCAAAAAAAACTCGGCCACTTTGAAAGCGACACCCCGCATTCACACCAAGCCGTGCGCGACATTCTGCAACGCTTGCCCGCAAGTGAAGGATTCAGCTTTGAGCTACAGGTTGCGCACTCCGAGCGACGCATTATCGAGGCCGACGCTCAGGGTATGCGTATTCTGGCGCGTGAAGCGCAATTCCAGCCGATTGAACTTGCCAAGCTGGAATCAGTGGTTTAAGGAGTCGTGCACATGCCTGCCTCCAGCCTGATGGCCACCTACAAGCGTCAAGCCATACGCTTCACGTACGGCAAGGGCGCGTGGCTGTTCGATGAGCACGAAACAGCCTACTTGGATGCTACGAGCGGCGTTGGGGTCACAAACCTTGGGCACGCGCCCCCGGAAATCGCCGCCGTGATTGCCGATCAGGCAACACGCTTAATCCACACATCGAATATGTATGAAATCGAGTGGCAAGAACGACTCGGGCAGAGACTATGCACACTTGCCACGATGGATCGGGTGTTTTTTGCCAACTCCGGTGCCGAAGCCAATGAAGCCGCACTGAAACTAGCTCGCCGCCACGCGCAGCGCAAAGGCTTAAGCCAACCCTGCGTGATCGTGCTGGAAAACAGCTTTCATGGTCGCACCCTAGCCACGCTTGCTGCATCGCATTATCCCGCGATACAACGTGCGTTTGAGCCGCTGATGCCGGGGTTTGTGCATGTCCCGCTCAACGATATTGAAACGTTACAAAGATATGCAGATCGCTCATTGCAAATCTGCGCCGTCCTTGTGGAAGCGGTGCAAGGCGAAGGCGGCGTGCATATCGCCGACCCGAACTATTTGAAAACCCTGCGCACCTTGTGTACCCAGCATGACTGGTTGTTGATGATGGACGAAATTCAATCCGGCCTAGGGCGCACCGGCACATGGTTCGCGTATCAACATGCGGGCATTCAACCCGATGTCATCACCTTGGCCAAAGCCTTGGGCAATGGATTCCCCATAGGTGCGTGTCTAGCACGCGGACAAGCCGCCGAATTATTTACTCCTGGCTCACATGGCTCCACGTTTGGCGGCAATCCGCTGGGTTGTCGTATCGGCATGAGCGTCATCGACATTTTGGAACGCGATGACCTTCCCGCTTCCGCCGCAATGCACGGCACTCAGCTTATCCATCACTTGAAGCAACACTTAGCCGATCACCCTCAAGTCAAAGCCATACGCGGCTGCGGCTTGATGATTGGCATTGAACTGCATCAGCCTTGCACCGACTTAGTGAGGCGAGCACTTGTGGAAGAACAGTTACTTATCAATGTCACTCGTGAACGCACCATTCGCCTTCTGCCTGCGCTGGTCAGCAATAGTCATGAAATCAACTGCATTGCAAGTCGCCTGACCCGGATTTTGCATCATGACGGCTAGAGAACTGTTTACGATCTTAAAATGAAGCGCAGCGTAAATCTTGTGCAGTCGCACTCTTAATCAAGCCTGCTCTGGGTTGACACCAAGGCTCCATGAGTTCTTTGAGCCAATTTTTGCGACACAATGCGCCGTTTAGTAAGACTTCAAGCTGGTTGTAAAACCGTTATGGGTAAAATGTACCAGCCCCGCACCTGCGGGACTTTTTGCTTTGTTGCTTGATGCAGATTTCGTTTTCAACCACACCCACCCCAACTTAGACTTGCGCCCATACATACGGCATTATGCGGACGCACCATCCAAGCAGAGCAACACCCCACCCATGCCCAAGCTCAGTCTTCACCTCTTTCTGCCCTTTGCTGCCTTGGGCACGTTTATTCTGGCACATACCTTTCATGGCGCAGGATGGGCTTTGGGCTTGGGATTTTTAATGATTCTTCCGGCGGTGATTACCGCCGTACACCATGCTGACGTGGTTGCGCATCGAGTCGGTGAGCCGTATGGCGCGCTGATTCTCGCCCTCGCGGTCACCGCGATCGAAGTGGCGCTCATTATCTCCATGATGCTGCAAGGCGACGAGGGAGGCGCAGAACACGCCACCCTGACCCGTGACGCGATTTTCGCCACCATTATGATCGTCGCCAACGGCGTGATTGGCCTCAGCCTGCTGCTCGGCGGCCTGCGTCACCACACGCAAAGCTTTCGCGTCGAAGGCGCAGCGCCCGCCTTGGCGGTGCTGATCGCCCTCTCCGTGCTCACGCTGGTTTTGCCGCGCTTTACCACCAGCACGCCGGATGCGACCTACACCGCCGCACAACTCGCGTTTGATGCCTTTGTCTCGCTTACCCTTTGGTCGGTGTTCATTTTCAGCCAGACCGTGCGCCACCGTGCCGACTTTCTGCCGGTGTACGCCCCCGAACCCCCAACACAATCGCCACAAAAAACAGAGCATGACGCGCCGCATGAACGCCCAAGCACCCGCGCCGCCATGCTCAGTCTTGCCCTGCTGCTTGTCGCCCTGATTGCCGTGGTCGGCCTCGCCGAATCCCTCGCCCCCAGCGTCGAACAAGCCGTCGATCAACTCGGGCTGCCGCAAGCGGTCATCGGCATCGTCATCGCCCTGCTTGTCTTGTTACCGGAAACCCTGACCGCCATCCGCGCCGCCATCCACAACCGTTTGCAAACCAGTATCAACCTCGCGCTCGGTTCGGGTCTTGCCAGCATCGGCCTGACCATTCCCGTCGTCGCCATCACCGCCGTGGTGCTTGGCCTACCGCTGGAACTCGGCCTAGACAGCAAAGGCATGGTGCTGCTGGCACTGACCTTCATCGTCGCCACCCTCACCCTCGTCACCGGACGCTCGACCATCATGCAGGGCGCGGTGCATCTGGTCATTTTTGCGGCTTTTTTATTCCTTTCTATCGTGCCGTAAATATCCTAAAAATCAATCAGATAACGCGGACTTAAAATCAGCCACAAACCGGCTACTGCATGCGCTTTGCAGCGTAAACATCGCGCCACCGCGCACCCAATCATGCAATTTCTGCGCAGACGCAGGCGGTGTACTTAAGGAAGCGCTGATTTATTCAATGCTTCCTTAAGTTTTGGTTAAGCTCTAAAGTAAATCCACGCCAAAGCGGCGCATCAAGAGCGCAAACAAGCCAAATAAAACTAAGGTCAGCACCACGCACGCAGCGAGGGTTGGCCAAAATCCAAGTCGGCTTAATAAAAAGGGAAACACAAGAAACATCGGCAGCGTGGGCAACACATACCAGAAGGTGTACCACGCATGATTGGCAATTTTTTCTTCCGATTGCTGACCGACATGCAGCCAAATTAACGCCATAATCGTAATCAATGGCAACGCGCCCAGCAGCCCGCCGAGCTTATCGCTGCGTTTTGCGACCTCGGAAACCACCACAATCACCAACGCCGTCAGTGCGTATTTCGTGATCAACCAGACCATAAATTTCCCTTTTATTTTAATTATTTAGTCATTAAATATGGGGCGAAACGACTCCCGCCAGAAGAAACCACAAGACTCACAACCACCCGCTGCGCCGTAACCAGCGGTGCAAAATCATGCTTCCCCCCAAAGTCACCAGCATCACGAGCGGGTAGCCCAATGTCCAGTGCAATTCCGGCATGTTTTCAAAGTTCATGCCGTACATGCTAAACACCATGGTCGGCACGGCCAGAATCGCGCCCCAGCCAGCCAGTTTGCGCACCACCACGCCCTGACGATTGGCTTCCAGTGCAATCGACAAATTCATCACCCCCGCTTGCGACTCGCGCAGATAATCCAGCCCAGCAATCAGTTGATTGAGATGGTCATGCACATCGCGGAAATAAGGTCGCAAAGATTTGGGTACGCATTGACGTTGCGCACCGCCCGCCAAACTAAGCACAATCTCGCGCAAAGGCCAAGTGGCATGATGCAGGAGCAAAATATTGCGTTTTAGGTCGTACAAATCCGTCAGCACCGCCAAATCACGCACGCGCCCAGCCATCACCTGCCCTTCTAAAGCATCCAAACGCGCCTCAAAACGGTTGCGCCAAGGCATGTAATCATCCACGACTTCATCCAGCACCGCGTGCAAGGCATTTCCCATGCCACGCCCAAGGCGAGCGGGCGCACGCTCAAAGCGCGCAAGTGCCGCAAACTCTCGGCAATAATGCCCAAGATGCAGCAACAAAATCACCCGCCTGCTAAGAAACACGTGCAGCTCGCCTAAGGCTAAATCATCCGCCCCTTTGGCACTCACCGCCGGAGCAAGTACCAAAAAATGGCTCTCGCGATCTGTGCGCCCCGCTTCATTTTCATAGGTCTCGAATTTGATGTGTTGATCGGCAAGGCTCGCATCTTCAATCGCCAGTTCATGCACGCCAAACAGGGATTGCACCTCGGCCAAAACCTGCGGGCTGGGCTGACGCAGTTCCAACCAGAGAAAGCAGCCCTCTTCAGCCAATAACTCAGGAATCTGACCCAGCGCACATTCCTGCCGCGCGCCGTCCTGCCGCCACGCGACGCAGTGCAGAAGGCTTGCGGCAAAATCACCCAGCGAATCGCCCATCAAATACATTCCACGCCCTCAATATCCACCAGCAACGCCTGCGCCAGCGCGCGATCGAGCACATGAGAACGCTCGCCCACACGCAGCATCAGCGCGCCGCTTAACGGTACGCGCTCCTCAATCCAAACTCGCGCCCCCGGCACGATGCCGCGCTCGGCAAAATAACGTAACTCATCCGGACGGCGCTCACTCAAGCGCACAAGGCGCAAATGCACATGCAGCGGCGCTTTGCTCAAGGCGCATAACACGCGCGAATCCAACAAATCTTCATCCGGCGGCGGAATGGGCGAACCGTGCGGGTCACTCAAGGGGCGACCCAACACTTCCCACATTTGATTCACCACCCGCTTGGATACGCAATGCTCCAAAACTTCCGCCTCGGCATCCACCTCGTCCCAACTCAAACCCAAAACCTGCACTAAAAACTGTTCCACAATCCGATGTTTACGGATGGTTTCCACGGCCACGCGCCGCCCAACGTCGGTAAGACGCACGCCTTGATACGGCACATGCTCAATTAAACCTTCGGCAGCCAGCTTTTTGACCATGCCGCTGACCGAAGGCTGCGCAATCGCCAATCGCTCGGCCAACGCCGAAGTCGAGACGGGTTGGTTCGCCTCCCCTGTCAGTTTGTAAATCGCTTTAAGATAATCCTGAAGTGCGCGTGTGCTCATAAACGCCGCCAAACCAATAGATAGAATGTATAGAAGCTATCACTATTTTCCATTTGACGGCATGACAATACCTCTTATAGATTACGCTAATCCTAAATTTAGCCATGCCTAAAAAATGAATACTACAACCGCACAATCCGCCGAAATTTCCAGCTCACGCCCCCTGCGCCGCCCCTTCTGGTTCTTCTTAGGCCCGGCTTTTCTGGTCTCGGTCGGCTACATGGACCCCGGCAACTGGGCGACTTCGCTCGAAGCGGGTAGCCGTTACGGTTACGCCCTGTTATGGGTGGTCACGCTGGCGAGCAGTATTGCGATTTTGATGCAGCTTCTGGCCGCTCGCTTAGGGGTCGCCACGGAAAAAGACCTCGCGCAGCTGATCACCGAACGCTACAAGGGCTGGCGTGCCAAAGGGCTGTTGTCCACCGCTGCACTTGCGATGATGGCGACCGATTTGGCCGAATTTTTAGGCGTGGCGATTGCGCTTAACCTGTTGTTTAACATCCCCTTACCCGTCGCCATTATCCTCACCGTATTCGATGTGCTGCTGATTTTATGGCTGGAACGCTTCGGCTTCCGCTGGGTGGAAATGACCATTATTGCCTTTGTCGCCACCATTGGGCTTGGCTATGTGATTCAAATGTTCATCATCCAGCCCGATATTGCTGCCATTGCCAGCAACGCCTTTATGCCTAACTTGACCATTACCGACACCACGGCGCTGTTTATCGCGCTGGGCATCATTGGCGCAACCGTCATGCCGCATAACATTTATCTGCATACCTCGCAGGTACTCACGCGCATTCAAGATGCCGACCACGACAAAAAGCGCGCCTACCGCCTTCTGAAATGGGACACGGTGAGCGCGCTCATCGTCGCCTGGATGGTCAACTCGGCCATTCTCATTACCGCTGCGGCGGCTTTTCACGCCAAGGGGCTACTCATTACTGACATCGACCAGGCCTATCACACTCTAGGGCCTTTGTTTGGCGGCGCAGCGGCGCTCACTTTTGCCCTTGCCCTCCTCGCCTCAGGCATTGCCAGTTCCACCACTGCGACGATGGCCGGGCAAATTGTGTTCGAGCCGCTGCTTGGGCGCAAAGTCAATATGGCGCGTATGCGTCTAGGCTTGCGCCTGTTAACCATGGTTCCGGCGGTGATTGCCATCTTGCTTGCCGCCAAGCCCTTAAGCCTGCTCGTGCTCTCACAGGTGATTCTGTCGATGCAGCTTCCATTTACCTTGATTCCGCTGATTTTGCTGGTGTCCAACAAACAACTCATGGGCGATATGGTTGCGCCACGCGGCATGATTACCATCGCCTGGGCGTGTGCCTTGCTGATTATTGGGCTGAATCTTTGGTTTCTCTTCACTCATTGAGTAATGCCACATCAACCAAGTATCAATAAGGACTTTGCTCACAGAAAATCACCAAAGAAAAGCCAATAATCACAAGGGCTACTCAATATCTTTAATGATGTACTCAGCTTTTAGCTGGGTTACACTCTAGAAGATCTTATCAAAGCACATCTTAATCACTATGAACCAGCGCTTACTGTTCCAACGACTTTGTTTTGTGCCTTTTCTCCTTCTCGGACTTGGTGCCGCTAACTTGGCGATGGCCAATGCACCTGCCGCCGGAATGCCACCACCACCCAAAGTCGTGGTGATGGAGGTACAAAAACAACTCTTGCGCCAACAGGTTGAGTTTCCAGCGCAAATTCGCGCCATGGAACACGTGGAGGTGCGTTCGCAAGTCAGCGGCATGTTGCAAAAAGTCAACTTTGCCGACGGTGCGCGCGTGGAAAAAGGCCAGTTGCTTTACGCTATCGACCCTCGCCCCTTTGCTGCCGAAGTCGCAGCTGCCGAGGCCGCCGTGGCTCAGAGTGATGCCGCTTTGCGCTTGGCTACGCGCGAAGCCCAACGAGGAGAAGAACTGGCACGTACCCAAACGCTATCCCGTGAAGCCATCGAACAGCGCAACACCGCCAAGCAAGTCGCCGAAGCCAATCTGCGTGCCGCCCGTGCGCGTCTAGATGCCGCACGCATCAATCTTGACTACACGCAGATTCGCGCTCCAATTAGCGGGCGCATCGAGCGCACTTTGGTCACACCGGGCAATATCATCACCTCGTCCCTGGGAGGTGCCGCCACGCTTTTAACCAGCATTACACCGACCGACACGTTATATGTGTATTTCCAAATTGACGAAGTCACGCAAAACGGCTTTGCCGCCCAAAGCGCCAGTGCCCCATTGGGTGAATCTATCACAGTCACTCTGCAGGGTCAGAAAGACTCAAGCGTCAAAGCCACCATCGACTACCTTGCGCCCACGCTTAATGCTAATAGCGCAACTCGACAGGCACGCGCCAAAATCGATAATGCGGATCAGCGCTTTCTGCCCGGTCAGTTTGCTAATGTTAGAATGAACACCGCGCAAGTATATGATTATCCGACCATTCCCACGAACGCCGTGGGCATGAATCAAAGCCGACATTTCGTTATGCTGGTCAATTCTGAAAACATCGCGCAGGTGCGCCCAGTCAAGCTTGGGCCGACAATCAACGGCCTGCGCCCCGTGCTGGATGGTCTAAATGCTGGCGAACGTATCATTGTCGAAGGCCTGCAACGCGCCCGCCCCAACACGCCGGTCACGCCGGAGTTGATTGCCGCCAAGCCCGCCACGGATGAATGCAATGCAGACAATGCCCAACCCAAACCGGGCGCGCCGCTCAATAGCTGCTTTTCGGCGAATAAACCTTAAGAAGGTTTAGCCACAGAGAACACAGAGGGCACAGAGAATAATCCGCTCTTGCTGAGATAAGCAGAGTTGACGCAGGAGCTGGATTGAGCCTTCTCACTCTGCCCTATTCTGTTTTTCCTCTGTGATCTCTGTGCCCTCTGTGGCTAAAAATTGATTTTATTAGGACAACACCCCCATGCGTTTTGCCAGCTTCTTTGTTGACCGCCCGATTTTTGCCATCGTCCTTTCGACACTCGTATTGATTGGTGGCTGGGTATCGCTCAAGGGATTGCCGATTGAGCAATACCCGGAAGTAACACCGCCAACCATTCAAGTCAGCACGCGCTACCCTGGTGCCAGCCCGCAAACCTTGTCGGAAACCGTAGCCGCGCCGATTGAGCAGGAACTGGTCGGCATTGAGAATCTGCTCTACATGTCCTCGCAGTCCACCGCCGACGGCTCAATGAGCCTGACCCTGACGTTTGATATCGGCACGGATTTGGACATTGCGCAAATGCAGGTGCAAGCACGAGTTTCCAACGCCGAACCACGTCTGCCCGAAGAAGTCAAGCGCCAAGGAGTGGTGGTGCGCAAACAATCGCCGGATTTGATGCTGGTTATCCACTTGGTTTCGCCCAATAAAAGCTATGACACGCTGTTTCTAGGCAACTACGCAGTGCTCAATATTCGCGATGCACTCAAGCGTGTGGATGGCGTGGGCGATACACGTGTGTTTGGTTCCGACGAATACGCCATGCGCGTCTGGCTCAACCCTGACCAACTGGCGGCACGCAGCCTGACCGCGTCCGATGTGGTTGCCGCGATTCGTGCGCAAAACGTACAGGTTGCAGCGGGCAGCGTCGGCCAACCGCCGGGCACGGCAAATAGCGCATTCCAGCTCACCGTCACCTCGCAAAGCCGTCTGCGCTCGGTTGAAGAATTTAACAACATCATTATCCGCACTGACTCGGACGGCAGCATGGTTCGCTTAGGCGATGTGGCGCGTCTTGATTTGGGTGCGGCAAGTTACGCGCTGCGCTCCGGACTTGACGGGCAAGAAGCTGTGGCAATTCCCATCTTCCTACGCCCCGGCGCAAATGCGCTTGCCACCTCCGAGGCGGTGAAAAAAACCATCGAGCGCCTGAAGCAAAACTTCCCCGAAGGCATTGATTATCGCATTGTTTACGACACCACGCAGTTTGTGCAGCAGTCGATTGATGCGGTGGTTATGACTTTTTTTGAGGCGCTCATTTTAGTCATCATCGTTGTTTTGCTCTTTCTGCAAACCTGGCGTGCGGCGATTATCCCGCTGGTTGCCGTGCCGGTATCCATTATTGGTACGTTTATCCTGCTAAATGCACTCGGTTTTTCCATCAACACCCTCACCCTGTTCGGGCTGGTACTCGCGATTGGTATCGTGGTGGACGATGCGATTGTGGTCATTGAGAACGTCGAGCGCCACATTAGCGAAGGCTTAGAACCCAAAGCCGCCGCCCGCATGGCCATGCAGGAGGTTACTGGCCCCATTATCGCCATCTCTTTGGTGCTGGCCGCCGTGTTTATTCCGGCCTCGTTTATTAGTGGTATTAACGGCGAGTTTTACCGCCAGTTTGGCTTAACCATTGCGGCGGCCACGCTGATTTCCGCCTTTAACTCGCTCACCTTAAGCCCAGCGCTCGCGGGCATGTTACTCAAACCGCACGATGCCAAGCCGGATATCCTTACCCGCTTGATTAACTTGCTTTTCGGCTGGTTTTTCAAGCTATTTAACCGCGCCTTCGGCGCCGCAAGCCATGGTTACGAATGGCTGGTCAAGCGCTTGATGCGCGTCAGCCTGATTGTGCTGATTGTCTTTGGCGGCCTGCTTTATTTAACTGGACAAACCCTAATTGTCAAGACCCGCCTGATTATTTACCCCACTTACCGCCCTAACAAACAACGCTGGCTTTTTTTCGTGCCACTGTTGCATGGCATTGATCGGTGACACATGCCCCAAAGCACGTTGCGGCAAATGAT
>JBFXGB010000025.1:0-24292 GCA_050178405.1 Halothiobacillaceae bacterium
CCGCTCCGGCGAAGAGTTCGGGTAGGCAGTGTTGGTTGCAGCGGCGGTTGGTGATGAAGTGCATGTACTCTTCGCACATGTCGATATTTAGGCCGAGCAGGCCGTTGGGCATGGTGTCGCGGGCGTAGGCGACTTCTAACTCGCAGGCATCTTTGAGCATGGTGAGCACTTCGTTTTGGAAAGCAGCCGTCCAGAGGTGCGGATTTTCCATGCGGATGGTGTTGATGACGTCGATGCCGAAGTTTAGGTGAATCGACTCGTCGCGCATGATGTATTGGTACTGTTCGGCAATGCCGGTCATTTTGTTGCGGCGGCCTAAGGAGAGAATCTGCGCAAAGCCAGTGTAGAACCACATGCCTTCAAAGACGACGTAGAAGGCGACTAAATCGCGCAGGAAGCTTTGCGCGCCTTCCGTGGTGCTGGTGTCAAATTGGCCGTCCATCAGGCCTTTTGTGTATTTGAGTGCCCAAGCATCTTTGGAGGTGATGGACGGCACTTCGCGGTACATGTTGAACACTTCGCCTTCGCCAAGGCCGAGGCTATCGACAATGTATTGGAAGGTGTGGGTGTGGATGGCTTCTTCAAACGCTTGGCGCAGCAGGTACTGGCGGCATTCGGGGTTGGTGATATTTTTGTAAATGGCGAGCACGATGTTGTTGGCCACCAAGGATTCGGCGGTGGCGAAGAAGCCGAGGTTGCGCAGCACCATGGCGCGCTCGTCTGGGGTGAGGCCGTCGCGGCTTTTCCACATGGCGATGTCGGCCTGCATGGAGACTTCGGTCGGCATCCAGTGGTTGTTGCAGGCGGCAAGATACTTTTCCCATGCCCATGTGTATTTCATCGGCATGATTTGGTTCACATCCGCCGTGGCGTTGATGATGCGTTTTTCGGAGACATTGATGCGGCCTGCACCTTGGGCAATACCGTCGAGGCCACTTTTGTTGGCGTGTTCTTCGGTATGGGCGCTCGCGTGAGGCGCGGGGGTGTCCAGTTGTTGGAGGGCTGCGTTCACTAGGCTTGGGTGGGCAGGTGCAGTGTTGTTCGCGTTGCGTGAGGTCAGTGGTGTATCCCAGTTCAACATGATGTTTTCCTCTGTTTGACGAAATTAGAAGGACAATTTATTGGCAGGCTTCGCACGTTGGGTCGAGAATCGAGCAGGCTTTGGGCATGGCTAAACCGCTGGCATCAATGTGCGGGGCGGAAGCCTGCGCTGCCGCCATCTCGTTGCTGCCTGCATTCACGCCGCGCAATTTGCCGTCGAGTTTGGTGAGCGTGGTTTTTTCGATGTGGGTTTTGCCCATGGCACGCAGGTAGTAGGTGGTTTTCAGGCCGCGCAGCCAGGCCATTTTGTACAGGGTGTCGAGTTTTTGCCCGGAGGGTTCGGCCATGTACAGGTTGAGCGATTGCGCTTGGTCGATCCATTTTTGGCGACGTGAACCGGCTTCAATCAGCCAGCGTGGGTCGATTTCAAATGCGGTGGCGTACAGTGCCTTGAGGTTGTCCGGCACGCGGTCAATCGGTTGTACGCTGCCGTCGAAGTATTTCAAATCATTGACCATCACTTCGTCCCACAGGCCGAGCTTTTTCAAATCAGCCGCCAAGTAGGGGTTGACCACGGTAAAGTCACCGGACAGATTCGATTTAACGAACAGGTTTTGGTAGGTCGGTTCAATCGACTGGCTCACGCCGCAGATGTTGGAAATGGTGGCGGTCGGTGCAATCGCCATGACATTGGAGTTGCGCATGCCGTGCTTTTTCACGCGCTGGCGCAGGCCTGCCCAGTCGAGCGTCTGGCTGCGGTCTTGTTCCAGATAGCCGCCGCGCCCTTGTTCCAAAAGGTCGATGGAGTCGAGCGGCAGAATGCCCTTACTCCACAGTGAACCCTCGTAGCTGCTATACCTGCCGCGTTCTTCGGCAAGCTCGCTTGAGGCCTGAATGGAGAAATAACTGACGGCTTCCATCGAGGTATCGGCAAATTCCACGGCTTCTTGTGAAGCGTAGGGCAGTTGCACTTTGTAGAGCGCATCTTGAAAACCCATGATACCGATACCCACCGGGCGGTGGCGCAGGTTGGAGTTGCGCGCTTGCGGTACGGCGTAAAAGTTGTAGTCGATGACGTTATCGAGCATACGCATGGCGGTCTTGGTGGTGCGTTCGAGCTTTTCCATGTTGAGGCCGTCTTCGTCCACATGCTGCGCAAGATTGATCGAGCCAAGGTTGCACACGGCGATTTCATGATCGTTGGTGTGCAGGGTGATTTCGGTGCACAGGTTGGAGGAATGCACTACGCCGGCGTGTTGGTTGGTGTAACGCAGGTTGCAGGGGTCTTTGAAGGTAATCCAAGGGTGACCCGTTTCAAACAACATGCCGAGCATTTTGCGCCACATTTGGACTGCAGGCAGGCGCTTGAAGAATTTGATACGACCCTCATCGGCCATTTTTTCGTATTCGGCGTAGCGCGTGGCAAAGGCTTGTCCGGTCAAATCGTGCAGATCGGGAGTTTCGGCGGGCGAGAACAGCGTCCAGTCTTTTTCTTCCATCACGCGCTGCATGAATAGGTCGGGAATCCAGTTGGCGGTGTTCATGTCGTGGGTGCGGCGGCGATCATCCCCCGTGTTTTTGCGCAGGTCGAGGAACTCTTCCACGTCCAAGTGCCAGGTCTCCAAATAGGCACACATCGCGCCCTTGCGCTTGCCGCCTTGGTTGACTGCCACGGCGGTGTCGTTGGCGACTTTGAGGAAGGGCACAACACCTTGCGATTGGCCGTTGGTGCCTTTGATGTGTGAACCCATGGCGCGCACGCGGGTCCAGTCGTTGCCCAAGCCGCCGGCAAATTTGGAGAGCAGGGCGTTGTCTTTGATGGCGCTGAAAATGCCGTCCAGGTCGTCGGGGACGGTGGTCAGGTAGCAACTGGAAAGCTGCGGGCGCAGGGTGCCGGAGTTGAACAGGGTGGGCGTGCTGCTCATAAAGTCAAACGAGGAGAGCAGTTGGTAGAACTCGATGGCGCGGGCTTCGCGGTCGATTTCGTTAATGGCCAAGCCCATGGCGACGCGCATAAAAAAGACTTGCGGCAGTTCGATACGGTGGCCGTTGTGGTGGATAAAGTAACGATCGTACAGGGTTTGCAGCCCAAGGTAGGTGAATTGCAAATCGCGTGAGGCATCCAGCGCACTGCCTAGGCGGGCAAGGTCGTAGCTGCGCAAGGTTGGGTCGAGCAGTTCGCACTCCACGCCTTTGAGAATGCAGGCGCGGAAAGCATCGGCATAGCGTGTGCCGATTTCGGCTTGGGTGGCGTGGTTGGGGGCGAGCTGCAAATAGCTCAAGGTTTCGGTGCGCAGTTGATCCATCAGCAAGCGTGCGGCCACGTAGGAATAGTTAGGTTCGGTTTCGATTAAAGTGCGCGCGCTCATGACCAAGGAGGCGCTGAGTTCTTTTTCGGATACGCCGTCGTACAGGTTGCGGATGGTTTCTTCGAGCACGGTGACGGCATTGGTGCCTTCAAGCCCTGCGCAGGCTTCATCGCAGAGGGTGCGCAAACGAGCGACATCCAAAGGCTGCACCGTGCCGTCGAGCATGGTGACATTCAGATTGCGGGCGGGGGTGGTTTCGGCGGTTTGTGCGAGTTCATCAAGGCGTTCACGCGCGCGTGCTTCGCGGTACAGCACATAGGCACGGGCGACTTTATGGTGGCCTTCGCGCATCAGCGCCAGCTCGACCTGGTCTTGGATGTCTTCGATATAGAATGAACCGCCGCCGGGCGCGCGACGCTTGAGCGATGCAACCACGGATTCGGTCAGTGCGGCCACGGTTTCATGGATGCGCGGCGAGGCGGCGGCGGCTCCGCCTTCGACGGCGAGAAAAGCCTTGGTGATGGCGACGGTGATTTTGCTGGGTTCAAAGGCGGTGGCCTTGCCGTTGCGGCGCGTCACGCGAAATTCGCCGGGCGCTCGAAGCTCGTGGCTTATGGGCAGTGCACTATCGTCAAGCGTGGTGGGGATGTGAGTAGGGTTTGGCGCGTCGGCAGTGGCTAAGGTCATCGCATCGTCTCCGTGGTTCAGGCTAGGCACATCATATAGTGTCTGTTTGTGTCGTCAAGCACTATATAGTGTGGGTCGTTGTATTTGTGCTATGTTCGCAAGCTGTGGATAAAATGAGTTAGAAGGCAAAGAAAAAGCCGCCAAATCAATGATTCGGCGGCTTTTAGAGTCGGTGCAGACAAGCTGCCCTGATAGTAACTCAGGACTTACGCAAAACTTGGATTTAACCCCCTCTCCCCTCGCGGGAGAGGGTTGGGGAGAGGGGGTACAACCTTTGCCAGAACATAGGCTTGCGCCAACTTCACCACCCTCTCCCCAACCCTCCCCCGTCAAGGGGGAGGGAGTAAAACAACCATTCTGCGTAATTCCTATAACTATTGATTTACCTGGGCCAATAGAGCTTCAAAGCCTTGTTGGAACAAGCGCAGTCCATCTGTTTGCAAGTGTGCAGCAATATCTTTGTCCATGTGGATGCCAAGGGCGGCGAGTTGCGCGTAGTGGTTTTGTGCGGCAGCAAGCGAAGGAGGAGTGCGTGGTCGAATGTCCGCGTGATCGGCAAGGGCGGCAAGCGTGCCATCGGGCAGGGTGTTGATGGTTTCGGGGAGCATCACGTCTTCCACATACAGCAGGTCGCTGTAGCTTGGATTTTTAGTAGCCGTGCTCGCCCATAAAAGATTTTGCGGGCGAGCACCCAAGGCACGTAGCTCGGCGAAGGCTTCGCCGTGGTACATCGATTGATATAGCGCATAAGCTTGGGCGGCGAGCGCAAGAGCCGCTTGGCCACGCAGGTTCAATACAGCCTCTTGATCGGTGCCGGAGCCTTGGGCCAAAGTTTCCAATTTTTTGTCCACCAGGCTATCCACGCGGCTAAGAAACACACTGGCTACACTGCGCACCGCGAGCGGGTCGTGGCTGTGCGCCATCCAGCGCCGCAGCCCGCGGATATGCGCTGCAAACACGGCGCGTAATTGCTCAAGACCAAAAATTAGGGTCACATTGACCTTGTAACCCCGCGCGGTCAGTTCTTGAAACGCATGAATTCCGGCGGGGGTGGCCGGGACTTTAATCATTAAGTTTTCACGCCCGGCGAGCAGCCGTAAGCGCGCAGCGGCGGCGAGTGTGCCTTCGGCATCATGCGCCAAGGCAGGGGAGACTTCCCAACTGACATAGCCATCCATCCCTTCGCTGCCCTCCCACAAGGGCGCGAGTAGGTCGCACGCCATTTGCACATCGCGTGCAATCAGGTGTTCATACACGGTTTCAAGATGGGTGTGCTCCAGATTCAAATTGCGTAAATCCGCGCGGTAGTACGCTGGTGACTCGCGCAGCGCTTTATCCAGAATAGAAGGGTTTGAGGTCACGCCGCGAATGCCGAGGTGGTCAATCGCGTATTTGAGGCGGCCTTCGAGGACATGGGCGCGGGACAGATTGTCCAGCCACAGGCTCTGGCCCGTGGCGGCGGTGTAGTTGGATAAATTTTGCATAAAAAACTCCTTGCAATGAGGTGAACTAGGTTTTTTTACAAGCCTAGTTCATCCCAACACGCAATGCCTATTCAGGTTTTTGATGCGTATGCGATTCAAATATCGAACGGCGGCAGCTTGGCGGGCGCATGTTGCAGCTTGAGTTTGGCAAACACGGGCAGACCATCACGGAAAGGGGGCGCATCTTCGCCCTGAATCAGCGGCAGCATGTAATGGCGCGCGGCTTGGGTGATGCCGTAACCATCGGCGCGGATGTATTCCGGCGGTACGGGCAGCTCAATATCGGCCACTTGGTCAAGATGCACGGCATCCAGCGTCCACAAATAGGGAACATCTGAGGTGCGGCGAATGGCCACCATGACATCGGTTTTGCCCTCGCGAGCAAAGCTGACTGCTGCTGCGCCGCAGGCATAGGCCTGTTCGACATCCACCCGCGAGGACAAATGACGCGCCGAACGCTGGAAATAATCCGAAACCGCCCAGTGGGTTTTGTAGCCCGCATCGCGTGTAAGTTTGGCAATCTTGGGCGCAAGGCCACCGAGTTGCTCATGCCCAAAAATTTCGCTCTCTGCCGCTTGGGTGCAGAACTGACCCTTGCACATCAAGCCCTCTGCTGCGACCACGATGCACCAGCCATGTTGAGCGACTTTTTCATGCAGTGCAGCAATAAAGCGTTGCGGCTCGAAATCAATTTCCGCCAGCAAAATCAGCATGGGCGAATTTTCGTCTTCAAACGCGAGCCCCGCCGCAGCGGCCAACCATCCAGCATGTCGCCCCATCACTTCAAGAATGAAAACCTTGGTGGACGTGCCCGACATGGCCGCCAAATCCAAAGAAACCTCGCGCACGCTCGTGGCAATATATTTGGCCACCGAGCCAAAGCCAGGGCTGGTATCGGTCAATGGCAAGTCGTTGTCGATGGTTTTTGGAATGCCAATCACGGTCAAATCCAAACCATGCGCACGGGCAAAGCGCGCCACTTTGGCGGCGGTAAGCATCGAACCGCCGCCGCCGTTATAGAAAAATGTACCGATATTGTGAGCTTTGAACACATCCACAAGGCGGGAATATTGCTCAGGATGTGTGTCCGGCGAGCCAATATCCATGCGGCATGAACCAAACGCGCCGCCGGGTGTGTGACGCAGCTTGGCGATTTGCGCTGGGTCTTCGTGGCTAAGATCAAACAGTTGCTCGCGCAATACACCAAGAATGCCTTCCTGCGCCGCAAAAACCTTGCCGTATTGTTCGGGAAAGCGGCGTGCGGTTTCAATGACACCGCAGGCACTGGCGTTGATGACTGCGGTCACACCGCCGGATTGCGCGTAAAGAATGTTGCGTGCCATGTCATAAATCTCATTGTGAAGCCAGATTGGATTGTCGCATCATAGCGGCGGGGCTATCATGCCAACGTCACATGACTAAACGGTTTCGTTTTTTATTTTAGAGAGGACTCTACCATGCAGATTGGCACAAGCCTGACCCATTTTCTGATCGAAAGCCAACGCACGCACGCAGGCGCAACTGGCGAGTTTACCTTGCTGATGAACGACATTGTGAGTGCCTGCAAAGTGATTTCTCACTATGTGGATAAGGGTGACTTGATTGGCGTATTGGGCAGCGCAGAAACTGAAAACGTCCAAGGCGAAACTCAGAAAAAACTCGACATTATTACCAATGACGTATTCACCAACGCCTTGATGCGCGGCGGTCAAGTGGCGGCTCTAGCCTCTGAAGAAATGGACGAGGTTTATCATTTGCCTGCTAACGCGCATCGCGGTAGATATTTGTGTGTGTATGACCCGCTAGATGGCTCGTCTAATATCGACGTGAACGTCAGCGTCGGTACTATTTTCTCCGTGCTACGCGCGCCCGAAGGTGTTGCAAACCCTACCGAAGCGGACTTCATGTTGCCAGGTACCGAGCAAGTGTGCGCGGGCTACTGCATCTATGGCCCGTCCACCATGATGGTGCTGACCACAGGTAAGGGCGTGAACATGTTCACCCTCGACAAGAGTATCGGTGAATTCATGCTGACCAAGGAGAATGTGCAGATTCCACACGATACTGCCGAATTTGCCATCAACATGTCCAACCAACGCTTCTGGGACGCGCCGGTACAAAAATACGTCACCGACTGCATTGCAGGCGAAACCGGCCCCTTGGGCAAGCGCTACAATATGCGCTGGATTGCCTCCATGGTGGCGGATGTGCATCGTATTCTGTGCCGTGGTGGTGTTTTCATGTACCCCATCGACAGCAAAATCCGCGCCCAAGGCGGCAAACTGCGCCTGATGTACGAAGCCAACCCGATGGCCATGATCGTCGAGCAAGCCGGTGGCATGGCGATTACCGGCACCGAACACATCTTGTCGATCAAGCCTAGTAAACTGCACCAGCGCGTGCCGGTGATCTTGGGCTCGAAGAACGAAGTGCAGAAAATCATGGATTATCACAAGGCTTAAGCCGCATCGCTCAAACGAGGATAGATCATGCACAAACCCCGCTTCGGCGGGGTTTTTTTATGTCGCTTGCAAAAACTTAAGTCATTGCCTTCTTTAAGAAGGAATATGATGCTCCACTGCCATCTCGGCAAAATCCAAGCCCCAGCCCGGTACTTTGCCTTTTAACTGCATAAACAAAGTTTGATATTGCATTTTCAGCATATACGGAACCCGTCCCATTTTGAGTACCGCCGTATCGCCACCAAACCATGTATTTGAGCGGATATAAAACGCCTTGCCGCCGCCCATGTCGCCCAAACAGTACACCACCGGTTGCAAAGGTTGGTCGGCTTCACTCGCGGGCATCATGCCGACATCTTTCGCAATTTGGCGGCCAACAATTTCTGCTTCTTGATGGCCAATCGCGCCGAGTTTTGGCATGGTGACGGCTGCTGCATCGCCTGCGGCAAACACGTTAGGGTATTTGGGGTTGCGCATGAGTAAATCGGTAATCACAAAGCCTTCGCTATCGGAAATAGGCAGGCCGCGCATGAATGGGTGGGCTTTCCAGTTGGGCAGTACAATTTTCAATTCGGCAGCGACCGAACGGCCATCGGCAAATTCAATGCCATCAGCGGTTAAGCGCTTAATATCTTGCGTGTTATTAAGATAATTAAAGCCCATTTTGGTGGCTAAACCGAGAAGCTGATTAACCACGGTGACGCCCGCATCTTCGGCAATCATATCGGCTGGCGTAAACACGGTGATTTTACTTGGCTCGCCTTGATTGGTTTCTTTCAAATAGGTCGCCGTTGCCATCATTAACTCAACGGGCGGACCCTCGCAGGCCGCAAGCGCATTCGGAATACTGCCGCCGGGATAAGGCATTAAACCCACCGCGCCATCCCCTTGGGTAAAGCGTGCGGAGCCAATGGCAATGGGGCCGCCTTTGTAGCCGCCAAAATGCAGTTTTTGGCGTAATTTTTCGCCTAAATACAAATCCGAGACGCTATCGCCAAATTCGGCAAAGCCTTCGATATCTTCATACGCCAAGCGATTTCCGAGAGCAACCACAAGGTAGTCATAGCTCAGTGTTTGCTTCGCTGCACCGGGGCGCTCATTGGGCAGAATTTCGATGGTTTTGGATTCAACATCAATCGCTTGCACATCGGCCTGAATGAAGTTGATGTGATCGTCAGCGAGCACGGGGCGCAACTCCATGCGCTGATGCAGAGCTGGGTTACGATTCTCAAAAACATCTGCCGGAATGTTCGGCACAAATAATAAAAAATCCTTGCGATCAATCACCGTGATATTGACCGTCTGTTTGGCGTATTGGCGAATTTTTTGCGCGCTGCCTAAGCCTGCGAAATTACCGCCCAGAACAACAACATGGGGTTTATTATTTGCTGCATTCATCAGAAACTCCTCGTGCGAATTCCGCACATAAAGCCATTAGAGACACATCGACAAAATTCAACAGGGTAGTGGCCGCTTAAAGCTAAAACCCAAGGCAGGCTGGCACGGCCTTGATACTTAGTCAATTAAACACTCCTCCAAATTACCCGCCAGATTGCGCATGAGTTGTTCATAGCCGCCTAAGCCTTGAGGTAGGTTTGCGCCGAGTGGGTCGAGGGTTCCGATGCGGGCGTTGGTGCCTTCAACTAAGGTATTGACCAGTTTGGGCTCAAACTGCGGTTCGGCAAAGACGCAGGTAGCACCCAGGGTTTTGATTTTGTTGCGAATGTCGTTGACGCGCTTGGCGCTGGCCATGCTGTCGGCGCCGATGGCGATGGAGCCGGCGGCTTTGAGATCGTAACTATGTTCGAGATAGTGGTAGGCATCGTGAAAGACGATGAAGGGTTTGTTTTGGACTGAGGCAAGCTCGGTTTTGAGTTGTGCATCGAGCGTGTTGAGGCGTTGTAGGGCTTTTTCGGCATTGGCTTGATATTGCTTGGCGTGTTCTGGGTCGCGTTGGCTTAAGGTTTCTGCAGTGCTTTGCACGATGACTTTTGCATTGGCGGGGGCAAGCCAGATATGGCCGTCCAGAGTCGCGTCGTGCTTGTGTTCGTCGGCATGTGAATCATGGTGATGCGGGGTGGCGCGAGGTTTGCGTTCCCAGTCGCCGCCGGTGCGGGCGGGTAAAAGCAGCATGTCGGGCTGCTTGGAGAGGGTGAGGATGGTGGTGTTTTGGGGCAGGACTTGAGTGACTTTTTCCAGCGAGGTTTCGACACTTGGACCAATCCAGATGAAAATGTCGGCTTTTTCGGCGGCTTGGCGTTCGGAGGGTTTGAGGGCGTAGGTGTGCGGCGAGCTGCCGGGGGGGATGAGGCGGGTGGGTTCGCCGACACCATCCATGACGGCGCGCACTAGGTCGTCAATCGGTTTGATGCTGGTGACGACGTTGGGCGCGGCAAAGCTTGAGGTGCTTATGACTAAGCTTGTGACTAGGCTGAAAAAAACAAAGATTCGGCGGTGCTGCATGGCGGTTCTCGATGTGTGACAATGGTGTAACTTTATAACATGAATGCAGGCATTTTGGAGAGTCGCATGATTGATACGGATTTTTTATTGCGTGCTCAGGATATTAGCGTGCAGCGTACGGGGCGGTTTTTGCTTAACGCGGTGAGTTTGAGTTTGTATCCGCGCAAGATTGTGACCTTGGTGGGGCCAAATGGGGCGGGGAAGACCACACTGGTGAGTGTGTTGCTGGGTTTAATGGAGGCGGATGCGGGGCATATCGAGCGGCGTGAAGGTTTGGTGATTGGCTATGTGCCGCAGCGTTTTGCAGTGCCGCCGAGTTTGCCAATGGATGTGGATGGTTTTTTGCGTCTTGCGGGGGCAAGTAGCTTTGCGCAGCGTCAGGCGGTGTTGGCGCGTTTGGGGGCGGAGGATTTGCAGCGTGCGCCTTTGCGTGCGTTGTCGGGCGGCGAGTTGCAGCGAGTTTTACTTGCGCGTGCTTTGTTGCGCAAGCCTGACTTACTGGTTTTGGATGAGCCGGCGCAGGGCTTGGATGTGCATGGGCAGCAGGAGTTGTATGCGCTGGTTGCGAGTTTGCGTGATGAAACGGGCTGCGGGGTGTTGATGGTGTCGCATGATTTGCATTTGGTCATGGCGGCAACTGATCAGGTGGTGTGTTTGGAGCAGCATGTGTGTTGCATGGGGACACCGGAAGCGATTAGTCAACATCCTGAGTATTTGCGTATGTTCGGTACCGATTTGCGCGAGTTTGCGGTGTATCAGCACCACCATGACCATGTGCATGATTTGCATGGCAATGTGATTGCTACCGAGGTTGCCTGCACCGCCAAGGGAGGATGCAATCATGCTTGAGTCTTTGGCAGGCTTTTTAGGAATGCCGGAATTTTTGCTGCGCGCTTTGCTTGGCGGTGTGGGTGTGGCGTTGCTTGCGGGGCCTTTGGGCTGTTTTGTGGTCTGGCGGCGCATGGCTTATTTTGGCGAAACGTTGACGCATTCGGCGTTTTTAGGCGTAGGTTTGGGCTTGTTGCTGCATATTGATCCGATTATCGGTGTGGGCAGCATGGGGGCGGTGATTGCGCTGATTTTGTCGCGTCGGCACCCGAATGATGGGCTGGCGGAAGATACCTTGCTGGGTTTACTTGCGCATACCAGCTTGGCTTTGGGGCTTGTGTTGCTGGCGTTTATGGAGGATGTGCGTGTTGATCTGTTTGCCTATTTGTTTGGCGATATTCTTGCTTTGACTCCGCAAGAGTTGTTCTGGATTGGCGTGGCAGATGTATTGGGTTTGTTGCTGTTGGCAACCATGTGGCAAGGGCTTTTGGCGTTGACGGTGCATGAGCCACTGGCGGCGGTGGAGGGGCGCAAGGTGATGGCGCTGCGCCTGGGTTTTATGCTGGTGCTGGCGGTGTTTGTGGCGCTTGCGATGAAGCTTGTGGGCATTTTGCTTACGGTGTCGATGCTGATTATTCCGGCGGCAGCAGCGAGGCGTTTGGCGCGTACCCCTGTGCAAATGGCGTTTGGCGCCGTGGGGGTGGGTGCGCTGGCGACGGGGCTAGGCTTGGCGGCATCCATGCAGTGGGATACGCCCGCTGGCCCTTCAATGGTCGTGGCGGCGGCGTTGTTGTTTGTGCTGTTGCGTGGGTTGCCGGCGCGGGGTTAGTACCAGCTAATCACATGCTCTTGGTAGCGGTCTTCAGCGATGTTGCGCGCCGAAAGACAGCGCCCAGCGACGGAATGCCCCTGTGTGCGGGTTGAGTCTTGCTTGCCAGTGACCAGTGGATGCCAAGAGGGCAGGGGGAGGTTTTGCGCGCGCAGGCGGTAGGCGCAACTGGCGGGAAGCCAGGTATAGCTGCGTACATCTTGCGGGCGTAGCACCATGCACTCCGGCACATGTTGTTGCCTGTGTGCATAGTCTTGGCATCGCGCCGTGGCGCAGTCGAGTAATTCGCAGGCGACGGCGGTGGTGTAAATTTTGCCGTCCTCTTCGTCTTCAAGTTTGTGCAGGCAGCATTTTCCGCAACCATCGCACAGGCTTTCCCATTGGCTGGGGGTGAGTTCATCCAGCGGGGTGTGGTTCCACCAAGGGGTATTCATTCATGCGCTCAAAAAAAGCCACAGGGTTCACAGAGTTTACCGAGGGACGATAAATCCGCTCAAAATCTCTGTGTGCTCTGTGGTAAATCCAATGGATGGTTTAACTGCGCAAATCGTCCACAAACTTTTTGACGCGATCAAGCCATGAGTTTTCTTGCGGGCGATGGTGGTTGCCGCCCAAACTTTCTTCAAAACGGCGCAACAGATCTTTTTGTTCTTCGTTGAGTTTGACGGGGGTTTCGATATTCACTTTGCAGATCATATCGCCTGTGGCGCCACCGCGCACGGGTGTGACACCTTTGCCGCGCAGACGGAATTGTTTGCCGCTTTGCGTTTCGTGTGGGATTTTCAGGCGCACACTGCCGCTGAGTGTGGGCACATCAACCTCGCCACCAAGGGCTGCAGTGGTGAAGCTTATCGGCACTTCGCAGTACAGGTCGGCATCCTGACGGGTAAAAATCGGGTGCGCTTTGACGTGAACCACGACGAACAAATCGCCGTTTGGCCCGCCGTGGTCGCCGGGTTCGCCTTCACCGGAGAGACGAATGCGATCCCCAGTATCCACGCCCGCCGGGATTTTGACCGAGAGCGACTTTTGCGTCTTGATACGACCTTGGCCGTGACAGACGGGGCAGGGGTCTTCGATGATTTCGCCGCGCCCTTGGCAGGTGGGGCAGGTTTGTTGCACGGCAAAAATGCCTTGCTGAATGCGCACTGCGCCCGTGCCGTGGCAAGTGGGGCAGGTTTTGGGCTTGCTGCCTTTTTTCGCGCCCGTGCCTCCACAGGCTGAACATTCTTCGCTGGAGGGGATTTTGATGGTGACGGTCGTACCTGCGACAGCCTCTTCTAAGCTGATCTCAAGATTGTATTGCAAGTCCGAGCCGCGATAGGCGCGTGTGCCGCCGCGCCCGCCCTGAGAGCGCCCACCGCCGAAAATATCACCAAACACGTCACCGAAAATATCGGAGAAGCCCGCGCCGCCATAACCACCCGCTGCACCTGCGCCGCCGCCCATGCCGCCTTCAAACGCGGCATGGCCGAATTGGTCATAAGCGGCACGTTTTTGCGCGTCGGTCAGGATTTCGTAGGCTTCTTTGGCTTCTTTGAATTTGCTTTCAGCATCCTTGTCGTCGGGGTTGCGATCGGGATGGTATTTCATCGCGAGGCGACGATAGGCTTTTTTGAGTTCGTCTTCGCTGGCGTTTTTGCTCACGCCCAAAATTTCGTAGAGGTCTTTCTTGGCCACGGTATTATCCTAAAAACAAATTAGCCACAGAGTTCACGGAGCTCACAGAGCTGTGGATGTATCCACTCTGTGTACTCTGTGCCCTCTGTGGCTAAAAATTAAAAATAGTCGCTTACTTATCTTTCACTTCTTCAAACTCGGCATCGACCACATCGTCGTCGCCTTTGTTTGCGCCCGCGCTCGCCTGAGCGCCACCTTCGTTTTGTGCCGCTTGTGCGTAGGCTTTTTGCGCGATTTCGCCGGAGATTTTAGCCAAGGCTTCGGTCTTGGTTTCAATCAAGGCTTTATTGTCGCCCTTGATGGCTTCTTTAAGTTCGCTAATAGCTTCTTCAGCGGCTTTCTTCTCGCTCTCATTAACCTTGTCGCCCAAGTCTTTGATGGATTTTTCGGTGGCGTGAATCATGCCGTCGGCTTGGTTACGGGCATCAATCAGCTCGCGCATTTTTTTATCTTCTTCTTTATGCGCTTCGGCATCGTCCACCATGCGCTGGATTTCCGCTTCGCTTAGGCCGCTCGAGGCGGTAATGCGAATGGATTGCTCCTTGCCAGTGGCCTTGTCTTTGGCTGATACATGCAAAATACCGTTGGCATCGATGTCAAAGCTCACTTCAATTTGCGGCATACCACGTGGTGCAGGTGGAATGTCATTCAAATCAAAGCGGCCGAGCGATTTGTTGCCACTGGCCATTTCGCGTTCGCCTTGCAGCACATGCACAGTCACGGCGGTTTGGTTGTCATCCGCTGTCGAGAACACTTGGCTGGCCTTGGTGGGGATGGTGGTGTTCTTTTCAATCAGCTTGGTCATGACGCCGCCCATGGTTTCGATACCAAGAGACAACGGAGTAACGTCGAGCAGCAATACGTCTTTGCGCTCACCGCTCAGCACTGCGCCCTGAATCGCCGCGCCCACGGCGACGGCCTCGTCGGGGTTTACGTCTTTGCGTGGTTCTTTGCCGAAGAAGGCTTTGACCGCTTCGCGCACTTTAGGCATACGGGTTTGACCACCGACCAAGATGACTTCGTCGATTTGCGCGGCAGTTATACCGGCATCTTTGAGCGCAATGCGGCACGGCTCAATCGTGCGGGTGATAAGGTCATCCACCAAGGATTCGAGTTTGGCGCGGGTGATTTTGACGTTCATGTGCTTGGGCCCTGTGGCATCAGCAGTTACATACGGCAAATTCACGTCGGTTTGTTCAGTGGATGAGAGTTCGATTTTGGCTTTTTCGGCGGCTTCTTTCACGCGCTGCATGGCGAGCGGGTCTTTGCGCAAATCTACGCCTTGCTCGCTTTTGAATTCGTCCACAAGGAAGTCGATGAGGCGGTTGTCGAAGTCTTCGCCGCCTAGGAAGGTATCGCCGTTGGTTGCGAGCACTTCGAATTGCTTCTCGCCGTCGATATCGGCAATTTCAATAATGGACACGTCGAACGTACCGCCGCCCAAGTCGTACACGGCGATTTTCATGTCTTTGGATTGCGATTTATCCAAGCCATAGGCCAGGGCGGCGGCGGTCGGCTCGTTGATAATGCGCTTAACATCAAGCCCGGCGATGCGCCCTGCATCTTTGGTCGCTTGGCGCTGGCTGTCGTTGAAATACGCGGGCACAGTAATGACTGCTTCGGTCACTTCTTCGCCCAAGTAGGCTTCGACATCTTTTTTGATTTTCATCAAAACTTTTGCAGAGACTTCGGGCGGTGCCATTTTCTTGCCTACGGCTTCCACCCAGGCATCGCCGTTATCAGCTTTAATGATTTTAAACGGCATCAGTTGAATGTCTTTTTGGACGGCGTCTTCTTGGAAACGACGACCAATTAGGCGCTTGACGGCGTACAGGGTATTGGCGGGGTTGGTGACGGCTTGGCGCTTGGCGGGTTGTCCAACAATGACTTCGCCGTCTTTGGTAAAGGCCACGACGGACGGGGTGGTGCGGGCACCTTCCGCGTTTTCGATGACCTTGGGCTGGCCGCCTTCAAGAATGGCGACGCAAGAGTTGGTGGTGCCAAGATCAATACCGATAATTTTAGCCATGAGAAATGCTCCGAAATGAGTTGATTACGTTTGTTGTTAAATAAAGTGTTGGCAAATAAACCTATTTCAAGGTGTTCGATAGGTGTTTTTATTGAGAAACAATGACCAAGGCCGGACGCAGGACGCGCTCGTTGAGTTGATAACCTTTTTGCAAAACTTGCACCACGGTGTTGGGATTAGACTCGCTTGGAATCGTGGAAATGGCTTGGTGCAAATCAGGGTTGAAGGCTTGTCCCTGTGGGTCGATGGCCTTTACGCCGAAGCGTTCTAGCGTTTGGAAGAATTGGGTGTGCATATTTTCTGTGCCTTTTTGCAGCGGCTCGACTTCGGTCGCTTCCATACAGGCTTTAAGACCTAAATCGAGGCTATCGGCGACACCTAGCAGGGAATCAACGAAGCGTTCGAGTGCGTATTTGCGCGCATTGTCGATGTCGCGTTCGGTGCGTTTACGCAAATTGTCCATTTCGGCGCGCAGACGCAGCACTTCGTTCCAGTGTTCGTCGGCTTTGGAGCGCGCATCTTCCAGCAGCAGCTGGATGGAGGGCTCTTCCGGCGTTTCGGTTTCAGGCGCGCTTTCTACCGGTGTTTCGATGTTTTGTAGTGACTCGGCTGCTTCTTCGTGCTTAGTTTCAGTGTTTTGGGTCATGGTGTTTCTCCGGGGGATTTAGGGGCTAAACCTGCTTTGATCACGTCAAGCGACGCTTGGTATTAGCTCCCTCCCCCTTGACGGGGGAGGGCTGGGGAGAGGGTGATGACGCAGGCAGGGTTCGTGCCGTGCGTGGGGATGTTCCCCCTCACCCCAGCCCTCTCCCGCGAGGGGAGAGGGAGGCAACAGCTTGATAGCGCGTTTCAAATTGCGGGCGGGTTGGCAGGATTCAAGGCCGTACCAAGCAGACGGGCGGTTATATCGACGCGCGGAATGATATGGTCGTAGGGCATGCGGGTGGGGCCGATGATGCCCAAATAGCCGATGATGCGGCCATCGTCTCGTCCATCTTCGCGGTAGGGCGCGGTTATGAGGCTGCATTCTTCCAGCGGTGCATAGCCGGATTCGCTGCCGATAAAAATCTGTACGCCAGCAGCCGATTGGCTTTGGTCAAAAAAATGCAGTAACTCGCGCTTGCTTTCAAATGCGGCGAACAGGCTTTGCATGCGGCTGCGGTTATTTATGTCATCGAATGCCAGCAATTTGGATTGACCGCTAATCACTAAATCTGGCGATGCTTCAACGAGGGTCTGTTCGGTCAGACGGATGGTTTCTTGCATCAGGCTGTTGAGATCAGAACGAAGACTGTCCATCTCGGTCAGTAAATGTTCGCGCACGCGGCTGGGCTCGTGTCCTGCGAGGCGTTCGGTGAGTTGCGCGGCGAGTTGATGTAGTTCTTGCGCGCTGTAGCTGCGGGTGGTCGGCAATACACGGTTTTGCACTTCGCCATCGCTCATGACCAAAATGGCGAGAACGCGCTGGCTTGAGAGCGGAATCAGTTCGATTTGCAAAAGATTGGCCTGTTCACGCTTGGGTAGAGTGACCAGGCCCGTGAAGCCAGTCAGTTGCGAGAGCATCTGCGAGGCGGTTTCGATGAGTTGCTGGCGCGAGCCTTGGGCGTGGTGCAGTTCGCCTTGCAGATGGTGCAATTCGCGCTCATCCAGCGGGCGGCTGGTGAGCAGTTTGTTGATAAACAGGCGGTAGCCTTGAATGGTGGGCACGCGCCCGGCGGAGGTGTGCGGCGCGTGTATCAGACCTAAATCTTCAAGATCGGCCATCACATTGCGCACGCTGGCGGGGCTGAGGCTCAAGGCCGAGCTTTGCGCCAGGAGCTTGGAGCCGACAGGAATGCCCTCGTCGATATAACGTTCAACCAGCACTTTGAGCAGGTGCTGGGCGCGTTCGTTAAGAATTGGCAGGCTCATGTTTTGCTGCGGGTGCGAGTGCGTGGTGGGGCTTTTGCGGGAGCAATGACCGGCTCAATGCGCGTTTCGACGAGCTTATCCTCTGGCGCAACGGGCGTGTTTTGTGTGGCAATGATTTGATAAATATCAAGATACTGCCGTGCGCTTTGTGTCCAGCTAAAGTCCTGCGACATTCCGTGGCGTTGTATTGACTGCCATATCGCGGGTTGTCGATAAAATTCCAATGCACGCCCCACGCCCCATACAATCGCCGGTACATCAAGGTTGCGCATGACAAAACCATTCGCGCGGCCATCAGCTAAGGTAGCGGTATAGGTGTCGATCACGGTGTCATTGAGGCCGCCCACACCGTGCACAATGGGCGGCGTGCCATAGCGCAGGCTGTAGAGCTGGTTCAGGCCGCAGGGCTCGAAGCGCGAGGGCATGAGAAACACATCGCTGCCCGCTTCAATGCGGTGCGCCAAGCCTTCGTTGTAGCCTAGGCGCACGCTGATGCGGCCGGGGTAACGCTGCATGAGGGCTTGGAACGCGGCCTCCAATGTGGCATCGCCGCCGCCTAAGATAGCCAGTTGCACTGGCATCTGCATGATGGCATCTGCGGCTTCCAGCACCACATCCAGCCCTTTTTGCTCGGTCATGCGCCCCACCATGCCGATCAGCATCGCATCGGCATGGTGATTCAAACCCATCTCAGCTTGCAGAGCGTGTTTGTTGAGCACTTTATTTTGAAGGGTATCGAGCGAGTATGGGGCGGCAAGATGCGCATCGCTCGCCGGATTCCATTCGTCCATGTCGATGCCGTTGACCATGCCGACAACATCCGCCTGACGCGCGCGCAACAAGCCATCTAATCCAGCACCAAACGCGGGCGTTTGAATTTCGCGGGCATAGCTTGGGCTGACGGTGGCGATTTTGTGTGCGGCATTCAAGCCGGCTTTGAGGCAGTTCATTTCGCCCCAGTGCTCGATGGCATCGGGTCGCCATAGACTTGCGGGCAAACCTAGAGCATCGAAGGTGGCGCGGCTAAAAACGCCTTGGTAGGCAAGATTGTGAATAGTAATCAGGCTTTGCGGTGCGCGTGGATTCTCATGCAACAACGCCAGCAAAAGTCCGGTCTGCCAGTCGTTGCCATGCACGATGTCCGGTTGCCAGTCGAGCATGGCCTGATTGAGCGCCAGCATTTCAGAGGCGCGACAAAACAGAGTGAAGCGTTCGGCGTTGTCTGGCCAGGCATGACCTGATGCGTCGTTGTAGGGGTTGCCTTGGCGGGTGCTAAAACTTGGATGTTCAATCAGATACAACGGCACAGGGCTATTGGGTATTTGGCTACGCAAAAGGCGTGCGTGCCCAAAAATACCGAGATTGAGTTCGCTGACTACTTGCCATGCCTTGAGACGCGCCAAGGTGTCGGCATAAGCGGGCATGACAAGCCGAATATCCACACCAAGTTCAAATAGGGCATGGGGCAGGCTAGCCGACACGTCCGCCAGTCCACCGGTTTTCATTAGCGGATGGATTTCAGAGGTTGCAAATAGAACGCGCATGAAAATGTCCTTGGAAGGATGGAATTTGGTCGAGGTTTCGCCGAGGGATGCGGCATTGCCCCCTCCCCCTTGACGGGGGAGGGTTGGGGAGAGGGTGGTAACGCAGGCAGTGTCCGTGCCGTGTGTGAGGCCGTAGCCCCCTCTCCCCAACCCTCTCCCGCGAGGGGAGAGGGGGCTAAAACCTTTAATCCATTCGCTGCAAATACAACGCGCCAAGGGGCGGTAGGGTGAGTACGATGGAATGTTCCATGCCCATCCACGGGATGTTTTCGGATTGTGCTTCGACTAGGCCGACATTGCTGCCGCCATACACTTCGGCATCGGAGTTGAGGAGCACGCGATACGTCCCCGCCGAGGGCACACCCAAGCGGTAGCCGTCGCGCACTACGGGGGTGAAGTTGAGCGCCACAATAATGCTGTGTTCGCCGCTTTGACGGATGTAGCTCAAAATCGAACGGCTGGCATCCGTGCAATCCAACCAGTGGAAGCCGTCCCAATCAAAATCGCGCGCGTGCAGGGCGAGCTCGCTGACATACAAGCGGTTCAAATCAGCCACAAGGCGCGTCATGCCTGCATGCAGCGGGAATTGCGTGACCCACCACTCAAGTTGACCGGAGAATTTCCATTCGGCGACTTGGCCAAATTCGCCGCCCATAAAGAGCAGCTTCTTGCCCGGATAGCTCCACATCATGGAATACAGCAAACGCAAATTCGCAAAACGCTGCCATTCATCCCCAGGCATTTTGCCAAGCATTGAGCCTTTGCCATGCACCACTTCGTCGTGCGAAAACGGCAGGACGAAGTTCTCGGTAAAGGCGTAAAGCAGGCCGAACGTGAGCTGATTGTGCTGGTATTGGCGGTGAATCGGCTCGTTTTTCATGTAACTGAGGGTGTCGTGCATCCAGCCCATGTTCCATTTCATGGTGAAACCCAAGCCGCCATGATCGGTAGGGCGAGTCACACCCGGCCAGGCGGTGGATTCTTCGGCAATCACGCTGGCACCGGGGAACTGGTCGTGGACGACGCAGTTGAGTTCGCGCAAAAACTCAATCGCGCCGATGTTTTCCTTGCCGCCGTATTGGTTGGGCAGCCAGTCATGCGGGTCGCGTGAATAATCAAGGTACAACATGGAAGCGACAGCATCGACGCGCAGGCCGTCAAGATGGTACTCCTGCAACCAGTTCACTGCCGAGGCGAGCAGGAAGTTGCGCACTTCGTTGCGGTCGTAGTTGAAAATTAATGTGCCCCAGTCGCGGTGTTCGCCACGGCGCGGGTCTTCGTGCTCAAAGAGCGCACTGCCATCAAAACGTGCAAGCGCCCAAGCGTCTTTGGGGAAGTGGCCGGGTGCCCAGTCGAGGATAATGCCGAGGTTGTTTTGGTGGCAATAATCAACAAAATAGCGGAAGTCGTCCGGCGTGCCATGGCGGGCGGTTGGGGCAAAATAACCAGTGGTTTGGTAGCCCCATGAATCATCCAACGGGTGTTCGGTTATCGGCAAAAGTTCGATGTGGGTAAAGCCAAGCGGCTTGAGATAGTCCACCAATTGATGCGCGAGTTCACGATAATTGAGAAAGCTGTTGCCCTCGCCGCGCTTCCATGAGCCTAGGTGCAGCTCGTAAATCGACATCGGGCGGTTAATCCAGCCCTCCTTGCCGCGTTGTTGCATCCAAGCGTCGTCGCGCCATGCGTGCTGGACATTCGCTGCAATCATGGCTGCGGTGCCGGGGCGGGTTTCAAACTGGGCGGCGTAGGGGTCGATTTTGACCATAATCGCGCCGCTATCACGGTTGCGGATTTCAAATTTGTACAAATCGCCGACGCAAAGGCCAGGAATGAAAAGTTCCCATACGCCGCTTGAGCCACGCACGCGCATCATATGGCGGCGACCATCCCACTGGTTAAAATTGCCGACGACGCTGACCCGTTCGGCACTCGGTGCCCATACTGCAAAGCGCACGCCATCGACATCATCCACGCGCTGCGCGTGCGCGCCCAACATGCGGTAGGCGTACCAATGGCTGCCTTCGCCGAACAGGTGCAAATCAAGCTCACCGAGCAGCGGTTGGAAAGTGTAGGGGTCGATAAAGCTAAATTCGTGGCCATCATCCCCAGTGCAAATCAGACTGTAATGCTGCGGCACGCTGTCCGCTTCGGCTTCGATTTGCCAAAGACCACGCGGGTCAACAAGGTTTAGATTGACATTGTTGTGAGCAAAGCGCACGGCACGCATGGCGGGTAAAAAAACGCGCACCACCACCTGCGTGCTGTTTATAGGATGACGACCCAGCACGTTGAACGGGTCGTGATGGCAAGCTGCAAACAGGCGTTCGAGCGCAGCGTCAAGAGTTTGGGGCATGGCGTAGATTCCTGCGTAGTGCGCGAAAAAGCGCGCTTGGGTGGTTCGGTACTGTTTGAATTAGGCCACTCAAATCAAGATTATTCAAATACGCTTTTTTGCAGTGGTTTTTTAACACTCTTCCGGCATAGTATAGGCTCAAATAATCATTTCAAACCTGTGTGAGGACACGTCGCCATGAAGATCGAACAGCCGCAACGTCTCGTTAGTCGTATTACCCGTGGCACGCTGGCCTTGGTTCTTGCAGGGGGGCGTGGTTCGCGTCTCAAACAGCTAACCGACTGGCGCGCCAAGCCCGGCGTGCCGTTTGGCGGCAAATTTCGCATCATTGACTTTCCTCTGTCTAATTGCGTGAACTCGGGCATTCGACGTATCGGCGTGTTGACGCAGTACAAGGCGCACTCCTTGATTCGTCACATTCAGCTCGGCTGGAGCAACTCCAACCCAGCCATGGGTGAGTTCATTGAGCTTTTGCCCGCGCAACAGCGGATTGATGAAAATTCGTGGTACGCGGGCACGGCGGATGCGGTGTATCAGAACATCGACATTATTCGCTCGCACAATCCGGAGTATGTGTTGATTCTAGCGGGCGATCATATCTACAAAATGGATTATGGCTTGATGCTGGCCTATCACGTTGAAAAACAAGCGGATATGACGATAGGCTGCATTCAAGTTCCGGTGGACGAGGCCAAGGCGTTTGGGGTGATGGGCATCGAAGAAGGCGGGCGTGTTTTGCGTTTCCGCGAAAAGCCGGATGACCCTGATTCGATTCCTGGAATGCCCGGTACGGCGCTGGCTTCGATGGGGATTTATGTCTTCAACACCAAATTTCTCTACGAGCAATTGATTCGTGATGCGGATGATCCCAAGTCGTCCAAAGATTTTGGTAAGGACATTATCCCTTCAGTGATTGATAAATATCAGGTTTACGCCTATCCCTTCCGCGATGTACAAAGCGGCAAGCAAAGTTATTGGCGCGATGTGGGCACGATTGATTCTTACTGGGCATCGAATCTTGAGTTGATTGGCGTGACTCCGGATTTGAATTTATACGACCGTGAGTGGCCGATTTGGACGCACCAAGAGCAGCTTCCGCCTGCCAAGTTTGTGTTTGACGATGAAGACCGTCGTGGCATGGCGGTGGATTCAATGGTCTCCGGTGGCTGCATTATTTCGGGGGCGACCGTGCGCCATTCCTTATTATTTTCCAACGTGGTGGTGAACGATGGCGCCATGGTGACCGATAGCGTGATTCTGCCGAATGTGACCATTGGTGCAGGGGCGAGGGTGCGCAAAGCGGTATTGGATAAGGGCTGTGATATTCCACCAGGGATGGTGATTGGCGAGGATGCCGCGCATGATGCAGAGCGCTTTGAAGTCAGCGAAGGTGGCGTGGTTTTGGTCACTCCGGAAATGCTGAATCAACAGCTGCATTTTGTGCGTTAAGCACGCTATCGAATCAAGCTTGAGGAATGTTTGAATGAGTGAAACAACCCCCATCACCCCGCGCCTGAACGTCGTGTTGATGTGGCATATGCACCAGCCAGAATATCGTGACCCTTTTTCCAGCGAGTTTCAGCGCCCGTGGACGTATTTGCACGCGATTAAAGATTATGTCGATATGGCGGCGCATATTGAGGCGCACCCCGAGGCGCGTGCGGTGGTGAATTTTGTGCCGGTGTTGCTGGAGCAAATCGAACATTACGCCCAAGCCTTGCAGGCGTATTTGCTGGATCGTCATGCGCTGTTGCCTGATCCATTGCTGGCCGCCTTGGCGGCAGATAGTGCGCCGCAGGATGAAGCCTTGCGGATGGAGCTGATTGAATCGTGCATGCGCGCCAATGAACAGCGTCTGATTTTGCGTTTTCCCGTCTATGCCGACCTTGTGAAGATGGCGCGCGAATTTATCAAAAACCCGCTGCACCTGCGTTATCTCGGTCATGCTTTTTTTAGCGATTTGTGCGTCTGGTATCACTTGGCTTGGATGGCGGAAACCGTGCGCCGTACCGATGCACGCATTATTCATCTTATGGACAAAGCCTGTGGTTTTGATGCGCATGATCGCCGCGTGTTGCTGGAAGTCATTGCAGAACTTATGAGTGGGCTGATTCCACGCTACCGCGCTTTGGCGCAGAGCGGGCAAGTCGAATTGACGATGACTCCGTATGCGCACCCGATTATGCCGCTTCTTCTCGATATGGCTTCGGCACGCGAAGCGTGGCCGGATGTGGTGTTGCCGATGGAGGGCGCGGCGGTTGCCGAGTATCCGGGTGGCAAAGAGCGGGTGCGTTGGCATTTGGATGAAGGGCGGCGCGTGTTTGAACGTGTGTTTGGCGTAAGCCCCTTGGGTTGCTGGCCGTCCGAAGGCAGCTTGAGCGAGGCGACATTGCCATTGCTCGCTGAGGCGGGCTTTACTTGGGCGGCGACGGGTAGCCAAGTGCTGCACAATAGCCTGCGCGCCAGTGGCATCCACGAGCAGATGAAAGCATGTCCGCATCGTTTTTACTCGATGGATGCAAGCCCTAGTCCTAAGCTTGTATTCCGCGACGATGGTTTGTCGGATTTAATTGGCTTTAAGTATTCCACTTGGCGCGCCGATGATGCGGTGGGCGATTTGATTAACCATCTAGTGCATATCGCCGATGCGTGCCACGAGGGGCATCATG
>JBFXGB010000026.1:0-23847 GCA_050178405.1 Halothiobacillaceae bacterium
AAGACGGCAAAATCGCTCAAGTCTCGGGTCCACGCTACCAAGTGCTCACCGCAAGCAAAGCGCAACAACGCCTCGCTGCGCTGTACACCGAAACGTGGATGAAAACATTTACTGATGATTGCTTTGCATGAGGTTTATGATGCGTTACTCCCAAACTTTTTTATTACTGGCCTTAAGTCTCGCCTCAAGTGGTGCGCTTTTAGCTGCCGATACCGCATCGAATCCAATCGCCGAAGTCGTTATGGTCAAGGAGCAGGCTGGACAGGTCAGTGTGCAAGTCGTTGAAGGTCGTGCACATATGCGCCCAGCGACGCCTTGGACACCTGCGGCGGTATTTACTGCTTTGCAAGAGATGCCCAAACCTGACGTGGCACGCGGCAAAGTGCTGCATAACGATTTGTTTTGTGCTTCGTGCCACGGTGTCGCAGGTGAATCAATTAGCGATAATTGGCCGTCACTTGCTGGACAACGCGCCGAGTACACGTACAAAATGTTACTGGATTATCAATCTGGCTTGCGTGATGAGGATAAGAAGTCTCATATCATGAAGGTCGAGGCAGAATTGTTAAGTAAGCAGGATATGGCTGATTTGGCGGCTTTTTACGCCGCACAACCCTTGCCTGTGGCCGCGTATGTAGCAGATGCTGCCACGAGCCACATGATTCGTAAGGGCGATGCTTCTCGCTTGGTGACACCATGCGCGTCATGTCATGGCTTGCAAGGGCAGGGCGGAATCAACGAAACACCGGCCTTGGCGGGGTTGCCCCGGGATTATTTTATCCGCACCATGAAACTATACCGTGATGGTAAGCGGCATAATGATTCGGTACAAGCAATGCGTGCTTTTGTGAAGCCATTGACGGACGAGGAGATTATTGCTCTGGCTAATTATTATGCACCGGCGGTAGCTGGACATTGATTTAATTGAGGTCTTAACAAAAAAGGCTCCCTTCGGGAGCCTTTTTTGTGACAGTGCCATTAAGCGTGTGTTTTATGGCGAGCCCAAAGACTGGCGAATTTCTAGCGCGTATAAAGCCAATCAATCCGCGTTAAATTTTTTGCTTTACTTGAAATAATTTATAGGTAAGATGCGAATCATTCTCACTCGCTTAAGTCTTGGTGTCTTTGGCGGTGGTTTTTGATGAACATTTTGGGAGTCTCTTATGCGTCGTATTTCTCTTGTTTTGGGTTTGTGCTCCCCTCTAAGTCTTGCTCTGGCGGATGCGCCATCCACCGATTTGGAGGCGATTTCGATTACTTCGGCTACGCGCACCGAGCGTGCGTTGGAGGACAGTCCGGTGTCGGTGGCGGTGATTACCGAGCAGCAAATTCAGGACATTGGTGCGGTCAAGTTGCGTGATGTTTTTACCGAAATTCCGGGCGTGTTCGTGAATCCGGGGCGCGGTGAAATGTCGATTCGCGGCGCGGGGGCGAAGGGGACGTTGTTGCTGATTGACGGGCGGCGGGTGTCGGGCGAAACGGGCATGGGCTTTGAGTTGGATCGTATTGCCGCTTCCAGTATCGAGCGCATCGAAGTGGTTAAAGGCCCGATGTCGGTGCTGTACGGTTCGGATGCCTTGGGCGGGATTATCAATATAATCACCAAGCAGCCGACCAAGGCGCTGGAAGGTTCGTTGGATGCGAGTGTCGGCGCGAATACCCACGGAGATGGTGCGCGTTACCAAGTTAATGGCGATGTGCGCGGGACTTCCGGCGCCTTGGGCTATTCTGCGTGGGCGAGCGTGATTAAATCCGAAGCCTATAGCGAACATGAAATCGCGAATACACGCGTTCCCAAGGGTGCACAAGGCGGGCAGGTTGCCGCATCGAAGTCTGATCTTCGTCTGCTGCCAGATGGCAAAAATACCTGCGTGGCAGGCACGCCCAAATGCCAAGGCACAACGACCCCAATAAGTCAGCGTATTGCTGACCAGTATGCAGTGAATACCACTTACCGCGAGCCGAGTGAGTTAATCAATCTGGGGGCAGCGTTGAAATATGCCTTAACGGATAGTTTCAAGCTTGGCATGGATTTGGCGTATATGAATGAGCAACGGGACGGGCGCTTTATTGCGGATACGCATCCAAGTAACTACTTAAAACCGAATGGGACGGAGCGGTTGCCGGTGTTTGCCGTGCCGGTGGATCAGTCTTGGGATAATGAGCGTTTTGATATGGCTTTGCGCGCCGAGTGGTTATTAAGTGATATTTTTCGCTTAAATTGGCGTAGTTATTCGTCGCATTATGAAAAAACCGAAAGTATTACCACACCCTACTGGCAGGCTTTGGGCTATGCCTCACAACAGGCTTCGTCCTCGTTGTCAGGCACAGGCACCGTTGAAACGCTGGGGCATGAATTAAGCGCCACCTGGAATCCCGTTAAAGAGCATACGCTTTTAATGGGGGTAGATTATCGCGATGAAGATCGTAGTGCGCCTTTTTTTAATACGATGGGCGTTGTCGAATCGCGGGATTACAATTTCACCTCAGGCTTTGTGCAAGATGAATGGCGCGTGACTGATGAATTGGGTTTGATTGCCGGGGTGCGTTATGACGATATTTCTACGGGCGAAAGCGCAACCAGCGGTAATGTAGGGGTGCAATATGCCTTTAATTCTGCGGCGCGTTTGCGGGCAAGTTATGCCCAAGGCTTCCGTGCAGCGGATTTGCCAGAAACCTTTATTAACCGCGTGACTCCGCAAGGACGCATGTTGGGTGCGAGCGTGGCAGATGCGAGCGTGGGTAAAGTCGCTTTCGATTTGAAGCCTGAAACTAGCGATAACTTTGAAGTCGGACTAGGCGGGCGTGGAAGTAACTGGGATTACGATATCGCCATTTTCCAGAATACGATTTCTGACCGTATTGAGCGCGTGGCAGAAGCACCAATAGGCATTGCGTACCGCACCTATCGCAATATCAGCGAGGCGCGTATTCAGGGTTTGGAAGCTAAAGGGGGTTATCGCATTCAGCCGGGGCTGGGTTTGAGTGCATCCATGAGTTTATTGGATGCCAAAAACCAACAAAACGGGCAACGCTTGGAATTTACGCCGGAGCAAACATTCAATCTTTCGCTCGACTGGCGCGCCACGAGCGAGCTTAAGTTAAAAGCTACCGCGCAGCATGTGGGTAACCAGTTTTATACCGATATTCGCAGCGGTAAGCCTGTTCCGAGTACGGCAAGTGCCTATACCTTGTTTAATCTTCATGCCAGTTATGTTCCATCAGGATTTAATGATGTGGAGTTTTACGGAGGCATAGACAATCTATTTGATAACAAGGTTGAGACGATACTTGGCTCGAATGTCGGCATTTACCCTTATGTGGGCGTGCGTAAGTTTTTTTAGATTATTGATTTGAATTAAAATATACTTTGTCTGTGTGTTGTATTATTTTTTAATGAACACACATTAAACTAAAGCTGAGAGCAAATAAATGATTAAGGTACGAATTATTAAGCGTGGTGGCTTGGCGCTGGTGCTGGGTGGTTTGTTGTGGGCAACGGCTGGACAAGCGGATGAGCTGCATGACTATGCACTGATTGCCCCTGAGCATTTGCCGCATTTGTTGCATAATGTGAATAAAATTAAATCTGAGCTGAAGCTGACCACCGAGCAGGAGAAGGTGATTCACCAGTTGGCGACAGAGATGCCGCCAAAAATGCTCGCTGATTTTAAGCGCGCTCAAGCACTGGAAAAGGATATTGCGCGTGAAGTGGTCACTGCGGGAAAAACCGCCGAAGACATGGCTGGCAAATTAGATGAGTTGCAAGGCATTAAGCGCAAACTTACCGATTTGCAGATAAGCGCGCTCAATACCATGCGCAAAACGCTTTCCAGCGAGCAATATCAGTTGCTGCTCAAAGATGCCGATTGGCAGCGTTATGTAGCACAATAGGCAGCGTTTGTTATCTTCCTGGGCGTTTCCGGGATGTATGGTGAAAAGTCCTATGTGGGGGTTTTGCGCCATGCTTTTTCATATTGGAGTTGACTGTGCTTGAGTCTTTGAAAACTACGCTGGATTTCGGTGTGATCGGCTTGCTTGGGCTAATGAGCGTACTAATGCTGGCCATGGCGCTTGAGCGTGTGCTTTTTTACCGTGCGCTTAATCTCGCCGAATTCAGCCACGCGGACACCTTGAATATCGCGCTCACTCGCAATTTGACCTGGATCTATACCGTGGGGGCGAATGCGCCGTACATCGGTCTTTTGGGCACGGTGCTGGGCATTTTGATTACGTTTTACGAGATGGGGCAGGGCGGGCAGGTGGATGTGAATCACATCATGCTCGGCCTTGCGCTGGCCTTGAAAGCGACGGCGGCGGGGTTGGTGGTGGCGATTCCGGCGATTGTGATTTACAACGGCTTGACGCGCAAAGTGGATGTGTTGATGGGGCAATGGCGCGCACTCAAGGGGCTTTGAGGCGATGAAAAAGTTCGATCAGATCAATGTCATTCCGTTTATCGACATCATGCTGGTGTTGCTGGCGATTGTGCTGACCACAGCGACGTTTATCGCTCAAGGGCGCATTCCGCTGAACTTGCCGCAGGCGAACCATGCCGCTACACCGCAAAATGATAAGCCGTTGGAAATCAGCATTAACGATGAACGAAAGCTGTTTCTGGAGTCCGCGCTGGTGCATTTGCTGGAATTAGAACAGCGGCTGGGGCTTGTGCAGCAAGATCAGCCCGTAGTGTTACGTGTGGATGCCAGTGTGCCGTTCAATGATGTGGTCGGCGTGTTGGATGTGCTTAATAAATACCATTTGCGTAACTTGAGCATTGTCACGGTGCGTAAGGAATGAAAAAAGCGCGCAAGCGCGGTGCGGCGCTGGCTTGGGGGGTGTCGCTTGCGGTGCATGGCGTGCTGCTGGTTGCGCTGCTTTGGTGGATGGATACGGTTTTAGACGCGCCCAAACCCCAAGCGACGCCTGTTCCATTGCAGTTGTCGATGTTGGTCGAGTCGGTGTCTAAGCCTGTGGAGCCGCCTGCGGAACCGGTGCTTGAACCCTCGCCGCAGGTTGAGCCAGAGCCTGTTCCTGAGCCTGTCGTCGAACCGTTGCCACTCACGCCTGAGCCTGTGCCCGAACCTGTGCCAGTGGTTAAACCCAAGCCACCTAAACCAGAGCCTAAGGTTAAAACCGAAAACAAGCCAAAACCCAAGCTAGAGAATAAGCCAGAAAGTAAGAGGGAGAGCGAGCCTACACCTGCCCAGTCTGCGCCGTCTGTGGTGGAGACGCAGGCGGTGTCACAACCTGAAGCCCAGCCCGTCGCCGCGCCCGTGTTGGCTGCACCTGTGCTTGAGAATGCTGCTGCATTGGCGGATGCCGAGGCGGATTACAAAGCGCGTGTGCGAAGCAAGGTGGATGCGCACAAACACTATCCAAAAATGGCGCGCCGCAATGGCGAAGAAGGCAAAGTAGTCGTTGAGTTCAGCCTAGATGCTTCCGGTGCGGTGTCTAATGTGCAAATTAAGCAAAGCTCGGGAAGCGAACGCCTGGATGAAGCCGCCGTGCAAGCGGTGCGCGATGCCGCGCCGTTCCCGCCGTTTCCGGACGAAGTGAAGCGAAACCGTTGGCAATTTACGCTGCCTTTGAGTTTTAGTTTGGACTCGTGAGTAGACTCTAGGAAGCGTCTAAGAAGCTGTTCAAAGTCTCGCTTTGAGACTCAAAAAACGACCTCAATGCACTCGTAGCCCGGGTGTTAACCCGGGGGAGGCTTAACTCGCGGCACGGCTTCCCCGGATTCTCGCTACGCTTCATCCGGGCTACTAAGGATGAAAAAGACTTTGAACACGTTCTAAGAACCGTCTTTGCGAGGAGCGAAGCGACGCGGCAAACCAAAAGAGGCATTACAAAACAGTGAGTTATGGATTGCTTCGCTGCGCACGCAAAGACGGTATTTAGATTTTTATAAATTCCCTCTAATTGACCGGCGTTGTCCTGTCGGTCACAAGCCGCCCACCCAGTTTGGCAATACGCTTGGCGCGTTCCTTGAGCGGAATGGCGTGGGCAAGGGTATTTAAGCCGCTGGCGCGCCATGCTTCATCGGCCACAACAGTCGTCCAGGCATGAGGACAATTCATAAAGTGCGGGCAGGCCAAGCCATCGCAGCCGCCCTGTTCTACCATGCACAGCGGAATGCGCGCAGGTGTTTCCACCGCCAGTGCTTGCGCCGAAGTGGCTATGGCAGTATTGCTCCAAGCGCCGAGGGTGGTCATACGGCCATTGGATTCACGCAGATGGATGCGGGCTTCATCTTTGCCAAACACGCGCAGTTCGCCACCGGCGTTCACCAGACCGCTGGTCACTCCATGAGTGAGCAGGATGCGTACGGCCTGATCCACGGCATAACCTTTGACGATGCCGTCCAGATTCAGCACCAGCGGGTACTTGAGGCGTACACGTAAACGCGGAAGAAATACCAGTGCATCCCAACCGCGCGCATAAAGATCACAAAAGCCATGATCGGGTAGCCGTCCTTCGCGCACCAGTCGCCCGCCGGTGGTGAAGTCAAACAAGCCATTGCTTTGACGCGCCAGTTGGCGGGCAAGACACAGCGCACGCAAGGTGGAAGGACTAATGCTCACGGAGCGTTTCCATGCGTACAAATTGATGCGGCTGATGTCGCTCTCTGCATCATGGAAATTCATTTGTTGATGGATGTGACTTAATGTCTTAAATGCCGCGGCAAGGGCTTGCTCAGCAAGTTTGGGCGGCGCGTGGGCAATTATTTCGACAACGCTGCCAAGCAAGGGGCGTGTGTGTCGCATGGGTTGAATGTTGGACATAACGCTCTCCGAAGATGATAGGACTGACGCAAAACCACCCCAGCGACGTTAAAGCACCTCACCGTGTGTGTGCGGTCTTCGGCACGTTGCCTTGCTGGAACTTTTTTGCGTAAGACCAAGATGGGAAATGCCCTTATGCTCAAATGAGATTTATTCGCATCTTCTTCGGTTTTTTGCCGTCTGTCAAGCCGCACAAACATCAAGAAAATGCTGATTTAATCCATATATACAATAGAGCAGCAACGACCTAATAAGACAAACGATGCGAATTTTATAATCGTCGGATTACTTAACAGGCTTTGAGACTACTTTGCTTGATGTTGGTATGTCCGTGTTGTTACATGACTCAGCGTGTACCAACAGATAGACCAACAAAAAAACCATAGGCTGCAACGGCGCTTCTTAGGACTGTTTAGGCATAAAAAAACCCGCAAACCTTATTCTGGTGCGGGTTTTATTAGTTTAATGCGACTAAATGGAACTGTATGGAATCGCAAAAAACAGGCAAATGGTGGCTATAGGTGGACTCGAACCACCGACCCCAGCATTATGAGTGCTGTGCTCTAACCGACTGAGCTATATAGCCTCGAATCAGGTTCGTGTTAGCTCAAGTGCGCCACGCCTTCATCAAGTGAGCTCTGCATTATCCAGATTGAGCTAGGGCGCGTCAATGCCTTGGGGGGTTAAATGACTTTCATGTGACTTGTTCGGGGTTTATTGGTAGCATTCGCAGCCTTGATTGTGGGTAGGTTTTAGACGTGCTCCAATTAAGGGGCTTCACAGTCCTTAAGTCTATGGCGGGCGCATTCGTCCTCTCGCGACAGACAGCCGTGAAATCCGCCAGGTCCGGAAGGGAGCAACGGTAGCGGTGCGTTTGGGTGCCGGGATGTGGTGGGTGCGTTTCGCCACCCAATTCAATTTTTTTGATGATTCTATTTTGTCCTGCGCATGTTTGCGTGGCTTTTTTGCTGCGCGCTTGTTGTTGGGTGTTGCTGTTAGAATGGCAAAATTCTGCATGAACCCGGTAGGTGTATGGGCGAGTTAGGTTCGGACTATCAAGTGCTGGCGCGCAAATGGCGGCCACGCCGTTTCGAGGATATGGTCGGTCAGGAGCATGTGCTGCGTGCGCTGACCACGGCGCTGGACGAGCAACGGCTGCATCATGCTTATCTGTTCACCGGGACGCGCGGGGTGGGTAAGACCACGGTGGCGCGTATTTTTGCCAAGGCGTTGAATTGCGAGCAGGGGGTAAGCAGTCATCCCTGCGGCGTGTGTTCGTCTTGTGTGGCGATTGATGAAGGGCGTTTTGTTGACTTGATTGAGGTTGATGCGGCCTCGCGTACCGGGGTGGACGATACTCGCGATTTGCTCGATAACGTGCAATACCTACCGAGCCAGGGGCGCTTCAAGGTGTACCTGATCGACGAGGTGCACATGTTTTCCAAGAGCAGCTTTAATGCCTTGCTCAAAACCCTGGAAGAGCCACCGCCGCACGTCAAGTTCTTGCTTGCGACCACCGATCCGCATAAATTGCCGGTCACGGTGCTTTCGCGTTGCTTGCAATTTCATCTTAAAGCCCTGCCACGGCGCATGATTTTTGCGCGTTTGGCGCAGGTGTTGGCGGCGGAAAATGTGCCGTTTGACGATGCCGCTTTGCAGCTTTTGGCGCGTGCGGCGGAAGGCAGTGTGCGCGATGCCTTGAGTTTGCTCGATCAGGCCATTGCTTATGGGCAGGGGCGGGTGATAGAGGATGAAGTCGGCGCGATGTTGGGGCTGACTTCCGAGGCGCGTTTGCGTGGTTTGGTCGCGGCCTTGGTGGCCGAGGATGCTCCCGCGCTGTTTGCCGCCATGAATCAGCTTGCGCAGGGCGCGCCGGATTATGCCGAGGTGCTGGCCGAGTTGTTGCAGTTGTTTCATGCGCTTAGCGTGCAGCAGCTTATGCCCGATGCCGATGCGGAGTTGTTCGAGGCCTCTCCCGCCTTGGTCGCCGAGTTTGCGCCTTTAATCAGCCCCGATGCGGTGCAGTTGTTGTACCAGATTGCCCTGCACGGGCGGCGCGATTTGCCGCTCGCCCCAAGTCCGCGTTTGGGCTTGGAGATGACCATGATGCGCATGTTGGCCTTTGTGCCGCAAAGTGGGGCGGAGATTGGCAAGGCTCCGCCAGCTTTGGCAAACGCGCAAGGTTCGATGCCATCCGCCGCCGTGCCGCGTGCGCCGCAGGTAAGTGCAGAGATTGCCACATCAAGTGCGGCGCGTGTTGCGCCCAAAGCGGCGATTGAGGCGGCGTTGCAAGCCGCCGGGGGCGCGCCACGCTCTGCAGACAAGCCGGTGGCAAAACCTGCCGTCGCCGCGCCTATCGTGAGTCCGGTTGCACCCGATCAGGCTGCCGCACCGCAACAGGACGAACCCGTGCCGCCTGCGGAGGAGATTGTTATCAAGCCTTTGGATGATTGGCATACTGTGTTGCCTCGCCTAGGCTTAAAAGGCATGGTGCTGCAGTTGGCAGAAAACCTTGAGTTGGTCAGCCAAGAGGGCGATAAAATCATTCTGCGTTGCCCACCCAGTCATGCCAGCGTGCGCTCAGTTGCTGCAGAAAAAACGCTGGCACTAGCCCTTGGCAAGCAGCTTGGCTTGAGCGGCGCGGCGCGTGTACAGTTGATTGAAGGCGTGCCCGAGCAAGCGACACCGGCGCAAGTGCGCCAGCAAACGCAGGATGCACGCCAACAGCAGGCCGTGGACAGTTTGCGCAATGACCCGCTGGTGCGTGCGCTGGAAGAGAATTACGCGGCGCGTTTGCTGGAAGATACGGTGCGTCCTTTGGATGCTGAATAAGATTAATGTATTGATTTTAATGGGGAAAATAAAACTATGATAAAAGGCGGCATGGGGCAGTTGATGAAGCAAGCGCAAAAAATGCAGGAAGACCTGCAAAAAGCGCAAGAAGCTTTGGCACATTTGGAAGTGACCGGCGTATCGGGCGGCGGCATGGTCAGCGTGTTGATGAGCGGTAAGCATGAAGTGCGCCGCGTGAGCATTGACCCGTCTTTGATGGGCGATGACAAAGAAATGCTGGAGGATTTGCTGGCCGCTGCAATCAACGATGCGGTGCGCCGTGTCGAGCAGGAAACACAAAGCCGCATGTCCGGCGTGACGGCGGGTATGTCGATGCCGCCGGGCTTCAAGTTGCCGTTCTAAGCCGCCATGCAGCTCTCGCCCTTGGTGAACGAGTTGATGGAAGCCCTGCGCCGCTTGCCCGGCGTGGGGTCGAAATCGGCGCAGCGTTTGGCTTTGCATCTGTTGCAGCGTGATCGTGAGGCGGCGCGGCGCTTGGCGCGTGCCTTGGATGCCGCTGCCGAACGAGTGGGGCATTGCGCCGAGTGTCGCACCTTGACCGAAGAGCCGGTGTGCAGCTTGTGTCGCAATCCGCAGCGTAATCGTAGCCAGTTGTGCGTGGTGGAATGGCCGCAGGATCAATGGTCGTTGGAAAATTCCGGCGCGTATCGTGGGTTGTACTACCTTTTGATGGGGCGTTTAAGCCCTCTTGATGGCATTGGCGCACGCGAGCTGGGCTTGGATAAACTCGAAGCCCGCTTGGATGCAGGCGAGGTGCGCGAGGTGATTTTGGCCACCAGCAGCACGATTGAAGGTGAAGCTACGGCGCATGTGATTAGCGCCATGTGCCACGCACGCGGCATTGTCGCCACCCGTTTGGCGCAGGGCGTGCCGATGGGCGGCGAGCTGGAATTTGTCGATGGCGGCACGCTGGCACAAGCCTTGAATGACCGTCGTCCGGCTTAATCAACACGGGGGAGAACAAAATGCACGCAGAACGCTTAATGCTGGAAACCGACGCACAAGGGCGGTTGAGGTCTTTGCCGCGCTTGCCGCCCAATCGTCGTTTTGAGGCGATTTTTTTGTCACTGGATGAGGGAAGGGTGAAAACGGTCGGCTTGCGCCGTCCACATCCTGATCTTGTCGGGCGTTTGACGGTGTTGGGGGATGTCATGGACAGCGCGCCCTTGGCAGTGTGGGATTTGCCGACATGATGGTGTTGGATACGCATATCTGGCTTTGGTGGGTGAGTGGTCAGAACGATGCGCTTTCGCCTGAACGGCTGCGCTTGATTGAGACAAGTGATGAAGTGGCTGTATCTGCCATAAGTTGTTTTGAGGTGGCGTGGTTGGCGCAGCATGGACGGATTGCCCTGCCTTTTGATCTGGATGTGTGGTTTGAGAAGGCGCTTGCGGGTTCGGGTGTGAGTCTGCTGCCTTTGACTCCTCAGATTGCTCAGCTTGCCGTGGAGCTGCCGGAGCATCATCGCGATCCGCAGGATAGGATCATTATCGCCACGGCTGTGGCGCATGAGGCGACTTTGATGTCGCTGGATACCAAGTTTCCGCTGTATGCGGAGTTGGCGGGACGTTTGGTTTAGAGCCGTCAGGAATAGGCGCAACGAACAGCACTTGAGGAATAACCCAATGAGCGAAACCATTTTTAGCAAAATTATCCGCAGGGAAATCCCGGCTAAGGTCGTTTTTGATAACGACGAAATCCTCGCCTTTTATGACATCAACCCACAAGCGCCCATTCATATCCTTATCATTCCTAAAAAGCCGATTGCTACGCTGAATGATCTCAGTAGCGAGGATGCGCCGCTGATTGGTCGCCTGTTTCTGGTGGCCAAGCAGCTTGCGGCGGAATTGGGGGTGGCAGAATCAGGCTATCGCACGGTGTTTAACTGCAATCCGGCAGGCGGGCAAGAGGTGTATCACATTCACCTGCACTTGCTGGCCGGTCGGCAAATGACGTGGCCACCGGGTTGATGGGTTTGTTAGCCACAGAGCGCACAGAGAAGATAAACCTGTCGAGCATTAAAGTTTATCTCTCGGTGTCCTCTGTGATCTCTGTGGCCAAATATAGATTTTGGCTCCTTCGCTTTAGTCGAACAAAATCATGCGCGTCACCGTGATTGGTGCAGGCCCTGCAGGCTTGATGGCTGCCGAAATGCTGGCCGCTGGCGGGGCGCAGGTCGATGTGTTCGATGCTATGCCATCGAGCGGGCGTAAATTTTTGATGGCGGGTAAAGGCGGGCTGAATATCACCCATGCCGAACCGTTTGATGCTTTTGTGGCGCGTTACGGCGCGTCGCGGCCTTGGATCGAGCCGTTATTGCGCAAGTTTCCGCCCGCGCAGTTGCGTGAGTGGATGCACGATTTGGGTGTCGAGAGTTTTGTCGGCACGTCCGGGCGGGTGTTTCCCAAGGAGATGAAGGCCGCGCCGCTTTTGCGTGCGTGGCTGCATCGACTGCGCCAGAGTGGAGTGCGTTTGCACATGCGTCAGCGTTGGTTGGGGTGGAATGAAGAGGGTGCGTTGCGCTTTGTGCATCCAGAAGGCGAATCCACGCATCAGGCCGATGCTGTGGTGTTGGCTCTGGGCGGTGGCTCGTGGAAACGGCTGGGTTCGGACGGCGCATGGCTACCGCTATTGCAACAGCAAGGTGTTGATGTAGCGGCCTTGCAGCCGAGTAATTGCGGCTTTGAATGTGCGTGGAGCGATTTTCTTAAAATGCGCTTTGCCGGGCAGCCGATTAAGCCTGTGGTGGCAAGTTTTAATGAGCAGCGCGTGCAAGGGGAGTTGATGCTGACCGAATACGGGCTAGAAGGCGGCGCGATTTATGCGCTGTCCAGCGCATTGCGCGAGGCGATCACGCTGCATGGCGAGGCGTGTCTGATGCTTGATCTTTTGCCAAATCATGCCAAGGCTGATGTTGAGGCGGAGCTGCAACAAGGGCGTGGCAATCGCAGCTTGGCCGAGCATCTGCGGCGCAAGCTTAATCTGCATGGCATCAAGGCGGCCTTGTTGCGCGAGTGTTTGCCCGCCGAAGTCTTCAATCAGGCGGCGCAACTAGCTGCTGGCATTAAGGCATTGCCCGTGCGCTTAATCGCCACAAGGCCGCTGGACGAGGCGATTAGCACGGCGGGCGGGGTGAAATTCGAGGCACTGGATGAGCGCCTGATGCTCAACAACAAGCCCGGCGTGTTTTGCGCAGGCGAAATGCTCGATTGGGATGCGCCTACGGGGGGCTATTTGCTCAGCGCCTGCTTCGCCAGTGGTGTTGTGGCGGGGCAGGGAGTGTTGGAATGGGCTGGCAACCGAACCAAGGCCAGCATCTCCCACGATAGCGTATTTTGACGCATTGCAGCGGCTGGCCTATGCTAGCACATAGGCCAACCAAGAGTGCTCAACATGCAAACAGAACGTCACGTCCGTCTATTCCGCAATGGCCGCAATCAGGCCGTGCGCATTCCGCGAGAGTTTGAGCTGGACGCGGAGAAAGTCATTATGCGCAAGGAAGACCAGCGGCTGGTGATCGAGCCGGTGAAAAGGAAAGGTTTGCTTGCCACCTTGGCGGTCTTGTCCGATCTTGAAGAGGACATTCTCGACATGGATGAGGATCTCTTGGCGCTGGATGACATCGATCTATGACCATCCGCCCGCGCTACTTGCTGGATACCAATATCATCTCCGACTTGGTGAAACATCCTCACGGAAGCGTTGCCAAGGCTATTGAACGTGTCGGCGAGGATGCTGTATTCACCTCGATCATCGTCACCTGTGAGCTGCGCTTTGGTGTGGCCAAAAAAGGCTCGGCTCGCTTGAGCGAACAACTGGACGCTATTCTTGCGCAAATTGACGTGCAGCCTTTCGATACGCCCGCCGACCATGCCTACGGCGAACTTCGTCACCGACTCGCTAAGTGTGGAACACCCATAGGGCCGAACGACATGCTCATCGCTGCTCACGCCTTGGCACTGGATGCCGTGCTGGTCACCGCCAACGAGGCTGAGTTCGCGCGTGTGGCGGGCTTGCGCGTCGAGAACTGGATTTTGCGCTGATTGGATTGTCGCCCTGTACAGATAGCGTATTTATGGGCGCGTCAAGCGGGTAAACGGGCGAGCCGGGTGAGAACCTGATTAGGGTTTGTATCTCACCCCAAGCGGGACATAACCACTATTTCTTTCCATAAACCCCATCATGGTCTTGCGAAACCACTAAAAACCGCATGAAGTCGCCTTCGCGAAAAACCAGCGCTCTTACCGATAGCGTGATGCGGATTGAATACACCTGATCGATACCTGCCGGAGCTTGGATGCTGCTGATTTTCTCCCAGCGCAAGCCCTTGTCTTGATACACCATGACCCAAGTCATGCCGCTGATTTTTTTCAATGTGCGCAGGCATTCGAATTGTGCCTGTTTTTCCAAGGCAAACAGGCTTTGCTGCAAGTGCGGGTTATTCAGGTCAAGTTTTACCCAAGCCGTTGAATTAACCATGCTCTTGGGCATTCAAGGCCTCATCCAGTGCTTCAAGATTGGACTCTTGCGCGGGATGCGCGACCGCCCACGCCATGGCCGCTTGCAGGGGCGCAAGCATTGCGGGCTGGTGCAGCCAAGCTTCATTGTCGGGAATAACTTTGGCGGTACGAATCAACAGCACACCGGGTTCTTGTTCTTCAATGAGCACTTTTTTGCCTGCGTAGCTTTTGCCCAATGAAATTTGCCCGTTGATGCCTACGGTCTTAATCATGGTTTGTAACATGATGTTTTTCCTAAAATCCTATATTCGTAAACATTAGACTTAAGGCTTGATTTGCGCAAGGAGGCGTTATTTCTGGATTGGCATCAGTTACACCCGCTGACGCTGGCCGAGCGCGCCGGGACGCACCCTCAACTGCGGGTTTGAGCGGCGCGTTTCGGAGACAAGCGGAATGATTCAAGGTGTGCGCCATGTCATCATGCGTCGCATTACGCTGCGCTAATGCGCCCTACGCGGGCTGGAGATTTAGCTATCCGCTCGTCATGCTTGCAACCTTGGCGGGAAGCATGATTTTGCACCGCGGCCTCAAACGTAGCGGGTGGTTATGAAGCGGGCTTGCTGCGCGTTGAAAACTGGATTTTGCGCTGATTGGGTGGTTGTGCTGCACAGATAACGTATTTATGTGTACAACTGGCTTTGCAAGCAAACGGAATGATTCAAGGTGTGCGGCATGTCACCATGCGGCGCATTACGCTGCGCTAATGCGCCCTACGCGGGCTATTTTCCAAAAAGACCCTTTATCCTCCCAGTCAAAGAGTTCCGTTCATCTTCCGCTTTTCTCTCGGCAGCCTGTTTTTGTGCGAGTTCTATTTTGGCTGATTCATAGCTTTCGATATCATAATGAACATATTTAGGGGTTACAGTGGCAAGTGTAACTCCATAAGATTGTGTTGGCTCGATTTTAGTCAGACTAATTTTATCTGATTTAGCACTGAAAATGGCATCAACTTTATAGCTGGGGATTAGGATGCTTGAACCATTTTCTGGTTTGTAAACACCATTGCTTAATCCCGTGTCTAGTTCAGTAAACCAAAGACTATTGAATTTGTAAAGATTAGGAAAATCCTCAAAAGATATTTTGATTATAATACTATAAGTTTTGGCGCGACCAATGGGGGTCTCTGTTACTATCGACTGCACATGAGCCGATCCTTTATAAAGCTCATTTTCTACTGCTTTTTCTTGTTCTTTTCTTGCTTCTTGGGCAATGCTGCCATTTGAGTTAAACGCATCATAAAGATTAACGTAATCAAGCGCGTAAGAATTCGGTAAAAAAGATGTCATAACAATAAAGATTGCAATCAAATGATGATAAAACCTCATGATTGCTCCTTATTTTTTGAAAGTGGTTGGTTGCCATACTTATTGTTGGCGGCGCTTGGAATTAAACCAACGATTATCATCGGTAAACCCAAAGGAATAAAAATTAAACCCCACCACCCTGACAAACCAATATCATGTATCCTTCGCACGCTAATAGATATTTGAGCGACTAAAATCCAAGCGAGCAGACCAATGTAAACAAAGCCAAGAGCATCAGATCCAATTCCTGTAAAAATCCAGCCAACGACAAGAAAGAAAATGGTAGATAGTATGAGATAATACCAGTACTGTGTACGGGTTGATCTTCCCAGGAAGTTGAGAAAATCTTCAAACAATGGTTTGGTCAAATAGCGCATATTTAATATCCTAGTTTATTTTAATATTTATAAGTTAAATGGATTTATAAAATCGTGTATTTAGAGTGCGATAACCATATTTTTGGTGGTAGAGAACTCCGAATTTATTAATGTGACTGCTCATTATTCTTTGTCCTTGGTTTAGTAATTTTTCTGTATAGAGCCCGTAAAAGCAAAAAAATCACGTAAATAAAAGCCAACTGGATGACCATGGCAAAGCCCAATCCAGCGTTCGCTATTGCATCAACCATTTAAGAACTCCATTTAGTTAAAAAGCTGTTTTGACGGGGAGCTAATGCGTCGTACTTATGCGCTTGTACATGTTAAAAACCTTATATCCTAAAACAGGATATTCTGCAATAGGATTTAGCGTGCGTACCCATGATCAAACCTTGGGAACAGCAGCGGATTCTTTTGCGAAAATTGTTGCGCGAACAGCGTGTTGCGTGCGGATTGACGCAGTCTGAGCTTGCTGCGCGTCTGAGCAAGCCGCAAAGTTTTGTCAGCAAGATCGAGTCGGGGGATCGTGGTCTGGATTTTGTCGAGGTGCGTGATTACTGCACAGGCTGTGGGTTGTCGCTTGCCAGCTTTGTCGAAAAATTTGAGCTGGTTCTGCTGCAACAGGAAACGGGGTGGTGAGGCTGGCATAGCCTGCGTTTTGTCTTAGGGTGCAGCCCCCTCTCCCGCGAGGGGAGAGGGGGTCAATCCAGCTTCTGCGTCATTTAAGACTTCACAAGCCATTGGATTTTAGCGGGCTTGCGCATCATCGGCTGGGTGGCTTTGCTGTTAGAATGCACAACTTCCTGTTTTGCGCGTCTTGAGTTTTTTCGTACTCAAGGAGCTGATCCTTAAAGGTTTTTATGATGTCTTCTTCCGCACGCGACCAACGCATTTCTGCCCTGTACCAAGCCCTTAATGAGCGCATTGTCATTCTCGATGGCGCGATGGGGACGATGATTCAGCGTCATAAGCTCGATGAGGCGGCGTATCGTGGCGAGCGTTTCAAAGATTGGGGGCATGATCTTAAGGGTAACAATGACCTGTTGGTGCTGACGCAGCCGGAGATTATTCACGGTATTCATGCGGCGTATCTGGAGGCGGGTGCGGATATTCTGGAGACCAACAGTTTTAATGCCACGCGCATTGCCATGGCGGATTACGCCATGGAAGAACTGGCGTATGAGATTAACGTCGCGGCGGCGCGTTTGGCGCGCGAGGCGGCGGATGCGATGACGGCGCAAACGCCGGACAAGCCGCGTTTTGTTGCTGGGGTGCTTGGGCCGACCAACCGCACGGCAAGTATTTCGCCGGATGTGAATGACCCCGGCTTTCGCAATACGAATTTTGATGCGCTGGTGGAGGCCTATGTCGAATCGACGCGCGGGCTGATTGAGGGTGGCGCGGATATTATCCTGATCGAAACCATTTTTGACACGTTGAATGCCAAAGCCGCCGCGTTTGCGGTAGAAAAGGTGTTTGATGAAGACGGTTTCCGTCTGCCGATTATGATTTCCGGCACGATTACCGATGCTTCGGGGCGCACCTTGTCCGGTCAGACCACGGAGGCGTTTTATAACAGTCTGCGGCATGTGCGCCCTATGACGATGGGGTTGAACTGCGCTTTGGGGCCGGACTTGCTGCGTCAGTATGTGGAAGAAATGGCGCGGGTGTCGGAGTTTTTTGTCTCGGTGCACCCCAATGCGGGTTTGCCCAATGAGATGGGTGAGTACGATTTAGAAGCTGCGCCTATGGCCGAGCATATTGCGGAATGGGCGGATGCGGGCTTTTTGAATATCGTCGGTGGCTGCTGCGGCACCACGCCGGAGCATATCCGCGCCATGGCCGAGGCGGTGGCGGGTAAAGCGCCGCGTAAGCCGCCTGTACCGGTGCCGGCCTGCCGTTTGTCGGGGTTGGAGCCGTTTAATATCACCCCTGACACCATGTTTGTGAACGTGGGCGAGCGCACGAATGTCACCGGTTCGGCGCGTTTTCGTCGCTTGATTAAGGAAGGCGATTACAGCACCGCGCTGGAAGTGGCGCGGCAGCAGGTGGAGTCCGGCGCGCCGATTATCGACATCAATATGGACGAGGGCATGATTGACGGGAAGGAGGCAATGGTGCGCTTTTTGAACCTTGTCGCCGCTGAGCCGGATATTTCGCGCGTGCCGATCATGATTGACTCATCCAAATGGGAGATTATTGAAGCGGGGCTGAAGTGCATTCAGGGCAAGGGGATTGTGAACTCGATTTCGCTGAAAGAGGGCGAGGAGAAGTTCATTGCGCAGGCGCATTTGCTTAGGCGTTACGGCGCGGCGGTGGTGGTGATGGCGTTCGATGAAGTCGGGCAGGCGGATACCGTCGCCCGCAAGCGCGAGATTTGCGAACGCTCGTACCGCGTGCTGGTGGATAAGGTCGGGTATCCTGCGGAAGACATTATCTTTGACCCGAATATCTTTGCGATTGCCACGGGGATTGAGGAACACAACCACTACGCGGTGGACTTTATCGAGGCTACGGCGTGGATTAAACAGAATCTGCCGCACGCGATGATTTCCGGCGGTGTGTCGAATGTGTCGTTTAGCTTTCGCGGTAACGAGCCGGTGCGCGAGGCGATTCACGCGGTGTTTTTGTACCACGCCATCCGCGCCGGAATGACGATGGGTATTGTCAATGCGGGGCAAATGGCTTTGATTGATGATTTGCCTGCCGAATTGCGCGAGCGCGTGGAAGATATTGTGCTCGACCGTAGGCCGGATGCCACCGAGCGCATGTTGGAGATTGCCGAAAAATATCGCGGCAATGGCGCTGCCGCTGAAGTGAAAGAAGATTTGGAATGGCGTACATGGCCTGTGGCCAAGCGGTTGGAATATGCGCTGGTGAAGGGGATTGATGCTTACGCGGAGGAGGATGCCGAAGCGGCGCGTCTGGAAGTGGCGCGTCCGCTGCATGTGATCGAAGGCCCGCTGATGGATGGCATGAACGTGGTGGGCGATTTATTCGGCGCGGGCAAGATGTTTTTGCCGCAGGTGGTTAAATCAGCGCGGGTGATGAAAAAAGCCGTGGCGTATTTGCTGCCGTTTATGGAAGCCGACAAGGGCGGGTGCGCGAGCACGAGCGCGGGCAAGGTGCTGATGGCGACAGTAAAGGGCGATGTGCATGACATCGGCAAGAACATCGTCGGCGTGGTGCTGCAATGCAATGGTTTCGAGGTGATTGACCTTGGGGTGATGGTGCCGGCGCAGAAGATTTTGGACACGGCGCGGGAGCAAAATTGCGACATTATTGGTTTGTCGGGGCTGATTACGCCCTCCTTGGATGAAATGGTGCATGTGGCCAAGGAAATGCAGCGTTTGGGGATTAAAACGCCGCTTATGATTGGCGGCGCGACGACCTCCAAAATTCACACGGCGGTGAAAATTTCGCCGGTGTGCGAGCATCCGGTGGTGTATGTGGTGGATGCCTCGCGTGCGGTGGGTGTGGCCTCTAGCCTGCTGGGGGCGAACCGTGAGCAATATGCGGCGGATATTCGTGCGGAATATGTTGAGCTTGCGGAGCAGCGCGCCGCCAATCGGCGTGAAGGCAAGCGGGTGACGTTGGAGCAGGCGCGGCAAAATCGTATGAAGCTGCATTTTGGTTTTGCGGGTTTGCCCCCCTCTCCCTTGACGGGAGAGGGGCTGGGGGAGAGGGTGGGGAATCTTGCTCCCACCTGCGAAGCGGGCTGCTGCGCCCCACCCACCCCCGGCTATTTGCCGCCCAAGCCTAAATTTCTTGGCACAAAAATCTTTGAAAACTACCCGCTGGAAGACCTACGCGAGCGCATCGACTGGAGTCCATTTTTCCAAGCGTGGGAATTGCACGGGCGTTATCCTGCGATTTTGGACGATGAAGTGGTGGGCGTGGAGGCGCGCAAGCTGCTGAAAGATGCCGAAGCTATGCTTGATAAAATCATTAGCGAGAAATGGCTGCAAGCCGCCGCAGTGATTGGATTCTGGCCGGCCAATAGCGTGAATTTTGATGATATTGAGTTGTACACCGACGAGTCGCGCAGCGAAAACTTGAGCACTCTGCACCATATCCGCCAACAAATGGAGCGGCAGCATGGCAAGCCGAATCTGTGCCTGTCGGACTTTATTGCGCCCAAAGAAACCGCGGTGCCGGATTATATCGGCGGCTTTGCGGTCACTGCGGGGCTGGGTATTGATGCCAAAGTGGCTGAATTTGAAGCCGATCATGACGATTATCAGGCGATTATGCTCAAAGCCTTGGCGGATCGTCTGGCCGAAGCCTTTGCCGAGCGTATGCACGAGCGCGTGCGCAAGGAGTTCTGGGGTTATGCGCCGAACGAAAACTACACCAACGACGAGCTGATTAAAGAGGCTTATCGCGGCGTGCGCCCCGCGCCTGGTTATCCCGCCTGCCCGGATCACACCGAAAAAGGCATCATGTGGGAGCTACTCAAGCCGGATGAAGCCATCGGCCTTAAGCTTACCGAAAGCTTTGCCATGTACCCGACCGCCGCCGTGTCCGGTTGGTATTTTGCGCATCCGCAGTCGCAATACTTTGGGGTTGGCAAAATTGGCCGCGACCAAGTGGACGACTATGCCAAGCGCAAAGGCTGGACAATTAGCGAGGCTGAACGGTGGCTAGCTCCGATTCTGGGCTATGATGCCGACTAATCATTTCAAAACCGCCTTAAACAACAGGACACCCCCATGAGCAATATCCCCGCGCCGATTACCGATGAAGAAGTCCAGGAACTGGAAAATTTCCTATTTGGCGAGAATGTGCCCGAAGAGTGCATGACCCTGTCCGAAATCGACGGCTTTTTGACCGCGTTGGCGGCAGGCCCCGCGTTGGTACCGCCGAGCGAATGGCTACCGGTGATCTGGCAAGGCGAGGGTCCAGTGTTTGAAACCCCGCAAGAGCTGGAGCGCGTATTGGCGCTGATTTTGGCCTTGAATACGCGCATCGTCGAAACCTTGAGCAAAGGCGAAATCGCGCCAATGTTCAATATCGAAGTTGATGAAGACGACAATGAGCTAATGACTCCAGACGGCTGGTGTTGGGGCTTTATGGAAGGCGTGATGTTGCGTGAAGCCGCTTGGCAGCCGTTGATTGATTCGGACGATCGCGAACTGCTCGACCCTATAGCGATGATCGCCGGCGGCGGACGCGAGATGGCGGAATTTGCCGAAATTCAGGATAGTCCCGATGACTACGAAGAGTTTTTGGATTTGATTAGCGGCTCGGCCTTGGATATTTATGATTATTGGGCCGAAGCGGGCAGCAAGCAGACAAGCGTGCCGAAGAACTTGCATTAAGCCTTTTGCATCCAACTTTTGCCGTTAATTTGGCTAAACAAATGCAGCCTTCTCTGCGCAAATGGTTACTGCTAGCGATTTTGACGTTGGCCGTGGCGCTGGTGTGGCTGCGTCCTTTGGAAGTCATGGCGCAAAGCTATGTGGATTCGGGGCTTAAGCGTGCCTTGGTGACCTTTGCTTCGGCGCGTGCGCTCAATGCTGCATTAAGTCTTGCGCAAAGTACTTCGGTCAGTATTCAAGTCGGTGCAGGCGTATCGGCGCATCCTGCCGCTGTACTTGATCCGCTGGATGATCTGGTCGAGCAGTTTTCGACCATCATGCTTATGGCAACCTTATCTTTTGCCGCACAACATCTGCTCATTACTATGCTTGGTGCCTGGCCGCTGGCGGCTTTGTTGACCTTCGTACTACTGGTATGGGGCGGGTTTATCTGGCGCGAACGCGATGCCCCGGCATGGCTGAAAAAAGTCGCGCTAGGGTTCATGTTTTTGATTTTTGCTGTGCCACTAGCCTCTGTAGCCAGTGAGGCGACTTATCGACTTCTCATGGCTAATGAGTACGAGAACGCACAGGCACACATCAAGATGCTGAGCCCCGGTGAAGCCGTGGTGAGTGCTGACGAGGATTGGTCACAGAAGCTCAAACGCCTTTGGTCACAAAGTACCGACATTAAGAAGCAGGTGGATGAACTCACCACCCAAGCGAATGCGATGGTGGAGTACATCATTCGCTTAGCGGCCTTGTTTATTATGCAAACCGTTGTTTTGCCATTGCTTTTTATGTGGTTGATGCTGCAATTTTATCGAGTTTTTAGTTTCAAATAATGTGCGATTATTTGCAAGATAAGCTTGCAAAATATATCAATGTTTAACTTCTAAAAAATCAATTAAAAACTGCTGAAATCGAAATCCAGGCGTTCAGACAGCCCTTGAATAAAATTACCTTGTAAAAAGTCTGTGCCACTCATTGACACAATTTGTAACGCGGCGGCATCTTCAATATGCGGCACAATCACTTCAAGCCCGTCACGCTGTTTGAATATTTTAATGCTTTCAAGAAGACGGCTCTGATTGGCCTTATTCTTCCCAATGCCCTCCACTAATCCTCGATCCACTTTAATCCATGTGACGTTAAGACGCTGGATAAGTTGGTCAACAGGTTCATTTAAGCCCATGCCATCGATTAACATTGTGGTGTGAATGCGCTGAAGATTTTCAAGCAGCAGTTGGGCTTGTTTAAGTTGTTCTTGGGCGACGCGTTCACTGATTTGCAGGACGACGGCTCCATCGTAAATTTGAGCGTCCATAATCTGCGAACTAAACCAAGGATAGAAGTCGGCACTGATGAGTGTCGGCGTTGAAATACGTACAAAAAGTTGCAGATTAATACCCCGCTTACGTGATTCAACAATGTGCACAATCGCACCTTGAATGACGTAACGGTCAATCTCAATACTTAAACCCGAGCGCTCTGCGGACTCGATGAAATCTCTCGGCTCAATCATTTGGCGCTGTTCGTCCAAAAGGCGAACATACGTTTCATAACGCTGCCGACGGCTGTCACCATCGAGGCTAAGAATGGGTTGGAATAACAGTCTAAATTGATGATTGCGCAAGGCATCTTGCAGCAAGCGATTCCAGTACTCATCTTTTTCGGCGAGCGAGGCATCCTTCTCCTTGGGTTTGTAGAACACGACGGATCCATTCGGCAAATTCGCGGCCTCAGCGCTGACCTGCTCGGCTCGATGAAGCAGCTCTTGCAGCGCAGGACTATGTTCATCCACGATCACAACCCCCGCCGTTGCATCCACGGTGACAGACTGCCCGCCGGCTTCAAAAATATGCTGCCCCAAGGTGCGAACAAGTTGATTCGCATGAGCGTGGGCGTGCTCAACGGTGGCTTGGTGTGACACGTCCATGCACGGTAGAAGCATGGTGAAAACATTGGAACTGTACAGCGCAATGAGGGCGTTGCTGTCGAGCTCGCGCTCAAGCAGGCGGCCTGCTTCTGCAATCAGTGCATCACGCCCGACGACACCAATTTTGTTACGGATCTCGACGGGGTAGATTATTTGCAGATGGATCAGAATAAAGTGAGCCTGCTCGGCATGAGCTTGCGCAATACTTTTATTGACTTGCTCCAGATAATACTGGCGGTTAAGTAAGCCGGTAATCGCATCACGTTGACTTAGTTTGGCAATTTTTTCTTCAAGTGCTTTGGTGTCAGCATCACTCGTCAAACGAATCAATACTTGGGTGCATGGTTCGCCATCAATCGTTGCGGAGGAAAACTCAACGTGCGCACTAAATTCATGGCCGTTTTGGTGTTTGAAATGAATATTTTCGAGCGTTTTCACCTCGTCGGTTTTAGGGGCGCTGCTGCGAATAATTTCACGCACTTTGGCATGATCATTTGCTTGAATCAGATCAAGTAAAGGCGAGCCTTCCATATCATCGAGCGATTTAAATCCGAGCGTTTCCAGATAAACATCATTCGCATCAATGTGCATTCCGCCATGAATGTAAGCAATGGCATCGCGAGAACTTTGCATAAGCGTTTTGCAGCGACGTTCAGACTCATTCTGGATGGACTCAAGTTTGATTAAGCGGTGTTTGCATTGGATTCGCTCGGCCTCGCGTTTCAAAACATGAAGCACATGCGAAGGATTATCTAAATTGATTAAATCA
>JBFXGB010000027.1:0-23357 GCA_050178405.1 Halothiobacillaceae bacterium
CGACTTGAAGTCGTCCGATTCAATCCGCTCTTGGGTGATTTCAACAGCACGCTTTTTTTAGCCATATCCGATTTTCATTCAAATCGAACCATTATCACAAAAATCGCTTAACTTAATGGCAGTGAGGTCCTGACGTAGGTGAGCTGATCGAGACAGTTGCCAACCCATTACCATCTGTAATTGCTGACTGCGGTGTTGGTGTACCGCGAGTTGATGTAAAGGTTACGTTTACCCCGGCTACTGGATCCCCCACGTAGTTCTTAACAAGCGCAGTGACATTACGCGAAGTGTTGATGTCTACAAAACTATCAGTTCCTGGGTTGGTATCTACAGTAATATCAACACTGGTATTGGCAACAGTGAGCTTTGTAGTCGCAGTAGCACCCAAGCTTGTGGCGGTGAGGGTCGCTGAGAGGCTCGTTGTAAGTTTGAAACTCGCTAGCCCAGCGTTGTCCGTAATCACAGAGGTAGGATCCAACGAACCGACATCTGATGTCAGAGTCACTAACTTACCCACAATAGGCTTATCTTTAGAGTCTTTGAGCAAAAGATTGTAGGGAACAGGTGCACCTATTGCCGCAGCGCTTGGTCCACTCAGTACAATCGTGGTACCCGTCACGTTGACAACCAAGGGTGTGGCGTTAATACCACCTGCTGAAGCGTTCAGTGTGATTTGGGTGTTGTCATACAGCCCGCCAGTGCTGAGCTTCGCAACAATGCTGCCGCTGGAGTCGGTCACACTGTTGATCACGTCTAGCGTTCCCTTATCGGCTGTTAAGGTGACTGGAATACCTGCCATTAAAACGTTGCTCGCACTTTTGACCTGCACAATAACATCAAGCGGTGTCGCATTGTTGGTACCGATGGCGCTGTTTGAGCTAAGTATATTAACTGAACCCACAACCGTAACGCTGGCCTTAACAGTAATTGCTGCCGAGGCCGAGGCTTCTTTACCTGCAGCATCAGTGGTGGTCGCAATCAGGCTATCCGTACCTGCAAGGTTACCTGCGTTGTAACGCACTTAGACTTCACCTGCGGCATTGGTGATTCCGTTGGTGGGGTTGAGTGTGGCGCCAGAGAGGTTGCTACCAAAAGTGAAGGTGACATTTTGAGCTGCCACCGGTTTGTTTGATGTGTCTTTGACGGTAGCGGTGAGGATGGTTTCCTGCCCGCTGTTTAGGCTTGTTGCATCAGCACTCAAACTTATCTGGAAGCTTGCCGTCGTTATTGGTGTCCCGGGTGTGTTTGGCTGGCCGACAAGGGTGTCAGAGCCGCCACCTCCGCCACCACATGCGGCTAGGAATAGAACGGGGGTCAGCATAGTCAGAAGTCTGAACATAAAACGCTGGATGATCGTGAGCATGGTTGTTTTCCAGAAAGTTGAGTGGGTGCTGGGTGCGAAAAGTTTAGACTTATTGCGCGCTTTGAACTGCGGTTATCATACCGTGATCAACGATACGCGGAGTGACAAAAATCAAAAGCTCGAACTTTTGCGTGTCTTTGAAGCGTCTGCTGAATAGCGCTTCGCCAATCCAAGGAATATCGCCTAGGAAGGGGATTTTGTCGAGTTGGTTAATGTTACTGACTTCGTAAATGCCGCCCAGAACAACGGTTTCGCCGTTTTGAACTTGAACTTTGGTATTGACTTCACGCTTGTCGAGTGGCGGTACGCCGTTTATCGAGCGGGTAAAGTCGGGGTCATCCTTCTGTACCTTGATGTCCATAATCACGTTGTTGTTGGGCGTGATTTGTGGGGTGACCGTGGTTTGAAGTACGGCTTCCTTGAATGAGGTGGTGGTGGCTCCGCTAGAGCTGGCTTCTTGGTAAGGGATCTCCTTACCTTGCTTGATATAAGCAGCTTGACCGTTGGCCGTTAATACACGCGGGCTAGAAATAATTTCGCCTTGACCTTCGGCTTGCATAGCGGAAATTTCCATATCCACCAAGACATTGGAGCCGAGAATGCTCAAGCCCAGCGAGCCCATTGGGTTGGCTGTGGTCGGTAAATTGACGTTGTAGCGGTTAGATACATCTGCAGGGAAGCCTGGGGCTGAGCCATTGGCTACGTTGGTGATCATGCCGTTGGTGCCGATGTTGTTGCCGGTATAGACGGCGGTACCACTGGATCCCGAGTTGACGCCCGTCACGCCCCAGCGAACCCCAAGCTCTCGCGAGAAGTTGTCGGTGGCAATGACAATGCGGGTTTCAATCAGCACTTGCTTAATGGGCGAGTCGAGTTTGTTGACCAAGTCGCGGATGCGTTGCAGGTTGTCGGCAATGTCGTTGATGAGCAGGGTGTTGGTGCGGTCGTCAATGGTGATGGTGCCGCGTGGGCTCAAAAAGCCATTGTTTTGCGCGGCTGTTGTTGGTGCGCCACCAAGAGCACCCACGCTGCCTGTGTTTACGCCTGTCTGTGGGCGTAGAAGTTTGGCGATGTCTGCGGCGCGGGCGTAGTTGATTTGAATAAAGTCGGAGACCAAGGGCGCTAAGGTTTCGTTTTGATGAATCAGATCAAGACGGGCTTTTTCTTGGGCGGTAATTTCTGTGACCGGGGCAATGAACATGACATTGCCGTTTTGGCGCATGGCCAATCCGCGTGTAGTTAGGATGAGATCAAGCGCTTGATCCCAAGGCACGTTGTCCAAGCGCAGGCTCATGCTGCCTTGAACGGTGTCGCTCACCACGATGTTTTGGTTGGTAAAGTCAGCAAGAAGCTGCAGCAGTGGGCGCACTTGAATGTCTTGGAATTTGAGGGTGAGACGTTCTCCCTTGAAGGTTTTAGGTGCCAAGGGATTGTTTTGGTTGGCATTGGGTGCAGGGACGGGGCGAATTTCAACGGTGAGTTGGTTGCCGACTTGGTAGGCCATGTTTTCAAAAGCGACGTTGTTTTCAACAATAAGGCGCGAGCCTTGGCCTTTGCTCTCGACGGTGACTTTTTGCGCGGGCGTGGCGAAGTCGGAAACGTCGTACTGGGCTTCTTTGAGTCGGGTGGAGGGCATGTCAATAATCAGCCGCTTGCCTTCGGTTTTCATGTTCATCGGCGCGTTGGCGGAGGGCATGTTCACCAGAATACGGCCTTCGCCTTTGGCGCCTATTTTGAAATCGACTTGAGGCGCGGCGGCAACTGGAGCAGCCGGAGCGGGAGCGGTGGCAGTTTGCGTAGGTTCTGCAGTTGAGGCGGCCTGTTCGCTTGGGTTGACGCTTGATGATGCAGTGCTGCCGGAATTTGTATTTTTGATGGCGAGGACGACATCATTGCCATCAACACTGATGTTGTACGGGCTGCTTTGCCCTAGGCTGACAATGGCACGCGCACGGCCTTGGGATTCGGCAAAACGTAAGTCGTGCACATTGCCGATGTCGATAGTGCGGAGTTTTTTGGCCGCATCAAAACGGGTGTCGGGAAAGTCCAATGCAATGCGCGCCGGTTCTTCGATGAAGAAGTTTGCGGGGGCGGCCTGCATGGGCTCATTCATGATGAAGCGAATTTGGGTGCTGCCATCGGGCATGAGATCGACGTTGATGTCTTTGATTTCATTGGCCGCCCACGCGGAGGATAAGCTTAGTCCTAGGGCGAGTGCTATGGCTGCGGTGAGGCGGTTTTTTGAGGTGTGTGGCTGCATCATGGTTATTTACCCTGGTTCCTTTGGTCTTTCATGGTGATGGTGGCAGGTTTTTCCATCCAACCGCCATTGCCGTCGGGGAGGATTTCGATTAAGTCAATTTTGGTTTCTTGGATATTGGTGATTTTTCCAAAATTTTGTCCAAGATAATTGCCGACCACGACGGTGTGGATGGTGCCGTCAGGAGCACTCACCAAGGCTTCTGGACGATCATTGCGCTGAATAATGCCCATCATGCCGATGCCATCGAGCGGGAAGGCTTCAAGTGGCTCTTTGCTGCGGTTGCTGTCTGGGCGGATGCCGTTGTCTACTTTTTCTTCGACATATTCAGGCGCCGAAAACGGGTCGCGAGCGTCGAAGGCGGTGTAGGTAATTGGCGTGTAAGGTTTGAGCTGCGGGATGGGTGGGATGCTTTTAGCGGCAGGTTTTTTTAGGGTTTCATCCACAAAAACGACCAGATCATCCTTGCCTTGTGTGCAGCCTGTCATCATTAGAGGGGCGCTTGCGGCAGCAACAATCAGTAATAGATGCTTGGGTAGAGGTTTCATTCATGCGGATCCTTATTTTTTTGCACCGCCCGCAGGCGTTGCGGGAGCCTTCTGTTTGATTTCTTCATCGTCAAGATAGCGATAGGTCTTGGCGGTGATTTTTAGGTCCAGAATTTTGTCTTTGGCGAAGTCTTTGGTCGGTGTAATGGTGGCGAAATTGTGCAGAGTGATGATGCGCGGCAGGGCGGCGGCATCGCTGACAAATTTAGCGAGTTGATGATAAGTGCCCTCAAAGCGCAGGATGTAAGGTGCTTCAGCGTAATAGTCGTAGAGTACTTCGGGTAAGGCTTGAATCTGCACGTTTTTTAAGCCATCCGCCAAAGAGGTTTGAGCGACATCGACAATTAGGTTTTCAATTTCCTTTTTATTGGGCAGCTGACGCAAGATGGTTTGCAGGGTTTGTTCCATTTCAACGAGCTGAGCCTTGTACGCATCAAGGTTTGCCGCAAGCTGTTGCTTTTCAACAATCTGCGCTTTCAGACCGGGCTCTTTGGCGCGTTCGGACTCAAGCTGGACTTGCAGGTTTTGCACATCAAAATAATAGGCAGCACCTAAGACAGCCACGAAAATGGCAATCAGCAAAGTGATACGCACACTCAGCGGGGCACTGCCTAGGTTGTTGGGATCGTCAACCGATTGAAAATCTTTGATTAAATTCATGGTTTGGCACTCTTTGAGCTGGCTTCGGCGTCAACACTGGATGCAGGCGGCGTGATGACGGCTTTAATCGAGAAGGCATATTTGCCGTCAAAATTCGTGCTTGCTTTGGTTTTCGGTGCGGATGCTTGATCCGCACTGGCTAGAATGCCTTGGCCAACAATTTCTGCATTGTTGAATAGCCCGCTTTTATTTAGGCTGCGCAGATATTCGGCGACACGCGCCGTGGTATCACTAAAGCCGTTGATGTCGACAGTGTTAGTGGCTTCGCCCATGGAGACATTGGTGAGCACAATACCTTCCGGCGTGGTGCGGGCAAGTTGGTCGAAGAGTTTGACGATTAGGCTGCGCGTGGATTGAAGCTTTTCAATGGCACTCATACGGGCGACAAGGTCATCGCGGCTCTTTTTGAGTGCTTGAATTTCCTTGATTTTTTTATCTAGGTCAGTCACAACAGTTTGCAGATAGGTGTTGCGTTCAATCTGATTGTCGATCTGTCCTTGTACGGTCATGTGCGCCAATAAGGCGATCGCGGCAGCACCAATGAATGCAAGGCTTGCTTGGGTGATAAAGTCTTTTTGGCGTTTTTTGCGTAGAGCTTCGCGCCAGGGTAGTAGGTTAATGCGTGGCATTAGTCGAAGCTCCTTAGTGCGAGTCCACAGGCAATCAGCATGGAGGTTGCATCTTCATTCAACATTCGGCTGCCGGCACCACTCGACACTTGTGCCGAGCGAGTCATGCCGACGAAGGGGTTGGCAATTTGGGTTTCAACGCCGGTGCTCATGGCGATGCGCTCGCTTAAGTCGGGCAAGCCCGCCACGCCACCGCCAAGCAAGATGCGAGTGAGGGGGATGCTTGGGTGTGCGGCATAAAAAAACTGCAGGAAGCGACTGATTTGTTGGGCAACCAGTTCAATGAAAGGCAGTAAGACTTCGACTTCGTAACTTTCGGGGAGGCCGCCTTGGCGCTTGGCACGACCTGCTTCGGCATAGCTAAGCTGGTAGCGGCGCATAATTTCATCGGTGTGTTGGCGGCCACCGAAGGGATGATCGCGGGTGTAAATCATGCTGCCTTGATGGAAAACATTGACCGCCGTGGTGGTAGCGCCGATGTCGAGTAGAGCCACGCCACTGTCGGCACTGATTTTATCGAGCTTGGGTGCAAACAGTTGATGAAAGACGTTTTCTAGGGCGAAGGGCTCGATATCGACGATTTCAACGTTCAAACCGCCCATATCGACGGCATTATGCCGAGCTTCGATTTTTTCGGTGCGCGAGGCGGCAATAAGAATGTCAATATTGTCGGCATTGCCTGCGGTGGGGCCGAGGATGTCATAGTCTAAACTCACATCATCCATGGCATGGGGGACGTATTGTTCAGCTTCGATGCGTACCTGCACTGCAAGCTCGGCTTCGCTAAGATCAGCGGGCAGGGTGATAACGCGTGAGATGCTGGCGCTGCCCGGAATGGCGATGCAGGCATGTTTGGCGCGCGTGCTTGACTCCTTGACGGCCTTGCGTATGGCAGCAGCAACAGCCTCGGGATCAATAATTTCTTTGTCCTGAATGGCGCGCTCAGGCAGTGGCTCAATGGCAATGGCTTCAATGCGGTAACCATTGCTTGTTTGACTAAGCTCAAGCAATTTGACGGATGAGGAGCTGATGTCTAGCCCAAGTAAGGGTGCTTTGTTGGTTCGTCGGAACACGAGTTGTTTTCCTCTTTCGGAGCCTTTTGCGGTATCGTGGCGCGTGGTCTTGTTTTTAGCAAGTTGCGAACTTAGTTCAACGTACAGTCTAGTTCATCTGCCAAGTTGCGCTACCCAATCGACTTAACTTTTGCCAGTCATTATGTCATTTCTAACATTCGTTTTTAAGTTTGTCTTCTATCTTGTTGTTTTTATGGTACTGCTGGCTTTGTCGGCATGGGGTGTTGCCCGTTATGTTTATAGCGAAGAGTTGCCCGATGTCAATTCGCTGCGTGAAATGCAATACCAGGTGCCGATGCGGATTTACGATCGCGACGGCGGTTTGATGGCGGAATTTGGTGAGAAACGACGTATTCCAGTGACCATTGAGCAGGTGCCACCTTTGGTGAAAAACGCTTTTCTGGCGGCGGAGGATGATCGTTTTTATCAGCATCCAGGGGTGGATTGGCAAGGTTTGTTTCGTGCGGCTTGGGAGTTGCTGCGTACCGGTCATAAAGGACAGGGGGGCAGTACGATTACGATGCAGGTCGCGCGAAACTTTTTTTTGAATAGTGAGAAAACCTACAGCCGCAAATTCAATGAAATTTTGCTGGCAATTAAAATTGAGCGCGAGCTGACGAAAGATCAGATTCTTGAGTTGTATCTCAATAAAATTTATTTGGGCAATCGTGCTTACGGGGTCGCAGCGGCGGCTTCGATTTATTACAACAAGACCTTGGGTGAACTATCCCCGGCTGAGGCGGCGATGCTGGCAGGTCTGCCGAAAGCGCCTTCCAAATACAATCCAATCATTAACCCGACACGCGCCAAAATTCGGCGTGATTATGTTTTAGGGCGCATGTTTGATTTGGGGCAGTTGCCGCAGGATAAGCTTGAGCTTGCTTTGGCCGAGCCTGTGAGTACAACGTTATATATGAATGCCACGGTGGAGTTGAATGCGCCTTTTGTGGCGGAAATGGCGCGCGCGCGCATGGTGCAAGAATACGGCGATGCGGCCTATGAAATGGGTTTGCGGGTTTACACCAGTATTGATGCTCGTTTACAAATCGCGGCGGCGCACTCTTTACAAAAGGCTTTGCTTGATTATGAGCGGCGTTACCTTTGGCGCGGAGCCGAGGCGCATGGTGAAATGAATGCGGGGGATGTTGCAGCGGCGGCATCTTTAGCACAGGCGCAGCAAGCTGTTGAAGGGCTTTTGGCGGCAGTGGTGCTTGAGGCGAGCCCGCAAAAGGTCAAACTGGTGGATGCTGCGGGAGTAATGTTTGAGTTGGACGCGGCATCCTTGAGGTGGATGAAGGCGAGTTTGGGTAAAAATAAGGATAAGGCGGTATCGGCGCTGCGCCCTGGGGATGTGGTGAGGGTGCGGAGTAGCACGAAGGATGGTGTGGCGACCTTGGCGCAAACGCCGGATATTTCCGGTGCGTTTGTGGCTTTTGAACCGCAAACCGGTGCGATGTTGGCCTTGAGCGGCGGTTTTGATTTTGCTTTGAGTAAATTTAACCGAGCGTTTCAGGCGCAGCGTCAGCCGGGTTCGTCGTTTAAGCCTTTTTTGTATTCGGCGGCGCTGGAGAATGGTTTTACCTTGGCGAGTGTGATTAGTGATGCGCCCTTGGTATTTTCCGGGCAGGGGGGCAATAACGATGATTGGAAGCCGGAAAATTATGGCGGAAGCTCGTATGGGCCGACGCGTTTGCACGAGGCCTTGGTGCGTTCGCAAAACTTAGTGTCGGTACGCATTATTGATGCGATTACGCCGCAGGTCGCGCTTAATCATGCCAAGTTGTTCGGCTTGCCGACCAAACAATGGAATCCTACCTTGTCGCTTGCTTTAGGGAGTTACGCGCTCACACCGTATGAGCTTGCTGCGGGGTATATGGTGTTTGCCAACGGCGGGTATCGTGTCGCGCCGTATTTCATTCAACGTGTGGAAAACGTGAACGGCGTGGTGCTGTTTGAGCAGCCTGCGCCCAAGTTTTGCGAGACCTGTGCGCCGGATGCGGTCGATGTGGCACCGCGTGTGGTGGCGGCAGAAAACATTTGGCTGACCAATTTGATGTTGCGTGATGTCGCGCATCGAGGGACAGGTGCTGCGGCGGGCAAGGCGCTCAAGCGGCCGGATGTGGCAGGTAAAACAGGAACGACCAACGATCAGCGCGATGCGTGGTTCTGCGGCTTTGGCCCTGGCGTGGTGGCGACGGCGTGGGTCGGGTATGACGATTATCATTCCATGGGGCGCAAAGAAACCGGCGGCTCGGCAGCCTTGCCGATGTGGATTGATTTTATGCAGGTGGCGCTCAAAGATGTGCCCGTGCAGGAGAATAAGCCGCCTAAAGGGATTGTGACGGCAAGTATTGATGCGGCAAGTGGCATGGTGGTGCCTGATGGTACGCCAGGCTCGATTAAGGAGTTTTTTGATGGGCGGCGGCCGTTATACACCACGGCAGTGATGAAGGATTTATTGCCTCCTGCGGATTTATCCGAGAGCCTCGGGGATGCGCAGGTGACGGAAGAGTTGTTTTAATAAGGGGTAAAAAAATGTTAAGCGTGACGATTACAGGGTGCAGCGGGCGCATGGGGCGGGCTTTGCTGGAGACTTTGGCGGCATCGGATAAAGCGTGTTTGCATGGGGCGATTGATCGCGGCGGTAGTGCTTTGCTAGGGCTGGATGCGGGTGTTTTCGCGGGCGTTGGCGCACTTGATGTGTCGATTCACGATGACTTGGCTTTGGTGTTGCCGGGCTCGGGTGTGATGATTGATTTCACGCGTCCAGAAGCCACCTTGCATTATTTGCCGCTTTGCGTGGCAGCGGGCGTGCCGATGGTGATTGGTACGACGGGTTTTAGCGCCGTGCAACGTGCCATGATTGAAACGGCGGCAACGCATATCCCCATTGTGCTGGCGGCGAATTTTAGCGTGGGGGTGAATCTGTGCCTCAAGCTGCTGGATACGGCGGCGCGGGTGCTGGAGGAGGGTTACGATATTGAGATCATCGAAGCGCATCATCGGCATAAAGTGGATGCGCCATCCGGTACGGCGTTGGCGCTGGGTAATGCGGTGGCGAACGCTTTGGGGCGTGATTTGCACGAGTGTGCGGTGTATGGGCGTGAAGGGATTACAGGTGAGCGCGATGCCAAGACCATAGGCTTTGCCACGGTGCGCGGTGGCGATATTGTTGGTGACCATACCGTGTTGTTTGCCGGGTTGGGTGAGCGTATTGAGATTACGCACAAAGCCTCTAGCCGGATGACTTTTGCACGCGGTGCGCTGCAGGCTGCGCTTTGGTTGAAGGGGCGTGCGCCCGGTTTATTCGATATGCAGGATGTGCTTGGATTGCGTTGAGGTGTTCTCGTTGATGCGTTCATCAATCGTTCACATGGACGCTCGCAGGCGCATCTGCTATAGTTCTACAACTTAATTATCAACTTAACGGGATGGTGCGCGAAGTTTGCGAATCGTCCCGTTTTTGTGTGTGCAGAGCTATGTTTGAAAAAATCCCTGCTTTACTCGCGCTTGAAGATGGCAGTTTGTTCCACGGTTACTCGGTGGGCGCGGATGGTCTGTCCGTTGGCGAGGTGGTCTTTAATACGGCCATGACCGGCTATCAGGAAATCCTCACCGACCCATCCTACAGTCGCCAAATGGTGACGCTGACCTATCCACATATCGGCAATACCGGTGTCAACCTTGAAGACGAGGAAGACCCACGTATTCATGCAGCGGGTTTGATTGTGCGTGATCTGCCGCGTTTACAGAGCAACTGGCGTGCGCAAGAAAGCCTGCCTGACTATCTTAAGCGCCACGGTGTGCTAGGGATTGCCGGTATCGATACTCGCAAGCTCACGCGCATTTTGCGTGAAAAAGGCGCGCAAAATGGCTGCTTGATGGCGGGTGCGGGTCTGGATGTGGATAAGGCACTTGCCGCTGCGCGCGCCTTCCCAGGTCTCAATGGCATGGATTTAGCCAAGGAAGTGACGACGCAACACACCTATGTGTGGAATACGCCAAGTTGGGATGCGAAGGCGCTTTGCCAAGCAGCACCGACGGATAATTTAACGTACCACGTCGTCGCTTATGACTATGGCATTAAGCGCAATATCCTGCGCATGTTGGTGGATCGAGGTTGCCGCGTGACCGTGGTTCCGGCACAAACGCCCGCAAGCGACGTGTTGGCGATGCAGCCGGATGGCGTGTTTTTATCCAATGGTCCTGGCGACCCGGCGGCCTGCGATTACGCCATTGAAGCCACGCGCGAGCTGCTCGCGGCGAACATTCCTTTATATGGCATTTGTTTGGGGCATCAAATTCTTGGCCTCGCTTGCGGTGCGCGTACCTTGAAAATGAAGTTTGGGCATCACGGTGCGAACCATCCGGTGCAGGACTTAAACAGTGGTAAGGTCATGATCTCCAGCCAAAATCATGGCTTTGCCGTGGATGAGGCGAGTTTGCCAGCGAATGTTGTCGCCACGCACAAGTCTTTGTTTGATGGCTCGCTGCAAGGCATTTGTCTTACCGACAAGCCAGCTTATAGCTTTCAGGGTCATCCTGAAGCCAGCCCAGGGCCGCATGATGTCGCACCTGTGTTCACGCCGTTTATTGACGGGATGCGACTAGCCCGCGAGCAGCGCGAGCATCGTTGACGTTCAGAGAAAATGTAGGTGCGAATTTATTCGCACAACGTAGAGCCTAAAGATACCTGTGCGAATGAATTCGCACCTACAAGATTAAACCGCCATGCCAAAACGTACAGATATTCAAAGCATCCTTATCATCGGCGCAGGTCCGATTATTATCGGTCAAGCCTGCGAGTTCGATTACTCCGGCGCACAAGCCTGCAAAGCGCTGCGTGAAGAGGGCTATCGCGTCATTCTGGTCAACTCCAATCCAGCGACGATTATGACCGACCCCGACATGGCGGATGCGACCTATATCGAGCCGATTGACTGGCAAACGGTGGCCAAAATCATCGAAAAAGAGCGCCCGGATGCCGTATTGCCAACCATGGGCGGGCAAACCGCGCTCAACTGCGCGCTTGATCTTGATCGTGAAGGCGTGCTGACTAAGTTCGGCGTGGAGCTTATTGGCGCGACCGCTGATGCGATTGATATGGCGGAGGATCGTGAACGTTTCCGCGAAGCCATGACCGAAATCGGTTTGAGCACACCGAAGTCGTTTATCGTGCATAGCTTAGAAGAAGCACTGCAAGTGCAACCGCAGATTGGCTATCCGGTCATTATTCGCCCCTCGTTTACGATGGGCGGCACGGGCGGCGGGATTGCCTACAACCGCGAAGAGTACGAAGACATCGTGCGTCGTGGTCTGGACTTGTCGCCGACACGCGAATTGCTGGTGGAAGAGTCTGTGCTCGGCTGGAAAGAGTACGAGATGGAAGTGGTACGCGATAAAGCCGATAACGCGATTATTGTCTGCTCCATCGAAAATTTTGACCCGATGGGCGTGCATACGGGCGACTCCATCACCGTCGCTCCGGCGCAAACGCTGACCGACAAGGAATACCAGATTATGCGCAACGCCTCTTTGGCGGTGCTGCGCAAAATCGGCGTGGAAACCGGGGGTTCGAACGTGCAGTTTGCGATCAATCCGGTGGATGGTCACATGATTGTGATCGAGATGAACCCGCGTGTGTCGCGTTCTTCCGCCCTCGCGTCCAAGGCGACAGGCTTCCCGATTGCTAAAATCGCCGCCAAGCTCGCGGTGGGCTACACGCTGGATGAGCTGCGCAACGACATTACCGGCGGCGCAACCCCTGCTTCATTCGAGCCGTCCATCGACTATGTGGTCACCAAAGTGCCACGCTTTACTTTTGAAAAATTCCCTCGTGCCAATGATCGTTTGACCACGCAAATGAAGTCGGTAGGCGAAGTCATGGCGATGGGGCGCACCTTCCAAGAATCCTTGCAAAAAGCCCTGCGCGGCCTTGAGACGGGCATGGATGGCTTGAATGAGATTGTCGATAGCACGCTGCCCTTGGATGAAATTCAATCCAAAATCATTCAAGAAATGCGTATGCCGGGTGCGGATCGTATTTGGTATGTGGCTGATGCGTTCCGCCACGGCTTTAGTCTTGAGCAAATCCATGAGCACTCGCGCATCGACCCATGGTTTTTGATTCAGCTTGAAGAAATCGTGCAGGCTGAAAACGCGCTCAAGGGGCGTGATTTGGAAACCCTCAACGCCGACGAGTTGCGCGACCTAAAACGCATGGGCTTTTCCGACCGCCGCTTGGCGCGACTTCTGGATGACACCGAAAAATGTGTGCGCTCGCACCGCCATGAACTCGGCGTGCGTCCGGTGTACAAGCGGGTGGATACCTGCGCGGGTGAATTTGCCACCCAAACCGCCTACATGTATTCGACCTATGAAGAGGAGTGCGAGGCACGCCCGTCCAATCGCGAGAAAATCATCGTGCTTGGCGGCGGGCCGAATCGTATCGGCCAGGGCATTGAGTTCGACTATTGCTGTGTCCACGCCGCGCAAGCCTGCCGTGATGATGGCTTTGAAACCATTATGGTCAACTGCAATCCGGAAACCGTATCCACGGATTACGATTCATCCGACCGCCTGTACTTCGAGCCGCTGACCCTAGAAGACGTGCTGGAAATTATTCATATTGAAAAGCCCAAGGGGGTCATCGTTCAGTACGGCGGGCAAACGCCGCTGAAACTTGCGCGTGACTTGGAAAAAGCCGGCGCACCGATTATTGGCACCACGCCGGATTCGATTGATTTGGCCGAAGATCGTGAGCGTTTCCAAAAACTGATTACCCAGCTTGGCCTGCGCCAGCCACCGAATCGCACGGCGCGCTCTGCTGAAGAAGCGGTGCATTTGGCGACTGAAATTGGCTACCCGCTGGTGGTGCGTCCGTCTTATGTGTTGGGCGGGCGTGCCATGGAAATCGTGCATGGCGAAGAAGACTTGCGCCGTTACATGCGCGAAGCGGTCAAGGTATCGAACGACTCGCCCGTGTTGCTGGATCGCTTTCTGGATGATGCAATTGAGCTGGATGTGGACGCGATATGTGACGGCGAAGATGTGCTGATTGGCGGCATTATGGAGCACATTGAACAGGCTGGCGTGCATTCGGGCGACTCGGCCTGTTCCTTGCCGCCGTATAGTGTCTCGGCCACGTTGCAAAACCAGTTGCGCGAGCAAATCGGCCAGATGGCACGCGGGCTGAACGTGGTGGGGCTGATGAACACCCAGTTTGCGGTCAAGGGTGACGATATTTATGTGCTGGAGGTCAACCCGCGCGCCTCGCGTACCGTGCCGTTTGTTTCCAAAGCCACCGGGCGGCCTTTGGCGAAAGTTGCCGCGTTGTGTATGGTAGGAAAATCACTTAAAGAACAAGGTGTTACCGAGGAAGTTGTGCCGAATTTCTATTCGGTCAAAGAAGCCGTCTTTCCATTCATTAAGTTCGCAGGCGTTGATCCAGTGCTGGGGCCGGAAATGAAATCCACGGGCGAAGTGATGGGTGTGGGCAAAACCTTTGGCGCCGCCTTTGCCAAGGCGCAGGCTGGCGCGGGCTCACATCTGCCGACGGGTGGGCGCGCCTTTATCAGCGTGCGCAAAGAAGATCATGAAAAAGCCATCCGCGTGGCACGCGATTTGGTGGCACACGGATTTAATATTGTCGCCACCCGCGGCACGGCGGCCACGCTTCAGGCGGCAGGTATTGCTTGCGGCGTGGTGAATAAAGTGGTCGAAGGTCGCCCGCATATCGTGGATATGATTAAGAATGATGAGATTGACTTAATCATCAATACCACCTCGGGCAATCGTCAATCGTTGTCCGATTCATCGGCTATTCGGCGTGAGGCTTTGCAGCGCAAAGTGGCGTATTTCACCACCATTGCCGGTGCAAGCGCGACCTGTCAGGCTTTAAGCCATTTGCATGAGCCTTTGGAAGTGAACCGACTGCAAGATTTACATGCTGCATTGATTAAGGAATTGAGCGTATGAACCGTGTTCCAATGACCGCCGTGGGTGCGGCGCGCCTTGAAGAAGAGCTAAAGCAACTGCGCAGCATTGAGCGCCCGCGTATTATTCAAGCGATTGCCGAAGCACGTGAGCTGGGCGATTTGAAAGAGAACGCCGAATACCATGCCGCGCGTGAAGAACAAAGCTTTGTCGAAGGGCGTATCAAGGAAATCGAAGGCAAATTATCTTTGGCGCAAATCATTGATGTCACCAAATTACCCAACACCGGCAAAGTCATTTTTGGTTGCACTGTGGTGGTGTTGGAAGAAGAAAGCGGCACTGAAACCACCTACAAATTGGTGGGCGATGATGAAGCCGACGTGAAGCAAAACATGATTTCGGTGCATTCGCCCATTGCGCGCGCCTTAATTGGTAAACACATTGGCGACACGATTATTTTCAAAGCCCCTGCGGGCGAGCGCACTTACGAAGTGCTTGAAGTGCATCATCTTTGATTGAATAGGCGCGGTGCTTCCGTTTCTGTCAAGGCCACCCTAGGACACTCCCCATGTTAGATTCGAAACTTCTGCGCACTGAATTGAATGCTGTCGCCTCTGGTCTTGCGCGGCGCGGTTTTGTGCTGGATGTGAGCCGCTTTGAGCGCCTTGAGAGTGAGCGCAAAGAGGCGCAAGTTGAGGCCGAGCGTTTGCTTTCCGAGCGTAATAGGCTCTCCAAAGAAATTGGTCAGGCTAAGGCCAAGGGTGAAAATGCGCAGCCTTTGCTTGATGAAGTTGCAAGCCTCGGTGCGCGTATGGATGCGGCTAAGGCGCGCTTCAACATGGTGGCCGAGCAGATGGACGCGCTGCTTTTGCAGTTGCCGAATATTCCTCATGCCAGCGTGCCGGACGGTGAGGATGAGTCCGGCAATGTCGAAATCAAGCGCTGGGGCGAGCCTACACGCTTTAGTTTTGAGCCTAAAGATCATGTTGCCTTGGGCGAAGGCTTGGGCACGATGGATTTTGCCGCTGGCGCGAAGCTCACCGGTAGCCGTTTTGTGGTGCTTAAAAACGATTTGGCGCGCCTGCACCGTGCGCTGACGCAGTTTATGCTCGATTTGCATACCGAAGAGCACGGCTATCAGGAAGTGTATGTGCCCTATCTGGTCAATGCGGACAGCTTGCGTGGCACAGGGCAGTTGCCCAAGTTTGAAGAGGATTTGTTCAAGCTTGAGGGCGAATCGCCGTATTACCTGATTCCTACCGCCGAAGTGCCGGTCACTAATTTGGTGCGTGATGAAATTCTGGATTTGGCGGGCTTGCCGCTGAAAATGGTGGCGCATACGCCATGTTTCCGTTCTGAAGCGGGTGCTTCCGGGCGCGATACACGCGGCATGATTCGCCAGCATCAATTCGAGAAAGTCGAGCTGGTGCAGATTGTGCAGCCTGAGCATTCATTTAATGCATTAGAAGAATTGACCAGCCACGCCGAAACCGTGCTGGAGCGGTTGGGCTTACCTTATCGCCGCATGGCCTTGTGTGCGGGCGATATGGGTTTTAGTGCCGCCAAAACTTACGATTTGGAAGTCTGGTTGCCTGCGCAAAACACCTATCGTGAAATTTCATCGTGCTCGAATTTTGAAGCTTTCCAGGCGCGTCGCTTGCAAGCGCGTTACCGCAATGCCGAGGGCAAGCCGGAGTTAGTCCACACGCTGAACGGTTCCGGTCTTGCGGTGGGGCGCACCGTGGTGGCTTTGCTGGAAAACTTTCAGGATGAAGGCGGGCGCATTGCGATTCCTGATGTGCTCAAAAGTTACATGGGTGGTCTAAGCCACCTTGGGGCTTAGTCGATTGTTGCCGTTTATGCTTGAGGCGGATTTTCCGCCGGCTTCTGACTTTTCCCCATCGAATAATCTTGAGGTGGATTTGCGCATGGTTTTGCGCGAGGCCTTGCAGTTGGGGGATGAAGTGCAGCAATTTAATGCGCAAACCCCGCTACTTGGAAGCGTGCCGCAGCTTGATTCGATGGGTGTTTTGGCGGTGCTTACGGCGCTTGAACAAAGAATGGGCCTGCACATTCATGATGATGAAATCGATGCCAGTCTGTTTGAGACTTTTGGCAGCCTGACGACGTTTGTGCGTGCGCGGCTGGCATAGCTTTTTTGTTTAGCCACAGAGATCACAGAGTACACAGAGAAATCCTTTTAATGGATGCCGTGTAGGCTTGCTCTTGCGCCAGTCGAGACAAGAAAATTCAATAAAATGCGACTCTACTCTGTGCCCTCTGTGTCCTCTGTGGCTAACTATCCTTGCTTTTACGCTCCCCAATGATCCCGCGAGATAATCCATGCCTTTACTGACCGTTGACCGCCTTGGCTTTTCCGTGGGCACACGCGCCTTACTTAAAAATGTCGGCTTTACCGTCGAGCCGGGGGAGCGCATTGCCCTGATTGGGCGCAATGGCGAGGGTAAGTCCACCTTGCTGCGCATTCTTACCGGTGAGCAACGCGCCGATGAAGGTGTGGTGCGGCTTGAGCCGGGTGCGCGTGCGGCCTATTTGCAACAAGACCCGCGCATGGAATCCGAAGCCACGGTGTACGAAACCGTGTTGCTCGGCGTGGGCGACTTGCATGATGTTTTGCTGAATTATCATGCTTGTATCGACCGTATGGGCGCGGGGGATGAGGCGGCGATGGATGAGTTATCCAGCCTGCAACATGAGTTGGAGTCGCGCAATGGCTGGGACGTGGCGCGGCGTGTGGATGAAGTGATTTCACGCCTTGAACTTGACCCGACGCGCAAAGTGCGTGAACTCTCCGGCGGGGCGCAACGCCGTGTTTTGCTCGCGCAAGCATTGGTGCAAGAGCCGGATTTATTGTTGCTCGACGAGCCGACCAACCATCTGGATATTGCCAGCATTGAATGGCTGGAGGGCTTTATCCGCGAGTTTCGCGGCGCGGTGTTATTTATTACGCATGACCGTAGTTTTTTGCAGTCGCTCGCCAATCGTATTCTTGAGCTTGACCGAGGAAGCCTTAGTTCATGGCCTGGCGATTGGGAGAATTATTTGCGCCGTCGCGAAGAACGTGACCATGCCGAGGCGCTGGCAAATGCCGAGTTTGATAAGGTGTTGGCGCAAGAAGAAGTGTGGATTCGCCAAGGTGTGAAAGCGCGGCGCACGCGCAACGAAGGTCGGGTGCGCCGTTTGGAAGCGCTGCGCGAAGAACGCTCACAACGCGTCAACAAACAAGGCATGGTTGAAGTCACGCTGGCCAGCAGCAGTACTTCCTGCAAAATTGTGGTGGAAGCCGAGCACGCGTACAAAAGTTTTGCTGGGCGCGAGTTGGTCAAGGACTTTTCCATTCGCATTCAGCGTGGCGATCGTATCGGTTTGGTCGGGCCGAACGGTATCGGCAAAAGTACTTTGCTCAAACTGATGCTGGGCGATTATCAGCCGGACAAGGGCACGGTGAAAATCGGTACGCAGTTGGATATTGCTTACTTTGACCAGCACCGCGCCCAGCTCAACCCTGAATGGACGGCGATTGAAAACATCTGCGATGGTGGCGACCGCCTGGATGTGCATGGCGAAAACATGCACGGCATCGGCTATTTGCAGCGTTTTTTGTTTACCCCAGACCGTGCGCGCACTAAGGTGGCTTCGCTTTCCGGCGGCGAGCGCAATCGCTTGTTGCTGGCGCGTCTGCTGGCCAAGCCCGCCAACCTTTTGGTGCTCGATGAGCCGACCAACGATTTGGATTTGGAAACCCTCGAAGTTTTGGAGCAAACCCTGCTTGAATACGATGGCACGCTGCTTGTCGTGAGCCACGACCGTGCGTTTTTGGATAACGTGGTCACCAGCCTGTTAGCGTTTGAGGGTGAGGGCAAAATCCGCGAAGTGGTCGGCGGCTATGCGGATTGGCTCAAGATTCGTGAGGCTGAGCAAAAAATGCAGGCCAAGGGAATGACAGGAACCGTGGTGAAGCCAGCAGCCTCAAGTGTGTCCGCTAAACCTGCCCCCGTGCAAGTAGAAGTGGCTAAACCGCGCGCCAAACTTGGTTTCAAAGAACAACGTGAGTTGGATCAACTTCCGGCACGCATTAATGCTTTAGAGGCCGAGCAAGCTGAATTGAGCGCACAAAGTAGCGCCCCGACTTTTTATCAGGGCGATCAGGTGGTGGTGAAAACGGTGCTTGATCGACTTATCGCGCTGGGTGTGGAGTTGGAAGCAGCCTATGCGCGCTGGGCGGCGCTGGAAGGGTAACGCAGACGGTCGCCATGCGCTGTTTAGCAGCCCGTTAAGCTTGCGTGCCCGGGGCGGGCGGCAGGGTGATCTTGACTCTCAGTCCGTGCGGCTTATTCGGCAGGAGAAACAGCATGCCGCCGTGCAGGATGAGAATCTCGCGCGCCAGAGCAAGGCCGAGCCCAAGTCCGCTGGTATTTTCACTGGCGCGGGCAAAGCGTTGCTGCAGACGCGCCAGTTGTTCGGACGGAATGCCGGGGTCGTCGTCTTCGATCATGAAGGTGCGTTGCTCATCCTCGCAGTGTGCGTGCACGGTGATGCACAGCTGGTCGGAGCCGTGTTTGTAGGCATTGTCCAACAGATTGAGCAGCAGCATGCGGATCAGGGTAGGGTCGCCCCAAACCTGCCAGCAGGGATCGCTGGGAGGGGTGATATCCCACTGGATCTCGCGTTGCGGCCAGTGGTCTTGCACCAGTGCGGCGCACTCTAGGATCAACTCGTGCAAATCAATGGCTTCGGCGTGGGCCTGCACCTGATTCCGATCCATGCGCGCGAGCAGCAGTAGCCGATCCACCAGTGTGCTGAGGTGGCGCGCCGCATGCTGAGCCTGGGTCAGCGCGCGCGGGTTGGGTGAATCACTAACTTCCAGCAACTGGAGTTGGGCGTACAAGCCGGCCAGCGGCGTGCGAAACTCGTGGGCGGCGACGGCGGCGAAATGGCGTTCACGTTCCAGCAGGTCGCGGAAGCGTTCCAGCAGGCGGTCGAATGACTCGACCACCACGGCCAGTTCGCGCGGCAGGGTGTGAGCCGGCGGCAGCCGAACCTGCAAGGGGTCGGGATTGCGCAGAGCGAGGACAATGGCGCGCAGCGGGCGCAGAGCCACGGCGGTCATAAAGATGATGATTAAGGCTAAGAGCGGCAGTTCGATCAGAGATTGTAGGCTCACCCTCTGGGCAATGCTGGAGGCCAGCTCTTCGCGTATACCGTGGTCTTGCATGATGAGCACGTGGTGGTTGCGCTCCGCTGACCACAGGCCGATGTAGCGCCAGTGCATCTCGCCGTCCTCGCCCTCGAAGTCGCCGAATCCGCTCGCGCCGTCCAGCCCGGGCGGGAAGGGGGCGGGTTCGCTGTCCCAGCGCGCCGGGCTGCGGCCATCGTTCCATGTATGGCGCACCAGGATTTTACTGGTGTAGGGGTGAAGGATCGGGGGTTGCGTGGCCGCGCTGGCGCGATCCATGCTGAGGTGCAGGCGTGCGAGTTGTTCGAGATGGGCATCGAAGAGTTCGTCCAGTTCATGGTGTGCGTCCCCGTAGACGCCAAGCAGAGTGAAGGGCGTTGCGCAGAGCACTGCCAGCAGGACGCCGGCCAACAGGCGCATGCGTAGAGTCATCCGTTCTTTCATGAGCCCCCTCCTGGGCGCAGCCGATAGCCCAGGCCGCGCAGGGTCTGGATGGACTGCGAGCCAAGCTTCTTGCGCAGGTTGGAGATGAAAACCTCCAGAGTATTGCTTGCCACGTCGCGTTCCCAGTCGTAGAGCAGGGCATGCAGGCGTTCGCGGCTGACGGTCTTGCCGCATTGCTGCATCAACATTTCCAGCAGGGCGCACTCCTTGCCCGACAGCTCGATCGAGGTGCCGCGTAGCCGCAGGATGCGGTTGGACGGTTCCAGTTCAAGCTCCCCACAGCTCAGGTGGGTGATGCAGTTTTCGGTGCGGCGGCGGCCGAGCGCCTGGATGCGGGCATGCAGTTCGTGCAGGTCAAAGGGCTTGACCAAGTAGTCGTCCGCGCCCGCTTCCAGCCCCTGGATGCGCATGGAGACCGCGTCCATGGCGGTCAGCATCAGCACCGGCAGGCCTTGCAGCGGCGGCTGGCGGCGCAGCCACTCCAGCAGGCTGATGCCGCTGCCCTCCGCCAGTCGCCAGTCGAGCAGCAGCAGGTCATGATCCGCGCTAGCCAGAAAGGCGCGCGCCTTTCGCTCACCGGTCGCGCAGTCCACGGCATGACCGCGCTGGCGCAGGAAGCCCGCCACGGCTTCAGCGATCAGGGGGTCGTCTTCGACCAGGAGCAGGCGCATGGCAATGTCCTCAAATGCAGAAAGGCAGCGGTGCGAGTATCGCACCACTGCCTATTGATCCGGCCAGCTTTATCCGTGATTGTAGGTCGGCATTCATGCCGACATGTCGGGCTAAAGCCCGACCTACGTTCAAGGCTAATTCGTGCCGGAGCTATAGTGAAACGGATGGCGTATCGAGGCAGTCTGTATATAAAGCCAAGGATAGCTTTATACAGTGTCTACTCAGGCGAAGCTGTCCGCCATCAGCGTGTTGAACCAGGTGTTCATCTGGCTGAAGTTCTTGCTGCTGATGGAGGCTGCTTCTACCACGCCCGCGCCGCTCGGCACCATGGTCTTGCTGCTGCCGTCATATTGGTAGACGACGGTCAGCCAGCTCGCGGTGCTGTTGGTGATGGGGGAATAGCAAGCCGAGTTGGTCACCGGCGCGGGGTCTGGCTGTTGCCCAAGGAAGGCTCGCACGATGGCGTCGGCGCAGACCTTGGCTTCCTGGTTGGCCACATGACCCGCCTTGGGCTGGGTGGTGGCGGAGGCGTCGCCGATGATGTGAATGTTCGGCACGGCGGTGGATGCGTAGCTGAGCACGTCCACTCCGGCCCAGCGTCCCCCGCCCGAGTTATTGACCCCGGCCAGATCGACGACCGTGCCCGCCCGCTGCGGCGGGATGACGTTAATGACCTTGGCTGTCAATACCTGTTGCGCGCCGCCCTGGGTGAAACTCACCGCGCGGGTGGTTTTGTCCACCTTGATGCCACTGACGCCAGGGCGGTAGTCGATGATGCCGGCATGGGTCTGGGTGAAGGCAAGGTTGAAGTTGTGCGGCTCGGCCTGGATGGCGGGGTTTTCATCCAGCACCACGACTTTGCAGCCGCTCTTGCCGGAGGTCTTCAGGTAGTCGGCCACCAGACAGGCGCGCTCGTAGGGACCGGGCGGGCAGCGGTAGGGCTTGGCCGGAATGGTCATGACGAAGGTGTCACCGCTCTGCATTCCGGTGATCTGGTCGCGCAGGGCCTGGGTTTGCGCGCCAGCGTGCCAGGCATGTGGGAAGGCGCTCTCGTAATCCGCCTGCGTGAGGCCGTAGGCATCGTCGAAGCGGATGCCTGGTGCAAGTACGAGGCGGTCATAGGGCAGGCTCGTGCCGTCTGCCAGGGTTAGGGTGCGAGCCTGGGCGTTGATGGCGACAACCGTACCGTTGCGAACCTGGACGCCATATTTGCTGGTCAGGCTGGCGTGGCTGTAATTCAGGCTGGACAGCGCGCGTCCGCCGGACAGCACCAGGTTGCTCATGATATTGGAGACGTAGGTGGGGTCTTTCTCCACCACGGTGACTTCCAGCCCGCTGCCGCCCCACAGGCGCAGGTATTTCGCCACGGTGGCACCGGCCATGCCGCCGCCGACCACCACCACCTTGCGGTTGGTAATGCCGGTTTGCGCCAGAGCGAAGTTCACGTTGGAGCCATCGCTGCCGCCGTCGTTGTCGTCGTCGGCGCGCAGTACGGGGGAGAGCAGCATGGCACCGCCAGCGAGGCAGAGGCTCATAAAGTGTCTGCGATTCAAGTGTTCACGATTCATTGTTTATCTCCAGAGGGGGTGGTCTGTACGCCGGATTTTTCTGACCCGGCATCGAAACAGGGATGGGTTGAAGAGACTGCGCCAGGCGAGCTACCGGCTGGGTGGGCGCGCATCGTTCGCACGCACCGAGGCCAGATAGGCTGAAAGTTGTTCAAGCTGTTCCCGGCTGTAGCCGAGCGCGTGCACGTTCATGATCTTGGCCTTGGATTTGGCGCGTTTTTCGAGCATTTCTTCCATGATCTCGTCCGCACCGAGTCCGGCCAGCCGGTCAAATCCGCCCACGCCCTGGGTGGCGTGGCACTGGAAGCAGTTGGAGGCGAGCAGACGACCGGGCATGGCTGGGGCGCTGACGGTCGCTCCCGCACCCAGCGCTGGGGCATGGCCATCAGAGAACGCGGGAGTGGCGGCGAAGGAAAACAGAGCCGCGATCAGGCCGGAAGTGCAGCATGCCTTTGGGTTGAGGCAGGAGGGCGCGCCCATCTCAGTTCACCTGGTTGAGGTAGGTCACGATGGCATTGAGCTGGGCGTCGCTGTAGCCCTGGGCATGGGCGGCCATAATGTCGTTGGCGGCGATTTCGCCACGGTACTCCCACACCTCGCCGGCCTCGCCGCCCGTGATTCGCTCGAAGCCACCCACGCCATTGGTCGCGTGACACTGGAAGCAGTTGGAGGCGAGCAGTCGGCCGGTGGAGGACGCCGGTGCGATAACGGTTTCGGTCGGCGGCGGGGCAATCACAGTGTCTGTAGGAGGTGGGGTAACCACGGTGTCTGTGGGGGGCGGTGTGTCGCCATTGACGGTCGTGGCTCCACCGCCTCCGCCGCAGCCCATCAGGGTCATGACGACTGCAGTCGTCAACAGGAATCTCGTGCGCATCTTGAAACCTCGCTTTGTTTTACAGTACGAGGCTGATATTAGATGGCGAAGCTGAAGCGCACCTTAAGAGCGTGCTGAATATCCCTCAGCACGCGGGGGCGGGAGCGACTGATAGATACCTTGTTTTCCCTTGC
>JBFXGB010000028.1:0-22860 GCA_050178405.1 Halothiobacillaceae bacterium
AGGACACAGGGAGGCGTGATCGAGCTTGATGCGCTCGGCAAACTGAGTCGGTGTACGCAGGCCGACCGCAATGTCATTGGTCACCTGATCGCCCGCAATCGGAATCACCGCCGTATGCCGAATCGCACCATCGACAAACACCGCCAGATCGGTCGTGCCGCCCCCCATATCGACGACACACACCCCAAGCTGGCGCTCATCGCTGTGCAACACCGCCTCGGCGCTGGCAATCTGTTCCAGCACCATCTCATCCACGCGCAGACCGCAACGCTCAATGCACTTCACAATGTTTTGCACCGCGCTCGCCGCGCCCGTCACCAAATGCGCCCGCACCTCAAGACGCACGCCCGACATGCCAATCGGCTGACGTATCCCTTCCTGCCCGTCGATGATGTATTCCTGCGGCAGCACATGGATGATCTGCTGGTCATGCGGCAGAACCACCGCGCGCGCGTTTTCATTCACGCGAGCAATGTCATCAAGGCTCACCTCACGCTCCTTAATCGCCACCTGCCCGCTCGAATTGCGCGATTGCACATGCCCGCCGGCAATCCCCGCGCGCACGGCGTAAATTTGGCAGCCGGTCATCAACTCCGCCGCATCCACCGCGCGCTGAATGGATTGCACCGTTGACTCAATATCCACCACTACCCCGCGCTTGAGGCCGTGCGACGGGCTTTCGCCAAGTCCGATAATGTCCACCGAACCATCATCCGCCACCTCGCCCACAATCACCGCGATTTTGGACGTGCCAATATCCAGTGCTACAAGCAAACCCTTATCCGACTTTCTGGCCATTTTTTTTGCCCGTCAATGCTGTTGAAATCGTTGCCACCAAGGTGCTGTCACCCCGATGCCGTGTGTACGTTTTGAAATCCATATTTGCCACAGAGAACACAGAGGACTCAGAGATAAAATGCCCAAGGCCGTGCGGTATTGCGCGCGGATTGATGCCCACGTTGACTACACGCAAACCACGTTCTCCCTCAGTGTTCTCTGTGCCCTCTGTAGCTAACATTCTGTTTTCTAGGACTTTTGATAATGCTTTGCCATCGACCGGCGCACGCATACGCACGCTAAAACCATTGGCATAACGCAAATCGACTTCCTCGACCTCGCCGATGCGCCCTGCCAAGGTCTTGGGAAACACGGCCAAAAAGCGCTGTAAACGCTTTTCCACATCCTCGCGCCCCAAGCGCAAACTCAAGCCGTGCTCCAAAAGCAGCGTCTGTGAACCGCGCTGATCTTCGCGCAAGGCCACTACACGCAACCCCGTGGGCTCAAGCAGCCCGCCAAGGCGGTTAAGCTCGTTCCACAAGGCCATTTCACGCCCATCCGCACCGCTCAGCGCAGGCAGTTTGCTTAACTTCTGATCATCCTCACGCTTACCTTCGGGATAAATCAGCGAACCATCGGCGGTCAACACCGCATCCCCGCGCCACAGCGCCAGTGGCTTGTGCTCTTCAACCCACAAATGCAGCTTGTCCGGCCATTCGCGCCGCACGCGGGCATCTTTAATCCACGCCAAATCGGTCAAACCACGCAGCACAATCGGCAAGTCCACGCCAAAAAAACTGCCCTGCAAACGCTCATCCACCGCCGTCTGCACTGCCTGCGGTTTAAGGTGCTGCAATTCGCCATCCACCTTGACCACGCGCAAAGGAAAATTCCACGGATCATGAATCGCTCGCCACCCCCAAACGATGGCCCACACCATGCCCGCCAACACCAACAGATGCAGGGTGTGCCGCGCCATGGCCGCCCAAGGCCAAGCGGCAATGCGCGTAGCAATGGGCGTACCGGGGCGTTTGGCGTAGACGGCGGCCATTACACGTCACCTGCCCGCGCGTTGTGCAGACTCAATTGGAGAATGCGCCACACCAAATCCGCAAAATCCATCCCCGTCGCCCGCGCCGCCATCGGCACGAGGCTGTGATCGGTCATGCCTGGCACGGTATTGATTTCCAGCAACCAAAACGCGCCTTCGGCATCACGCATCACATCCACCCGCCCCCAGCCTGTTGCACCCACGGCGCGAAAAGCCGCTAGCGCCAAACGCTTGAGTGCCTCCTCATCCACAGGCTTCAATCCACAGGGGCAGAGATAGCGCGTGTCATTGGCCACATACTTGGCATCAAAATCATAGAAATCATGCGGCGTTTCCAAGCGGATCGGCGGTAAAGCCTCCTCGCCCAAAATCGCTACGGTATATTCTTCGCCGTGAATAAACTGCTCCGCCAGCACCGGGCCAAAACCGCTCGCCTGCTCAAAAGCGGCAGGCAAATCCTCAAGGCGATGCACCTTGCTCATGCCAATGCTCGAACCTTCAAGCGCGGGCTTAACCATCAAGGGCAGCGCCAACTCGCGCCCTGCGCGAACAGCATCATCAACCGAGTGCAGCACGCGAAACGCCGGCGTGGGCAGCCCTGCGCCCTGCCAAAGCTGCTTGGTACGCAATTTGTCCATGCCGAGCGCCGAAGCCAGCACCCCGCTGCCGGTGTAGGGCAAGCCAATCAGCTCCAGTGCGCCCTGAATTACCCCATCCTCACCGCCGCGCCCGTGCAGCACGATGAATGCCCGATCAAACCCGCCCACTTTTAGGTGCTCGATGACATGCTCACTAGCATCCACGGCATGCGCATCCACTCCCTTGTCCAGCAAAGCACTCAAAACGGCCTGACCACTCTTGAGCGACACCTCGCGCTCGGCGGACGTCCCCCCCAGCAACACCGCCACGCGGCCAAATTCTGCTGCACTCATGCCGCACTCCCCCACGTTTCTGCCAAAAGAACGGCGAGCCCACCAATCGAACCTGCGCCCATCACCAGCAACACATCATCGGCGTGCAACATGCCCGCCAATACCTCAGGCATGGCTTCCACCGTCTCGACAAACACCGGCTCCAAACGTCCACGCGCCCGAATCGCCCGCGCCAGCGCGCGTCCATCGGCATTCGCAATCACGGCCTCGCCTGCGGCATACACTTGGGTCAACACCACGGCATCCGCCTCGGACAACACGGCCGCAAAATCATCGAGCAAATCACGGGTACGGGTGTAACGATGCGGTTGAAAGGCCAAAACCAAGCGGCGTGCTGGATAAGCACCGCGCACCGCTTCCAATGTGGCCGCCAACTCACGCGGGTGATGCCCATAGTCATCCACCATCGTAATGGGCTGCCCCGCCACACGCAGCCCAGCATAAACTTGCTGCCGGCGACCGATGCCCTGAAACCCCGCCAAAGCACGCTGCATAGCTTCAATGCTCACCCCGAGCTCATGCCCAATCACCAAGGCTGCGAGCGCATTGAGCACGTTATGTCTTCCTGGTTGATTCAGGCGCACCTCAAAAGCCTCAATGCTCGGCAAATGCGCCCGAAAGCGCATTCCACCGCCCTCTGCAAAAACTTCGGTCGCGCGCGCATCGTTTTCTGCGTCAAAGCCATAGGTCACCAAGGGGCGTGCCGCGCGCGGCAAAAGCTCACGAATCACCGGATCATCGCCACACACGACCGCCATACCATAAAACGGCAGATTGTGTAAAAACTCGACGAAGGTGTTTTTGAGACGCTCAAAATCGCCGCCGTAAGTATCCATATGGTCCGCATCAATATTGGTGACCACCGCCATCATGGGTTGCAAATGCAGGAACGAAGCATCGCTCTCATCCGCCTCAGCCACGAGATATTGTCCCGCGCCCAAACGAGCATGGCTCTTACTGCTATTCAAAAGCCCGCCAATCACATAGGTTGGATCCAAGCCGCCTGCATCGAGCACTGACGCGACAAGGCTCGTGGTCGTGGTCTTGCCATGCGTCCCTGCAATGGCAATGCCATAACGAAAACGCATTAACTCAGCAAGCATCTCAGCACGGCGAATCACTGGAATACGTTGCGCTTGCGCTTCCAGCATCTCGGGGTTATCCGCCGCAATCGCGGTGGAAACCACCACCACATCCGCGCCATGCACCCACTCGGCCTGATGCCCAAGCCAAACTTGCGCCCCCAGCTCACGCAGGCGACGCACCGACGCGGACTCACGCATATCGCTACCGCTGACCATGTAATCCATATTCAACAACACCTTAGCAATGCCGCTCATACCCACCCCGCCGATACCGACAAAGTGAACACGGCGCACACGGCGCATACCAGGGTTGACGCTGGGTAACGGTGTCATTGCAGACCTTCCTTGTTATTTGCTTCTTTTTCACCTTGCGCAACGGGGGCAAATCCCCCCTGCCCCCCTTTTACAAAGGGGGGTAAATCCGACTGGGCTTTTTTGGCAGCGAGCACTGAATCATTTTCAACCAAGGGCTTTTCATCCCCCTTTGCAAAAGGGGGAGCGAGGGGGATTTGTAGCCAAGGCGCACACGCCGCCAACACATCCTCGGCGGCGTTCGGCAAGGCCTGCTGACGCGCCATCAGCGCCATATTCAACACCTGCTCGTGACTCAAACTGCGCAAAAACGCGAGTAAGCGATCAGCACTCAAATCACGTTGCTGGATGATTTCCGCTGCACCGGCCTTAACCAAGACAGCGGCGTTATGGGTTTGATGGTCATCCACCGCATGAGGAAAAGGCACGAGCAAACTTGCCACACCTGCCGCCGCGAGTTCCGCCACCGTCAGCGCCCCCGCACGGCACACCACCACATCGGCCCAAGCGTAGGCTTGCGCCATGTCTTCAATAAACGGCTCGACACGCAAAGACTCGCTCAAGGTCAAGCCCGCATCGCGATAACTTGCACGCGCCGCGTCAATCAATTTCCCACCGGCTTGATGCCACACTTCGGGGCGCTCATCCTCGTTCATCAAAGCAAGCACTTGCGGCATGACATTGTTTAATGCCTGCGCGCCGAGGCTTCCGCCCACCACCAGAACACGCAGCCGCCCGGTACGCCCCGCCATACGTTCTTCGGGTGCAGGCAGCGCAGCAATCTCTGCACGCACCGGATTGCCCACCACCTCGACCGCAGTCTTGGCAGGAAACGCCCCGTCATAGCCTGCCAAAACCTTGTTCGCCACCCTTGCGAGCCAGCGATTGGTCATCCCCGCCAAAGCATTTTGTTCATGGATAATGAGCGGAATATCACGCAAACGCGCCGCCACACCGCAAGGGCCTGCAATATAGCCACCAAAGCCAATCACCAGACGCGGCTTAAATTTGCGCAACAACTCCAAAGATTGCCCCAGCGCAAACAGCACACGGAACGGTGCTTTAAGACGGGTCAACAAGCCCTTACCACGCAGGCCGCCAATATCCAGCGTCAACATTTCAAATCCGGCATCCGCCACGAGACGGTTTTCCATCCCAAGTGGCGTTCCCAGCCAGAGCACAGAAATGCCGCGCTCGCGCAATAAACGCGCCACCGCCAGCGCAGGCAAAATATGCCCGCCCGTGCCAGCAGCCATAATCAGCACTGGAGCCTGCATCACCGCTTTCACATCTTCATCTACATGCGTAGAAGTCGCATGTTCATCTACAGGCGCAGAAGTCGCGTGCTTTACCCCCCTTTGCAAAAGGGGGGCAGGGGGGGCAGGAGCCTGCATCACCGCCTTCACCTCTTCATCTACAGGCGTAGAAGTCGCATGTTCATCTACAAGCGCAGAAGTCGCGTGCTTTACCCCCCTTTGCAAAAGGGGGGCAGGGGGGATTTGCGTTGGTTGATTCATGCCCCCTCCTCCGCCAAGCGTGCTGTCGGAACAGGCGCTTTTTTCACACCCGTCTCCGGCGCAGTCGCCTCGTGATAGACGCGCAAAATCAAGGCCGTGGCAACGCACATCATAATCAGCGAACTCCCGCCGTAGCTCATAAAGGGCAAGGTCAAGCCCTTGGTGGGCAACAAGCCCATGTTCACGCCCATATTGATGAACGCCTGCAAACCCACCCAGGTGCTAATGCCATACGCCACATACGCGCCAAACAACATGCCCCGCGCCTCCGCAAGACGCGCCACCATAAAACCACGCCACAAAAACACGCCGTACAGCAGCACCAAAGCCAAAATTCCCGGCAGCCCGAGCTCTTCGGACAACACCGAAAACAGGAAATCGGTATGCGCTTCGGGCAGATAAAACAGCTTCTGCACGCTCTCGCCGAGCCCCACGCCATCCCAACCGCCTCGCCCAATGGCAATCAGCGCCATCGACAATTGAAAACCTGTATTCAAAGGATCGGCCCAAGGGTCGGAAAAACCTGTTAAACGCCGCACCCGATACGGTTCCAGAATGATCAGGAAATACAGCGCAGCAATACCCAGCAGAATAAACAGCACCATCCAGCGCAAACGCCCACCGGCAAGGAACAGCATGGTCATGCCCGTGGCCATCAACACCACCGTCGCGCCCAAATCCGGCTCGGCCAAGAGCAACAGACTGGCTAAACTTAGCGCCAACATCGGCATGGCAAAGCCCTTGAGACTGTTTTGCACCACCTCGCGCTTGGCCACAAGATACGAGGCCAAGTACAAAATCAGGAACAGGCGCGCAGGCTCCGAAGCCTGCACATTGACAGGCCCAAAACCCACCCAACGCCGCGCTCCGTTCACCACATGTCCCACGCCCGGCACCAGCACCATAAACAACACCGCCAAACCAAGCAGCAGCCATAAATAACGTTGTTTTTCAATCCACTGTAAATCCGCACGCCACAACACCAAGGCCGCAAACCCCAAACCCACCAGCGCAAAAACACCCTGACGAATCGCGTAGTGGAAGGGCGAGCCCAGCTTATCGGAGAGCGCAATCGAGGCCGAACTCACCATGACTAAACCGAGGCTTAACAAACCCAGCGCGGCAAAAAGCAACACCCCATCCAAGCGCAGCACGCCTTCTGCACCGCGGGTACGCTCTTTGACCGCGCCCACCGCCTGCCCAAGCTTCAGCCCCAAGTTGCGTGCTTGCCCCATCATGCTGCAAACCTCGCACGCACCGCATCCGCAAACACTTGCCCACGCTGCTCGTAGTTCACATACATATCCAAACTGGCACAGGCCGGAGAAAGCAACACCACATCCCCTGCCTGCCCCAAGGCCGCAGCTTTTTCCACTGCATCTGTCATATCTTTCGCATAAACCAGCGTTGTCGCACCTTGCCATGCTTCCGCCAACAGCGCGGCATCTTGCCCCATCAACACTACGGCACGCGCTTGTTTTTGTATTGCTTCGCGCAATGCAGCAAAATCCTGCCCCTTGCCCTGCCCGCCTGCAATCAACACCACAGGCTGCGTTTGCCCCGCGAGCGCCGCCGCCGTCGCGCCCACATTCGTCCCCTTGGAATCATTCACCCAGTCCATCCCAGCAAAATGCCCGACAAACTGACTGCGATGCGCCAAGCCGCCGAAATTTTGCAACGCGGATTGAACCTCAACGCGCATCACATCCACACCCGCAGCCTCAACCAAAGCCAAGGCCGCAAGCGCATTCGCCATATTGTGCCGACCACGAATGCGTAAATCCTGCTCACGCACAAGGCGCTCTTGCCCACGCGCCAACCAGAATGAACCCTCATGCGCCACAAGTCCCCATGAATCACTCGCGGGCGCATCCAGCCCAAAGCTCACCGAATGCGCCGCATTGGACTGCTCCGCCAAGACCACACTCCAAGCATCCTCACGATTGACCACCGCGCAGGCCGCGTTCTGATACACCCGCCCCTTGATTTCAGCATACGCCGCCAAATCCGCGTAACGATCCATATGATCAGGGCTTACATTCAGCACCACGGCGGCGACAGGTTTGAGGCTAGAAGTCGTTTCAAGCTGAAAACTCGACAACTCCAACACATACACCTCGCAAGGCTCATCCAGCAACAAGTCCAGAGCAGGAATGCCGAGATTACCGCCCAGCGCGACCTTGCGCCCCGCTGCAGCCAACAACTCGCCCACCAAAGTCGTCACCGTGCTCTTACCGTTCGAACCCGTAATTGCAATCACTTGAGACTTTGCAGGCAAATGACGCGCAAAAAGCTCAATGTCGCCAATAATTTCCACCCCTGCCCGCGCCGCCGCCACAATCGCAGGTTCAGCCACCGCCACGCCAGGGCTAACCACCAACGTTTCAAAGCTTGCGAACCAATCCGCATCAAAGCGCCCCAAACGCAGCTCTGCTTTAGGGCATTCACGACGCAAATCGTCCAGCCCCGGTGGATTTTCACGGCTATCGACCACGGCAAAAGCTACGCCACGGCGCGCCAGAAAACGCGCCACAGAAAGCCCGCTTTTGCCCAGACCGACGATAAGCAGCGAGGTCAGCATGACGCACTCCTGAGCCAAGACCACTTAAAATTAGCCACAGAGGACACAGAGCGCACAGAGAATAAAAAACGCCTCTTGCACGCCATGTAGCCCCTAAGCTTCAATACACAAAACACAAGCAAAACCGAAAAGGACTTAGCCTGTGCAACCACAGAGGATGAGCTTCCATCTCTGTGTCCTCCGTGTTCTCTGTGGCTAAAGATTGGATTTCGCATTACTGAGACCACTTAAAATTAGCCACAGAGGCCACAGAGCGCACACAGAATAAAAAACGCCCCTTGCACGCCATGTAACCCCTAACCTTCAATACACAAAACACAAGCAAAACCGAAAAGGACTTAGCCTGTGCAACCACAGAGGATGAGCTTCCATCTCTGTGTTCTCCGTGTTCTCTGTGGCTAAAAATTGGATTTCTCATTTCAGCGCACCTTCAACGTCGCTAGGCCGATTAACACCAAAATCACGGTGATAATCCAAAAACGCACAATCACCTTCGGCTCCGGCCAACCTTTAAGCTCAAAATGATGATGAATCGGAGCCATACGGAACACGCGCTTGCCCGTGAGCTTGAATGAAGCCACCTGAATCATGACCGACAGGGTTTCGATGACAAAAATGCCGCCCATAATGAACAGCACGATTTCTTGGCGCACCATTACCGCCACCGTGCCGAGTGCTGCACCCAGCGCCAGCGCGCCGACATCGCCCATAAACACCTGCGCGGGGTAGGTGTTGAACCACAAAAAACCTAAGCCCGCGCCAGCAATCGCCGCACAAAACACCGCCAATTCGCCCACGCCGTACACATAAGGAATGGCTAAATAGCGTGCAAACTCAACGTGCCCGGTCACATAAGCAAACACTGCCAAAGCACCCGCCACCATGACGGTAGGCAAAATCGCCAAGCCATCCAGTCCATCGGTCAGATTCACCGCATTACTCGTACCGACAATGACAAAATAAGTCAGCACGACATACCCCATACCGAGCTGAATCGCCACATCCTTGAGCATAGGAATCAACAAAGCCGTCTCCGCAGGCGTGGCGGCGATGTTGTACAACAAAATCGCCGCCGTCAGACCAATGATGGATTGCCAAAAATACTTCCAACGCGCAGGCAAACCGGCGGTATTTTTCTTGCTGATTTTCAGCCAGTCATCCATCCACCCCACCACGCCAAAGCCCAGCGTGACCATAAGCGCAATCCACACATATTTATTGCTCAAATCCGCCCACAACAACGTGGAGGCGGCAATCGCCACCAGAATCAACGCCCCGCCCATCGTCGGCGTGCCGGACTTGGACAAATGCGTTTGCGGCCCATCGGTACGCACCTGCTGACCGAATTTCATGAGCGCGAGCTTACGAATCATCCACGGCCCGACCAAAAGAGCGAGACCCAAAGCGGTAATCACCCCCAAAATGGCGCGTAGCGTGATGTACGAAAATACATTAAAGGCGCTGTAATGTGCGCTTAAAGCATGGAATAACGCGGTCAGCATGACCCTTCCTCCGTCGTTTGAAGCAATCCCTGCACCACGTTTTCCATGCCCGAGGAGCGCGAACCCTTGATTAAAATATGCACATCGGGACGCAGCGCCGGAAGCACTGCATCCAATAAATCCTGTTGCGTTACAAACGCTTGCGCACCGTCGCCAAAAGCAGCCGCCGCGCGCGCCGCGAGCGCCCCCACCGTCCACAGGCGGGTCACGCCTAGCTCGTGCGCCAATTGCCCTGCTTCCGTGTGCAAGCTCGCTGCGTCGTCGCCTAGCTCGCCCATATCACCCAAAACCAACCAGCACGCCCCGCCTTGTGCGGCAACAGCACGAATCCCTGCTTGCAAAGAATCCGGATTCGCGTTGTAAGTGTCATCCCACAACACGCAGCCTGCGCGCCCGCGCTTTTGCTGCAAGCGTCCGGCCACGCCCGCAAACGCTTCCAACCCCACCACAATCGCGGACGTTGCCACACCTAACGCCCGTGCCGCAGCCGCAGCCGCCAAAGCGTTATGCGCGTTGTGCTCGCCCACCACCTGCAAATTCACGTCGAACGTCATCCCATCGAGTGCAAGATGCAGCACCGATTGACGAGCCTGCCATTGACCTTGCACATCCGCCTTTAGAGACGGGTTCATGGAAAAACTCAAGCGCGCCGCAGCTAGCGAATCCAGCCACGTTGCTGCGCCCTCATCATCCAAATTAACAACCGCCACACCGCCCGCTCGCAGTCCGCCAAAAATCTCACCCTTGGCGCTAATTACGCCTTGTTTACCGCCAAAGCCCTGCAAATGTGCCCGCCCGGTATTGGTAATCAAAGCCACATCTGGGCGCGCCAAGGCCGTCAAATAAGCAATCTCGCCCGCATGGTTCGCGCCCATCTCAATCACGGCAAAGGTATGGCTCGCGTCCAGCTCCGCCAGCATCAAAGGCACGCCAATGTCATTGTTCAAATTGCCGCGTGTCGCCAAGGTCGAACCTACTTGACGCAAGATGCTGGCCAGCATTTCCTTCGTCGTGGTCTTGCCATTACTGCCCGTCAAAGCCAGAAGCTTCCCACCCTGCCCACGCCAAATGGCGCACCACGCCGCAGCGAGTTGCCCCAATGCAATGCGCGTATCGGCAACCCGCACTTGTACGGCATTTAGGCCATCCAAAGCCTGCTCAACGATGAGTACCGCCGCGCCGTTCTCAACCGCCGTACTCAAAAATTCATGCGCATCAAAACGCGCACCGCGCAGGGCGACAAACACCCCGCCGTGCATCGGCTTGCGGGTATCGGTAAATAGCCCGCGAACGCGCGTCTCCGGCGCAAGGCTTGCTGCGCCAAAGACTTGACCACCCACGGCCTGAACCATCTGCGCCAGTGTCATGGTCAACATGCGCACGCCTCCCCCAAAAGCTCGCGTACCGTGTCACGGTCGCTATACGGGTAACGCACGCTGCCAATCTCCTGATAATCCTCATGCCCCTTGCCGGCAATCAAAATAATATCTTCGGGCGTGGCCTCGGCTAAGGCATGGGCTATCGCACGACGCCGGTCGCGTTCAACCACAATGTGCTCGCGCTGCGCCATGCCTGCCAAAATGTCCTGCACAATGGCATCAGCATCTTCATCACGCGGATTGTCATCGGTCACAATCACCCAATCCGCAAGCTCGGCGGCCACCTGCCCCATGCGCGGACGCTTGCCCACATCCCGATTGCCGCCACACCCAAACACCACCCAAAGTCTGGCGTTGGATTTTGGCTTGATATGCCCGCGCAAAGTCGTTAAGGCTTGAGCCAAAGCATCGGGCGTATGCGCATAATCCACCACGCACATGGGCTTATTCGGCGCGCAAAAACGTTCCATGCGCCCAGCGGGGGGCCGCACCTGTTCCAATGCAACCAGCGCATCAGCCAATGGCATCCCCAGTTCCAACAACGTCGCCAAGGCGGCCAAAAGATTACTGACATTAAATTGCCCCAACAGCGGGCTATGAAGTCGCGCCGCGCCCTGCGGAGTGTTCAAGGTCAATTTGCAGCCATGGGCATCCAAGCGTAGCTTGCGCACACTCAACACAGCGGCCTCTTGCGCCGCCCACGGAATTTCGCCTAAGCCATACGCCCACAACGCACCTCGGTGCTGCAACGCTTCCAGCAGCTCGCGCCCAAAACCATCATCCATATTGATAATTGAAGCTTGGGGTTGCAGATCAACAAACAAACGACGCTTGGCCTTGGCGTAGCTTTGCATATCAACGTGGTAATCCAGATGATCCTGCGACAAATTGCTCAACACCGCCGCACGGAAACGCACACCGGCCACCCGCCCCTGATCGAGCGCGTGCGACGAGACTTCCATCACGACATATTGCGCCCCCAAATCACGCTGACGCGCAAGTTCGGCATGAACCGCCAACACATCCGGCGTGGTATGGCTTGCGAACTGCAAATCGCCCCACATCCCCATGCCGAGCGTGCCAATCAAGCCCGCAGGCTTGCCGGCAAAACTCAAGGCTTGGGCAATAAAATGACTGATTGAAGTCTTGCCATTGGTTCCGGTCACACCGATTACGCGCAAGGCTTTGGAGGGCTCGCCATAAAAGCGATCCGCCAGCACACCCAAAGCCGCCGCAAAATTCGGCAACACAAGCACCGGCACGCCCAGCGCCGCTTGCAAAGCATTGGCATCGCCATGCTCTGCCAGCACTGCCACAGCACCCCGCGCTATCGCATCCGGTGCAAGGCTCAAACCATCGACATGCACCCCTCGTCGCGCGACAAACACATCGCCCGCCGTAATTCTGCGACTATCTGCCGACACACCCTGCACCATCACATCATCCTGTGCGGACAGAGGGCTTAAGCCCTGCAATAAAGAAGAAAGAAGCTGCGCCATCAATGCAACCCTCCCGCAACCGCGCTCACAGCGGGCGCAGCCAGCGCGACTGGCTTGTTTAGGGCATTCGCATCTACTTTAGACTGAACAGGTTTAGCCGCCGCATCAGACACCGCCTTGGGCACACCCTTGGGTGCCGTAACCGACATCACATTCGGCGCGGCTTCCGGCTCAGGCAAAGCATCCGGCGGCACATTCATGGTACGTAGCGCCTCATCCATAATCGCCGCGAACACCGGCCCCGCCACCTGACCACCGTAATAACTGCCACCACTCGGCTCATCAATCATCACCGCCAAGGCTAGGCGCGGATTGCTCGCCGGTGCCAGACCCGCAAACACCGCAACATATTTATCTTCGGCATAACCGCCGCCCTGCGACTTATGCGCCGTGCCGGTTTTACCCGCCACGCGGTAGCCCATGACCTGCGCTTTCGTTCCCGTACCGCCGCGTTTGACAACCTCCTCCATCATGGTACGCACCGAACGCGCCACTGCAGGGTTCAAGATCGGCTCACCCACGGGCGGCTGTTCAAGGCGCAAAAACGACACCGGCATCATCACGCCATCATGCGCGATGACCGAATACGCACGCGCCAACTGCAAGGTATTCACGCTCATGCCGTAACCATACGCATGGGTGGCAATGTCCGAGCCACTCCAATCGCGGTAATGCAGCATGCGCCCGCTTGATTCGCCCGGAAAACCTGTCCCCGGTGCTTTCCCCAAGCCCAGCGCGTCGTACAGCGTCCACAATTTTTCCGGCCCAATCGCCATGGCCATTTTGGTCACACCGACATTGCTGGATTTACGAATCACCCCGGTCACATCCAACAGACCATAATTATTGTGATCACGAATGGTGAAACGATCGACACGCATATAGCCCGGATGCGTATCAATCGGCGTGGTGGGCGTGTACTTGCCCGTATTCATGGCCGCCGCCACCGCAAACGGTTTCATGGTTGAGCCGGGCTCAAAGTTGTCAATCATGGCGCGATTGCGTGCCAAATTCGGGCGCAAACTTGCGCGATCATTCGGGTTGAACGACGGCTGATTCACCATCGCCAAAATCTCGCCGGTACGCACATCCAGCAGCACCGCCGAACCCGCCTTGGCCTTGTTCGCCTGCACCGCAGTTTTTAACTCACGGTAAGCCAAATATTGCAAACGACGGTCGATCGAGAGCGTCAAGTCATTGCCCGGACGCGCCTCACGAATCAGCTCGCCGGTTTCAATCACCTTGCCGTGCAAATCCTTGATAATGCGTCGCGCCCCCGGCTCGCCACGCAACCAATCGTCATACGTCCGCTCAATACCTTCGAGCGCCTCGTCGTCCATATTGGTAAAGCCCAACACATGCACTGTCGCCTCCCCCGTGGGGTAAAAACGGCGGTACTCACGCTGCGTATTCACCCCGCTGATACGCAAGGCACGTACCGCAGCGCCCAATTCCGGCGTGACATGGCGCTTGACGTACATAAAACGCTTATCGGCGTGGCGCAACACTTGGGTTTTAAGCTTACCCAAATCCACACCCAAAACCTGCGCCAACTCCGGCAGGCGTTCAATGGCCGTGCCCAAATCACGCGGATTCACCCACACCGACTCCATCGGCGTACTCACCGCAAGAGGCTCCCCATGCCGATCCAAAATACGCCCACGATGCGCCGGAATCTCCTGCACACGCTCATAACGCATCCCACCCTGTTTTTCGAGGAACTCACGCTCGGAAATTTTCAAATACACCGCCCGCCACACCATGGTATTGGCCAGCACAAAGAATAAAAACATCACAAAACCGATACGCCAATTGCTGCGCGTCAGCCCCAACCACGCAGGCAAAAACGTCAAACGCCCCGCAGCAGCCATTTTTTCCGACATCGCAGGGCGGCTCATGGCAACGTCACCAAGGTCACATCACCCGCACTAGGAGCCACCATTTGCAAGCGCGTGCGCGCAATACCATCCACCCGACCATGCGAAGCCAAAGCAGCCTCCTCAAGCTGCAAGCGCTCACGCTCAATTTCCAGTTCATCGTGGTGCTGCGCCGCCTTTTCCGTGGCAAAAACGTACTTACGCTCCAAATGCTCGGCATACACCACGCTCACCGCCGAGGCGATTACACCGATCCAAAGCACCAGAGCAACCAAGCCTAACGAAATCTTCATGCCAGCCGCTCCGCCACACGCAAAACCGCGCTGCGAGAGCGCGGATTGCGGCTAATTTCTGCTGACGAGGCCTTGATGGCTCGTCCCTGCGTTCGCCATCGGGCAGGCGGTTGCTCGAGCATCAACGGGATTTCTGGAGGCAACTCAGGCACTTGCTCGCCACGCAAAAACTGCTTCACTGCCCGATCTTCCAGCGAGTGAAAACTAATCACCGCCAAGCGTCCGCCAATACAAAGTGCCTCCTGCGCTTGCGGCAACACCGCATCCAGCTCGGCCAACTCCTGATTCACCCACAAACGCAAAGCCTGAAAACTGCGCGTCGCCGGATGCTTGCCCGGCTCACGCTTAAACACCACCTTGGAAATCAGCTCAGCCAACTGCCCGGTGCGAGTGATCGGGGTATCCACTCGCTGCGCCACCACGGCGCGTGCAATCTGGCGCGAAAAACGCTCCTCGCCCAAGCGCCACAAAATATCAGCAAGCGCTGCCTCATCAATCCGCGCCAACAATTCGGCGGCACTCTCACCGCAGGATGGGTCCATACGCATATCCAACGGGCCATCGCGCATAAAACTAAAGCCACGCTCCGCCTCATCCAACTGCGGCGACGACACACCCAAATCCAACAACAGGCCATCGACCTTGCCCCACACCCCAAGCGGCTCCAGCGCCTCGCGCAGCGCGGAAAACGCCGAATGCACAATGGTAAAACGGGCATCTTGAGCAAAAAGTACGCGCGCTTCTGCGACTGCCGCAGGATCACGATCCAGCGCAATCAAACGCCCTTGGGCACCCAAACGTTCAAGAATCGCGCCGCTATGCCCACCGCGACCAAACGTGCCATCGACATACACCCCGGCGGGCTGCACATCCAGCGCAGTCAACACTTCATCCAGCATGACAGGCAGATGCAAGGCTTGCGGGGCTTGGGCGACGACGGTCATAGCGCAATCAACTCCAAGGCTTCAGGGCTATCACCTTCATCCTCATCCCCTGCGTCGTACATCGCCGCACGCCATGCCGCCTCATCCCACAACTCGAATTTCTTACCCTGCCCGACCAATACCGCGCCTTTATCGAGGCTTGCGAATTCGCGCAACTCCGGCGGCACCAGCAGACGACCACTCGCATCTAGCGCCACTTCCGTAGCATGACCGATCAACAAACGCTTAATGCGGGTCGCCTTGCGATTCGTACCCGGCAGCGCATCCAATTGACGCTCAATCTCCAACCAGACCGGCATAGGGTAAATGGCAAGGCAAGGAACATCCGCACTGACCGTAACAATCAACTCCCCCGCGCACTGGGCAGCCAAAGGCTCGCGGTAGCGCGTTGGCACCGCGAACCGCCCTTTGGCGTCCAGACTGAGGTTGCTGATTCCACGAAACATAGAAAATAACCCACTTCTTCCCACTTATTTCCACATATCACCACTATAGCCACCTCATTTGTCGCGCGCAACCCTGTTATTTAGAAAAAATGCTTTATTCACAATAGGTTACAAAGAATTCACAACCCAAAATTTCACGCATCCAAATCAATAAAAACAGCGAGTTACAACCCTGTGTTCAGGCATTGGTTTAAAAAAAACGCCCTCCTTGATAGGAGGGCGTTGAAAAAAATTATTGAGCCAGCCGATAAGCCGGGTTCTGTCGAGAACCATCATTCATCTGCGCCATACGTCACCGTATGGCTGAAGCAACCTACCCGGGGACTCTGCGGGCCACATCAACGCCCCCCTATTTGGTCTTGCTCCGGTCGGGGTTTTCCCTGCCGACGCTGTTACCAGCGTTCGCGGTGCGCTCTTACCGCACCTTTTCACCCTTACCGTTCCCACGCCGAAGCGAAGGACTTAGGCGGTATATTCTCTGTGGCACTGATCCGTAGGCTCACACCTCCCAGGCGTTACCTGGCGACCTGCCCTATGGAGCCCGGACTTTCCTCCATGTCCAACAAAGGACACAGCGATGGTCTAGCCGACTCGCGGCGCACTCTAGGCGCATCAACGACGATTAGCAAGAATAAAGCCATCATGAATCGTCCCGCTTACAATCTTTTGAGCCCATGTAGCCCGAATGAAGCAAAGCCGAATCCGGGGGCAGCTCGTGCCCATTGCACAGCCTTCCCCGGGTTAACACCCGGGCTACATCAAAGCATTTAAGATCGTTTTTTACGCCGCAATGCGTTCTAACCACGCAAGCCCCAGCCCTTGCGCAAGATATAAACACACGCCGCAAGCAGCACGAAAAATAGCCCAAACAACAGCGCCAGCGCCAAACCCACCGGCACATCCGACACCCCAATCACCGCCTCGCGGAAGGCGTTAATCATGTACAACAGCGGATTAAACAGCGACATATCGCGCCAAGGTTGCGGCAATAGCTCAATACTAAAAAACACCCCGCCCAAATAGGTCAATGGGGTCAACACAAAGGTTGGCACAATCGAAATATCATCAAACGTCTTGGCAAAAATCGCATTCAACATTCCGGCCAAGGAGAACACCGCCGCTGTCAGCAGCATCACCAAAAGTGCCAAGCCAAAGTGCTGCACGGATAAATCCGTAAACAACGCCGCGACCAGCGCCACGGCCACACCAACCGCCATACCGCGTGCCACGCCGCCCGCCATAAAGCCCAAAATCAGGCTTAAATGACTCATCGGCGACACCATCAACTCCTCGATATGGCGTTGAAATTTGGCACTAAAAAACGAAGACACCACATTCGCATAGCTGTTGCTAATCACCGCCATCAAAATCAGCCCTGGCGCGATAAAGTCCATATACGGCACACCGCCGACCTCGCCCACCCGCGCCCCAATCAACCCGCCGAAAATAATGAAATACAAAGCGGTAGTGACCATCGGCGGGATAATCGTCTGCGGCCAAATCCGCGCAAAACGCAGCGTTTCGCGCTCAAGTAGCGTCCACAACGCACGCATTTGCTGCAAAAGTGTCATGTGAGTGCCTCTATAAATTCAATCAAGCCTGTGATGGCAAGGAAAAATGCGGTGAAAAAGCGCAGCATACATAGATCGACTATGTGAGCATTTTGAGCCGTGTTTTGACGCAGCAAGCACGGCTTCAGTGGATTTATAGAGGTGCTCACTTGTCCTCCACGCCATGCCCGGTGAGCTTGATAAACAGCGCCTCCAGGCGATTACTCTTGTTACGCAGACTCATCACCCGCACCCCCGCCGCGTGCAGCGCCGCAAAAACCTGATCCAAGGGTTGCCCGCGTCGCACCTCAAGCTCCAGCGCCTTGGGATTAAGCAAACTCAAACGCACGCCATCAATCACTGGCGCATGACTAATCGGCTCGACCAAATCCAACACAAAACTCTCCTCCGGCAACTGCTCCAACAGCTCACGCATCGGCGCGCTCACCAAAATCTTGCCGCGCTGAATAATCGCCACATGCCGACACAGCGCCTCGGCCTCTTCCAAATAATGCGTGGTCAACAGAATCGTCACCTCCTCCTCGCGGTTGAGGCGGGTCAAAAATTCCCACATACCATGCCGCAGCTCGACATCCACCCCCGCCGTCGGCTCATCCAGCACCAACAAACGCGGGCGATGCGCCAAAGCACGCGCAATCATCAGCCGCCGCTTCATACCCCCCGACAACTGCCGCGCCTGCGCCTTGGCCTTGTCCGCCAAACCCAGCTGCTCCAGCAAAAACGCCGTGCGCTCACTCGCATCACGCCGCGCGACACCATAAAAGCCCGCCTGCTGACGCACAATCTCCTGCACCGGCACAAAGCCGTTGAAGTTAAATTCCTGCGGCACCAAGCCAATCAGCCCCTTCACAACCGCCCGCTCACGCGCCAAATCATGCCCGAATACGCGCACCTCGCCGGAGCTTGCCGTCACCAAAGATGCCAGCGTCGAAATCACCGTCGTCTTCCCCGCGCCATTTGGTCCCAAAAGCGCAAAAAAATCTCCCGACTGCACCGTCAAATCCACCCCATCCAGCGCCTTCATGCCGCTGCCATAGGTCTTAGTTAAACCGTGTATTTCTAAAGCATTCATCAACCAACCTCAAAACGTGCAGGGCGAACCCTACGCATCAAACCACACACCCAAGGGAATTTCTAAAAACCTAAATATCGTCTTTGCGAGCGCAGCGAAGCAATCCAAACTTCGCTGTTTTATCAGTGCTCTTTTGGATTCCCACGTCGCTTCGCTCCTCGCAAAGACGTTTTTTAAGCTCCCCCAAACCTGTAACCCCATCTCTGTGGCCTCTGTGCCCTCTGTGGCAAAAACACCTTCACGGCACACTCTTCGGAAACGCCGGCAAATGCCAGCCATACACAATCCCCAAACCACGCACGATAAGCGCAGCAAAAAAGCCTGCCGCCAGCGTCAACAAATCCGGCGCAGCCAGCTCATGCAGCACCACGAATACCGTTGCCCCCGCCACTGCCGCCGAGGCATACACCTCACGATGCAAAATCATCGGCGGCTCGTCGCACAATAAATCCCGAATCAGCCCGCCAAAACTCGCCGTCATCATCCCCATCACCACCGCAATCAACGGCGAAGTACCCGCCGCCAAAGCCGCCTGCGCACCAATCAGACTGAACACCGCAAGCCCCACCGCATCCGCCCAATTCAACGCCGCAGCCGCCATGCGCGTGGTAAATGCCCGCGCAAAGAAAAACACCGCCCAGGCCGCCAGCACCGTCATCAGCACATATTCCCAATCGGTCAGCCAATACACTGGCTTATCAAGCAACAAATCGCGCAACGTACCGCCGCCGATGCCCGTCACCGTGCCAATCAGCGCAAAACCGACCAAATCCATCCCCTTGCGCGCCGCCGTCAACGCACCGCTGATAGCAAAAACCACCACACCGAAGTAGTCTAATACCCTTAATAAATCATCCATTACTCACGCCCTGTCTTTCTTGGGCGCACATTCTACGGGCAACACATGAACCAAGAGCTTATTTTTGATGCCGATTTAATCCAGCGCTACGACACCGCAGGCCCCCGCTACACCTCTTATCCCACCGCCGTGCAATTCACCGACCAATTCGGCGAAGCTCAATACCGCGCCGCCCTCGCCCAAAGCCAGGCACAAGGCGGGTCGATCTCACTCTACTTCCACATCCCCTTTTGCGACACCGTCTGCTACTACTGCGCCTGCAACAAAATCGTCACCAAAGACCGCTCACGTTCCGCACCGTATGTAAGCCTGCTGGAAAAAGAAATGGACTTGGTGGCCAGCACCGTCAGCCGAGACCGCCTCGTCGATCAACTCCACTGGGGCGGCGGCACGCCCACCTTCCTCAACCACGCCGAAATGACCCGCTTGATGGACAGCACGCGTCGCCATTTCACCTTACGCGACGACGACACCGGCGAATACTCCATCGAAATCGACCCCCGCGAAGCCGACGCGGCAGGCATCAAACTCCTGCGCCACCTTGGCTTCAACCGCATCAGCCTCGGCGTACAGGATTTCGACCCGGCGGTGCAAAAAGCCGTCAACCGCATCCAATCCGCTGAAGAAACCTTTGCCGTACTCGATGCCGCGCGCAGCGAGGGCTTCCACTCCGTCAGCATGGACTTAATCTACGGCCTGCCGCTGCAAACCGTAGACAGCTTCCTAAAAACGCTGGATCGTGTACTCGAAACCCGCCCCGATCGCCTCTCCATGTTCAACTACGCCCACATGCCCACGCGCTTCAAACCGCAACGCCGCATTAACCAAGCCGACATGCCCGCCCCGGCGCAAAAACTCGCCATCCTGCAAGCCAGCATCGAGCATCTCACCTCTGCAGGCTACGTCTTTATCGGCATGGATCACTTCGCCCTCCCCGACGACAGCCTCGCCGTCGCCCAACGCCAAGGCAGCCTGCACCGCAACTTCCAAGGCTACACCACCCACGCCGAATGCGACCTACTGGCCTTCGGCGTATCGTCGATTAGCCAAGTCGCCGGCTGCACCAGCCAAAACGTCAAAGAAATGGAACCCTACGCCGCCGCCCTCGAAGCCGGACGCTTACCCATCGAACGCGGCCTGTGCATGAGCAAAGACGACGCAATCCGCCGCGCAGTGATTATGGAGCTTATCTGCCAATTCGGCCTGAATTACACCAAATTCAGCTTGGAGCACAGCATTAACTTCACCGACTACTTCGCAGAAAACTTGCCGCGCCTGCAACCGATGATCGCCGATGGCCTGATAGAAATGGATGAAACAGGCATCCGCGTCCTACCGCGTGGCCGCCTACTAATCCGCAATGTCTGTATGCCGTTTGACAAGTATTTGGGCGGGGACAAGGTGCAGCGGTTTTCTAAGGTGATTTGATGATTTGCACAGTCATCAATCTCTACGCAAGGCCTGAATCACAGCGTTACTGCCTTGGGCTAACAAATAAGTCTGAAATGCTGCTAGAGTGTAAGCGTCTTAGGTTGACCTTGCGCTCCAGCGTTTAGACCAACACACTCTGTTCTACTCGGCAAAGCTAGAGGTGGACGTAAGTGAGCGCAGAACATATGAAGAGCTTCTGATGTCCAGAAGAAAGCCTCCACCCCGTGTCGTGGTGCAACGCTCACGAAACAACGTGAACCGACGACTGATTGCCACCCTGCCTACCACAACGTCGCGGGTAGAGTTGTCAGAGCGCGTGACGTATGGTGGGTACTCCAAGCACAAATTCAACCCGACGGCTTACAAACTCAGCCCCTATGCTGGTCAAGATGAGGATCGAACATACTGTGACGCGCATGCCAACTTCGGTAAGGAAAACCTCCGCCGGATTCCCGCCCTCCTTGTACGCGGGGTGATGCTCGGACTCTGGTCGGATCAGAACAACGGGGATACACCAAGTTTGCTCTGGACTTTAGACGAGAGCGGCTGGATTTTTGAACTCCGAATTACCAATTCCGGCCAAGCTCAGTATCACGGCTACCCTGTCCTGCCAGGTGACGCTTTTGCGCGACATGTTTTGGTCAGAGCAAGGGAGGTGGCTTTCAACGAAAGCGAATTTCCTGTAGATGAAGATACTGGGGCACAAGCTGCAATAGCAGCAGCGGAGACTTTTTACAGATGACAGCTTCGAACTACTTTAAATTTTCTGCAGCCTGGCCAAAGGGCAGCGACGACGTGGCGGAGATTTCCCTTCGTGTGGGAGGCAACATCATCTCAAGAATTGCCGATACTGAAAAGGGTACGGTAAGGGACTTCTTCCGAGCATCCGCTACTGGCTTGGCGTTTTGGTTGGCAGATAATTGGTGGCGTCTGCGCTGGGAGACAATCAGCGACTCCAGGCTTCCCTCTGTAGACTGGCGCCTACGCCATGAGTTGAACTCGGCGAGCGGCGGTGCGCTTTGGCCTCCCGTTATGATCTTCAGCGTCGGAGACCGCATCGCGTTCGCACCCAGCGTCGGCAAGAAATTTGTCGATGGTCCACAATCTTATTTTCAATTCAAGATAGGCATGGTTGCAGCCGACGAATACGAGCAGGAATTGGATTGTCTTTTCGAAGCTGTTCTTGAGCACTGCACCAAAACGGTGGACGGCAACGCGCTAAACATCTTGCTCAAACAAATCACTACCGAGCGCAATGATCCTGAGTTGGCGGGTTGGCGACGCTTAGAAGCTTGTCTAGGGTTCGATCCAGATGCGGCACCAGACGAGGTCGTCGACGCATTGGTCACGCTAGAAGACGTTGTAGGTGGGGACGGCGTCGAGGAGGCGGCACATGCACAGCCCGGAGCAAAAGCGGCGCAATCATTGAGCTTGGTGATAGAAGCCGCGCGCGAGTCAAAAGTGGAGGTCGATCTAAGTTTGGCTGATAGCCTCAAACGTGACTGGAATTTGCCCAGCTATGCGAGCCCATGGGAAAAGGCGGAAGCCGCTGCGGCGGAGCTTAGATCTATCATCGGTGTTACAAGAGGTCTTCTGAACCACACAGATTTCGCGGATATTTTCAAGGCGCGGTGGGATGATTTGAAATCGGCCACCGCGACCGCGCGCGATTTGCCATACGGCGCCCGACTTGTTGGCGAAACGAAGTCTCGAGTAGCCTTGCAGACTTCAA
>JBFXGB010000029.1:0-22214 GCA_050178405.1 Halothiobacillaceae bacterium
TGATTTTTCCAAATGCAGCAGCTATCAGGACTTTTACACTCCAGGAAGGAGTCGTTCACATGCTATGATTGCAAATGTTGTATTTTTGGCTTTATAGAACACATATGACTGCCGAGCAAAATTTAGACGAACATACTGATTCAATTAAAGAAATCGACATTCCTCAAGTCTACGATTCAACATCCATCAAAGTTTTGAAGGGTCTTGATGCGGTTCGTAAACGTCCAGGAATGTACATTGGTGATACCGATGATGGTTCTGGCTTGCACCACATGGTGTTCGAAGTTGTGGACAACGCGATTGATGAAGCCTTGGCGGGGTATTGCTCCTCGGTGGACGTTGTGATGCACTCCGATGGATCAGTGAGTGTCGCAGATGATGGACGCGGCATCCCCGTGGATATTCATGAAGAAGAAGGTCGTTCAGCTGCAGAAGTGATTATGACGGTGCTGCATGCAGGTGGTAAGTTTGACGATAATTCCTACAAGGTTTCAGGTGGCCTTCATGGTGTAGGCATTTCCGTTGTTAATGCCTTATCAGACTTCCTTGAACTCACTATTCGTCGTAATGAAAAAAAATACCGTCAGGAATACAGTCTTGGCGAGCCACTCTATCCTCTTAAAGAAATCGGTGATGCAACAGGTACTGGAACTAAGGTTCGTTTCAAGCCGAGTCCTTCAATTTTTAGCAAGCTCGAATTTCATTACGATGTATTAGCCAAGCGTTTGCGCGAGTTATCGTTTCTTAATTCAGGCGTGCGTATCCATTTACAAGATGAGATTAGTGGGCGCGAAGATGTTTTCATGTATGAAGGTGGTATCCGTGCCTTTGTAGAGCATCTTAACCGTGGTAAAACGCCAATTCATCCTACCGTTATTTACATTCAAGGTGAAAAAGACGGTATTGGCATCGAGGTGGCTTTACAGTGGAATGATAGTTATAACGAAGGCGTATATTGCTTTACGAATAATATCCCTCAACGTGATGGTGGTAGCCACCTGGCGGGATTCCGTGCGGCGCTGACGCGAACCTTAAATCAGTACATGGAAAAAGAAGGTTTATTCAAAAAAGCTAAGGTTGATGTCGCAGGGGATGATGCTCGTGAAGGTTTAACGGCGGTTCTTTCGGTCAAAGTTCCTGACCCTAAGTTTTCTTCACAAACGAAAGATAAACTGGTTTCATCCGAGGTTAAGGCCCCTGTAGAGAATCTTATTGCAGATATTTTGCGCGATTTTTTACTCGAACGTCCAAGTGAAGCGCATGCGATCACCGGAAAAATTATTGATGCAGCGCGGGCGCGCGATGCAGCGCGTAAAGCGCGTGAACTCACGCGCCGCAAAGGTGCTCTTGATATTGCGGGTCTTCCGGGAAAATTAGCCGATTGTCAGGAAAAAGATCCGGCGAAATCGGAGTTGTTTCTTGTGGAAGGTGATTCTGCGGGTGGGTCAGCAAAGCAGGGTCGTGACCGTCGCACCCAGGCGATTTTGCCACTTAAAGGTAAAATTCTGAATGTAGAGAAAGCGCGTTTTGACAAAATGCTGGCTTCTGCTGAAGTGGGCACGTTAATTACCGCTCTTGGCACCGGTATTGGTCGTGAAGATTACAATCCGGATAAACTGCGCTACCACCGCATTATTATCATGACGGATGCGGATGTGGATGGTTCGCATATCCGCACACTGCTTTTGACCTTCTTTTATCGTCAAATGCCAGAATTGATCGAGCGTGGTCATGTTTATATTGGCCAACCACCGCTTTACAAAGTAAAAAAAGGCAAGCAGGAACAATATGTCAAGGATGATGTTGAAATGAATGCTTATTTATTACAGCAGGCGATTGATAATGCTCGTTTGCATGTATCAGTGGATAGTCCACCAATCAGTGGTTCTGCACTGGAAAATTTAGCTCGTGCGCATTTGGCGGCACGTATTGTTGTTGATAGGCTTAGCCGTCGCTATGATCGCTCAGCGATTGAGCATTTGTTGGATTTGCCACGTCTATCTGCAACGGATTTAGCTTCCTCGAATGATTGGGCGCAGCGTTGGGCACAATTGCTTAACGAAGGTATGGATGCGCGTGTACAGCATCACGCAGAAATTATTACGCTTGAAGGCGAGCCGGCGATTCGTTTAACCCGCGATCAGCATGGATTAAGTCATAGTTGGATGTTTGATACAGAATTTTTTAACTCCAACGACTATCGTTTAATCGCCGAGCATTCTGACCGAGTATATGGATTACTTAATGATGATGCAGTCATTCGTCGTGGTAATGATTCCAAACCCGTGCGTCGTTTTGAAGAGGTGATTGAATGGTTGCTTAATGAGGCGCGCAAGGGTTTAAGCATTCAACGTTATAAAGGTTTGGGTGAAATGAACCCTGAACAACTTTGGGAAACGACGATGAATCAAGAAACACGCCGTCTGTTGCAGGTTCGAATTGAAGATGCGATTGCTGCTGATGAGGTGTTTACAACCTTGATGGGTGATTTGGTTGAACCACGCCGGGATTTTATCGAGCGTCATGCTTTATCGGTGAATAATATCGATATTTAGTTTTGCAATGATTCGAGGAAGCTGGCATGAGTTTACATAGTGAAACTTTCGATATTGAAGTTCAGCATGCTTGGCTTAGGCTTTCTTTCGAAGATCAAGAAAATATAGTTTCTCATTCTGATACAGCGGATTCATATTTTCCTGTTCTAGCATCCAGCCCTTTTGTCGCTGAATCACTTGCTCGTCAAGAAGGTTTGATTTCGGGCTTAATTCATAGTCGAGATTTATTCTCGGCTTATGAAGAGACGAGCTTTAAAAATAAACTGGACGAGTTATTGCTCAACGTTTCAGATGAAACTACGTTGTTGCGAACTTTGCGTCAATTTCGCCGTCGTGAAATGGTGCGCATTGCATGGCGCGATTTGGCGGGCTGGGCGAATACAGCTGAAACATTACTTGAATTAACGTGGTTGGCCGATGCAGCGGTACAGGGTGCATTGGACTGGTGGACGGCGCAGCTACAACAGCGCCACGGTCAGCCCAGGGATACTCAAGGTCAGCCTGTGGGTTTGGTTGTGTTGGGTATGGGTAAATTGGGTGGTCACGAGCTCAATTTTTCATCTGATATTGATCTTATTTTTGCGTTTGATGATGAGGGCGAAACCGACGGTGCCAAGCCGATTGAGAATAGTGAGTTTTTTATTCGCTTAGGGCAGCGTTTAATTCGCGCCATTGATCTTTTGACTGAAGACGGCTTTGTCTTTCGTGTGGATATGCGTTTACGCCCCTGGGGCGATGAAGGACCGCTGGCCTTAACCTTCGAACAGATGGAGCTTTATTACACTCTGCATGGCCGCGAGTGGGAGCGTTATGCCCTGATAAAAGCACGCCCCATGGCGGGCGATAAGCTGGCCGGAGAGCGCTTGATAGAGCAACTCAAGCCTTTTGTGTATCGGCGCTATTTGGATTACGGCGCATTTGCTCAGTTGCGTGAAATGAAAGTCATGATTGAGCGCGAAATGGCCAAAAAAGGGATGCGCGATAATGTAAAACTTGGGCCGGGTGGGATTCGTGAAGTCGAATTTATCGGTCAAGTGTTTCAACTCTTACGCGGTGGGCGCGAGAGGGCACTGCAGCAGCGTGGTATTTTGACTATTCTGCGCGTGTTGGCGGACGATGAGATTTTGAGCCATAACGAATTGCACGTTTTGATTTCGGGCTACGACACTCTGCGTCGGGTAGAAAATCGGCTGCAAGAGATGCGTGATCAGCAAACGCAGCTTCTTCCTGAGATTCCTTATGAGCAGCAGCGACTTGCCTTAAGCTTGGGATATCGTGATTGGGAAACATTTATTCAGGCGTTTAATTCAACCCGTGCGGAAATTCATCAGGTCTTTTGTCGGGTGTTCCGCGTGCTGGATGAAGCTGCGCAGGATCAATTCACGCCGTTGGATGAAATCTGTCGGGGCACATTGCACGGCGAGGCGGCTGAGAAGATTTTACTTGCGACAGGTTTTACTCCAGAACACGCACCCGCGGTGCTTGCTTTGTTGCAAGACTTTTTGCAGGAACGCTTTATTCGTAGCCTAAGCGATACGGCGCACGCGCGATTAATGAAACTCTTGCCGCGTATGTTGCGTGCGGTTGCTGACAAAACGGATGTATTGGACATTTTGCCGCGCCTCTTTGCCCTGCTTACACGCATAGGCGGGCGTAGTGTTTATTTGGCGCTTTTGCTGGAAAACCCACCCGCCTTGGAACAACTGGTGCACTTAATGGCGGCAAGCCCTTGGATTGCCGAACAGCTGACCCGCCACCCCATTTTGCTGGATGAATTGCTTGACCTACGCAGTCTGTATGCACCACCCAACGCAGATGAGCTACGAATTGAGTTAAGTTCGATGTTGGAAAACGTCGTGGACGGGGATATTGAGCGGCAGATGGATGAGCTGAGGCGCTTTAAACAAATCAATATGTTACGCGTTGCGGCGGCGGACATTATGGATGTTTTACCCGTGATGCAGGTCAGTGATCATTTGACTTGGATGGCCGAAGTCTTGCTCGACGAAGTGTACAAAGAGTCTATGCGTGAGCTGGTTCAGCGGCACGGCACTCCGCTTTGTGTGGTGGATGGCAAGCCGCATCGTCCTGGCCTTGCGGTGATTGCTTACGGCAAACTCGGCGGTTTAGAGTTGGGTTATGGTTCGGATTTGGACCTTGTTTTTTTGCATGAATCAACGGGCGAGCAGCAAGAAACAGATGGCGACAAACCTCTTGATAATGCGCAGTTTTTTGCCCGCGTGACCCAAAAAATGATTTCACGCATGACCACTCAAACGCCCGCCGGTGTGTTGTACGAGATTGACACTCGCTTGCGTCCCGACGGCGCTTCAGGTCTATTGGTTTCTAGTTTGAGCGCGTTTGCAGATTATCAGCGGCATCATGCGTGGATTTGGGAACACCAAGCCCTGACGCGAGCGCGTTGGGTTGCGGGCGAGCCGCGTATCAAGGCGGCGTTTGAGGCGGTGCGCCAAGCTGTATTGTGCCAAGTCCGTGATCCGCAGAGTTTACGCACCAGTGTGGTGGAGATGCGAGCCAAAATGCGTGCAGAACTTGATCAGAAAGACCCGAGTAAATTTCATATCAAAACCGGACAAGGTGGCCTGACGGATATTGAATTTATCGTTCAATATCATCTGCTTGCCCATGCTCACGCACATCCGGAAATTGTGCGCTGGAGCGACAATATTCGCCAACTGGCCGACCTTGCAAGCGCAGGTATTCTTGAGGCTTCTGAGAGCGCACAACTTGCCGAAATTTATCGTCGTCTGCGTGATCGCGGGCATCACTTGGCGTTAGAAAACCGTAAAACGCTGATCGATGCCCAAGAATTTGAACACGAGCGTGCTTTTGTAGTTGAAGTTTGGCAGCGCAGAATGGAGCAAAGCGCTGTTTCCATGCCATAATTCCGCAACATTTAAGCTTTATTTGAGTTTTTAGGAGTTTTTAGATGGCAAACCTTCCCACCATGGCCGACCGCGACGGCCTGATTTGGTACGACGGTCAAATGGTTGATTGGCGCAGTGCCACCACCCACGTCCTTACGCACACTTTGCACTACGGCATGGGCGTTTTTGAAGGCGTGCGTGCTTACAAAACGGATAAGGGCACGGCAATTTTCCGTCTGCAAGATCACACCAAGCGCTTGCTCAATTCGGCCAAAATTCTGCGCATGAATGTACCGTGGAGTGCCGCAGAACTTAATGCCGCACAATGTGCTGCGGTGCGTGAAAATAAACTTGAATCTGCCTATATGCGTCCAATGTGTTTTTACGGCGCGGAGGGCATGGGCTTGCGTGCGGACAATCTGCAAGTTCACACCATCGTTGCCGCCTGGACTTGGGGTGCCTACTTGGGTGCGGAGAGCATGGAGCGCGGCATTCGCGTGCGTACCTCGTCGTTTACCCGCCACCATGTCAACATCACCATGTGCAAGGCCAAGGCTAACGGCAATTACATGAATTCCATGTTGGCGCTGCGCGAAGCCTTGCAAGATGGCTATGACGAAGCCATGCTGCTGGATGCCGAAGGCTTTGTCGCTGAAGGCTCGGGCGAAAACATCTTTATCATTCGTGACGGCATCATTTACACCCCTGATTTGACCGCCGCATTGGATGGCATTACCCGCCAGACGATTCTCACCCTCGCGACTGAGCTTGGTTACAAAATCGTCGAAAAACGCATTACCCGCGACGAAGTGTATATTGCTGACGAAGCCTTCTTCACCGGCACCGCCGCCGAAGTCACCCCTATCCGCGAAGTGGACAACCGCCCCATCGGCACAGGTTCACGTGGCCCGATAACCGAGCGTCTGCAAACCTTGTATTTTGATGTGGTTCACGGTCGCAGCCCGGCGCATTTGCACTGGTTGACCCTCATTTAAGGTTATACACATGAACCCGAACACCGCAGCCCATCCGCAAGACTTCAAAACACCCAACACTGTAAAAGTGATTGAAGTGCGCCGGAGCGATTTGCCCGTCCACTGCCCGCGTGATGGCGAAAGCCTGTGGAACTCGCATCCGCGTGTGTACATCCCCGTCGAAGAAAACGGCGGCCAAGCGCGCTGTATTTATTGCGGTGCACTGTATCGGTTGGTGGATTGAGCCTTTTTTAGCAGACTCTTGCTGAGGCTTCTAAAACTTCGCAAGTTGTCTTTGCAAACGCGACGAAGCAATCCAAGCCATGCTGTTTTGTAAAGGGTCTTGAGTGCCGCTTTGCCTTCTTGCAAAGAAGGTTTTTAGAAGCTCTTAGAGCGCTTCACTCAGTGTTTTGCCACACACGCTTGCGCGCCAGCCTTGCCATTTCTCTAAATTGGCAGGTTCACGTGCAAATTTTTCAAGATCGTTGCGATTGAGCAAATAACCTGCCGACAAGTTAAGTGTTTGCGCGCAGCCCTCTAGCGCATCCGCCAAGCGGGCAAGACGCTCGCGTTCAAGCTCGTTTAGAGGCTTCCAGACGGTGGGTGCATTGCCTTGGTTTTGCTCGGCTTGCTCCAGCACCCGCATAAGGGCTTCGGCCTCACAAAAAAGCTGAGCAGGCAATAGACCGCCATGCTGCATGGCCTTTAGGCTGCGTGGTGGGCGGTTGGTCAGACGCAGGAGGGTGTCATCGTCCAGCACCCAGCGGCGAGGAAGATCGCGGGCTTGTGCCTCCCGTTCGCGCCAGGCCGCAAGCTCTCGCAAACGGGAAAACGCAGTTTTGGGCACGCGCTGCCACGCTTTAACGCGCCGCCAAGCCTCCATAGGTTCAATCGTCCAACGTGCGGGGTCGAGCTGCGCAGCACAGTCCTCGCGCAGCCAGTCGCCACGCCCCATTTTCTGGAGCTTGGTATCCAAAAGCTCATACACTTCAGGCAGATAGCGCACATCATCCAACGCATAGCGATATTGCTCCGCCGAGAGCGGCCGCTTGGACCAATCGGTGCGGCTGGAGGTTTTATCTAGTACGACGCCGAGCAAGCGCTCAATCAGGTTGGCATAGCCTATTTGCTCACCCAGGCCGCAAAGAGTGGCGGCAAGCTGCGTATCAAACAGCGGTGCGGGCAGCACGCCTAAACGCTGGTGCAGGACTTCTAAATCCTGTGCCGCCGCGTGAACGAGCTTGATTTGCCGCGTATTGGCAAGCAGTGCGCCTAAAGGCTCTAGGTCTTCAAGGTGCAAAGGATCGACACACACTTGCTGCGTCGCATCGCCTAACTGAATGAGGCAGAGCTGCGGGCGATAACTGCGCTCGCGCATAAATTCGGTATCCAGCGCCAAAACGGTGCTTGGCGCGAGCGTGGCAAGCGCAGAAACAAAATCGGCCTGACTTTGCAGCAGGCCGTTCATTGAAAGTTCAGACACAGGATGCACTCAGTTCAACAGCCGCACCTGCTTAATTAACACTGTTTCACGGGGAACATCGCTACGGAACGGTCCACCGCTGCCGGTGGGTTGCCCGGCGATTTTGTCTACAACATCCATCCCGGAGATGACCTTGCCGAACACGGTGTAGCCGTAGCCTTGCGGTGTCGGCACTTTGTAATCCAGGAAGGCGTTATCCACCGTATTGATAAAAAACTGTGAGGTCGCACTGTGCGGTGCATTGGTACGCGCCATAGCAATCGTTCCACGGGTATTTTTCAAGCCATTAGCCGCCTCGTTTTCCACGGGGGCACGGGTGGTTTTTTGCTTATAACTTGCATCAAAGCCGCCGCCTTGCACCATAAATCCAGGAATTACGCGGTGGAAAATCGTGCCATCGTAATGCTTGTCTTTCACATACTGCAGAAAATTGTCCACACTTTTGGGGGCAGCCTTGGAATCCAGTTCAAGCACGATATTGCCGAGCGAGGTTTCGATTTCAACACGCGGGATGGCCTTTGTAGCTTCGGTTACAACAGGCTTGGCGGCTTCTTTTGGCGCATCCGCAGCGGAAACATTAAAGGCCAGCAAAAGCGCGGCAAGCGGCAGGAATAAACGTGAGGTCAGCAAATTCATAACCAAGTTTCCTTAATCGTCACGGCGCACGCGCTCAAGGCGTTCGTGCTTTTCTTGGGCTTCAATGGTGAGGTTCGCAATCGGTCGCGCTTCCAAACGCTTCAAGCCGATTTCTTCGCCCGTTTCCGTGCAATAGCCATAATCGCCGTCTTGAATGCGGTTGAGTGTTTTGTCGATTTTATTGATGAGCTTACGGTAACGATCGCGAGTGCGTAGCTCCAATGCGGCATCGGACTCCAGCGTGGCTCGATCGTTAATATCCGGCTCCTGCCAATTTTCTTCGCGCAACTGGTCGATGGTGGAGTTGGATTCTTCGAGCAATTCGGCCTTCCATGCCAGCAGCTTGCGGCGGAAATACTCAAGCTGCATGGGGTTCATGTATTCCTCGTCTTCCGAGGGGCGATAGCCTTCAGGTAATTCGATACTCATGCGCGTGACTTCCGAGGTAAAAACAACGCGCGAGTATAGTGGCTGCAGGTTAAAAGCCCAAGACCATTTCAGACGTTTGGCTTAAACCGCTGCATCATCCTCTTCGCCAGTGCGGATACGAATGGCGCGTTCAATATCGGTGACAAATATCTTGCCATCGCCTATCTTGCCGGTTTTGGCGGTTTTTAGAATGGCATCGACAACCGCGTCGACTTGGGCATCGCTGACGACTACTTCGACTTTGACTTTGGGTAGAAAATCAACCACATACTCAGCGCCGCGATAAAGTTCGGTGTGGCCTTTCTGGCGACCAAAACCCTTGACCTCGGTGGCGGTCATGCCGCTTACGCCGTGTTCCATGAGGGCTTCACGCACGTCGTCTAAACGGAAGGGCTTGATTATGGCTTCGATTTTTTTCATGTGAGTCTCCAAAAAAAGACCCGCCGTAGCGGGTCGTCCGATATGGCTTATTGGTGAGCTTACTCGACTTTTAGCGCAATAAACAACGGCGACTTATTGCGCAACACGAGCAAAGCGACGGGTTGGCCGGGCTTGAGTTTGGCGACGGCATTTTTAAGATCGGCAAACGTTTCCAGCTTCACGCCGCCAAGCTCCATGAGTACGTCACCTGGGCGCACTCCGGCGCGTCCTGCAGCACCTTCGCCCACACTGCGCACCAGCAGGCCGTGCTTAATCTCAAGTTCTTTGAGTTGGGCAGCATCCAGCGTTTGTACGGCGAGGCCGAGCGAGGTTTTATCAGGTTCGCTCTCTGTGGCCGTGGTGCTTGCGCTGTCGTCTTTGAGTTTTTCGATGGTGACATCCAGCGTTTTTTCTTTGCCATCGCGTAAAATATTTAGTTCAACCTTGGAGCCAATGGCCGTGGCGGCCACCTTAGCGGGAAGCTGGGCGGTGGAGTCAATCGGCTGGCCGTTGAATTTCAAAATCACATCGCCGGATTTTACGCCCGCTTTGGCCGCCGGGCTGTCGGGCTGGACTTGAGCCACGAGCGCGCCGTGTGGCCGATCAAGACCAAAGGATTTGGCAAGATCGGCATCTATGGGTTGAATCATTACTCCTAGCCAGCCGCGCACCACTTTGCCGTTGCTGCGTAATTGGTCGGCGACTTGGGTCGCGGTGTTGATCGGAATGGCAAACGACAAACCCATGTAGCCACCCGAGCGCGAGTAAATCTGCGAGTTAATGCCAATGACTTCGCCCTTGGTGTTAAACAATGGACCACCGGAGTTGCCGGGATTCACCGCCGCGTCGGTTTGGATAAAGGGCACATAGGTGTCATCAGGCAGGTTGCGCGCAAGGGCGCTGACGATGCCTTGGGTGGCGGTGAAGTCCAGACCAAAGGGCGAGCCTATGGCCAAAACCCATTCGCCCACTTCGACTTGATCCGAGTTGCCCAAGCGCGCCACCGGCAGGCCGCGGGCCTCGACTTTGAGCACGGCCACATCGGTGCGCTCGTCCATGCCGAGCACTTTGGCGGGAAGTTCGCGCTTATCTTGCAAGCGCACGGTAATACTTTCTGCATCTTTGACGACGTGGGCGTTGGTCAAAATAACGCCACTGGAATCAATGATGAAGCCGGAGCCTAAGGACTGCGCTGGGCGTTGATTGGGAGTTTCGTAGCCGGGTTGGCCTTCGTAAAAATGCTTGAACAATTCGTTGAACGGGTGGCCTTCGGGAAACATGGGGATGCCGGCGGGCGGTATGCCCTGGGCCATTTTCGGGCGTTTTTGGGTGGTGCTGATATTGACCACGGATGGGGATACGTCTTTAACGGTTTGCACAAAATCGGGCAGTTGTGCTTGGGCACTCATCATCGGTGCCCCACCCAAAGCGAGGGCGGCGGCGAGCAAGGAGGCCTTGAAGATGGACGTGGTGTGAGGGGTGATTTGACGCATTCTGATAACTCCTTAATCAACGTTCGTGGATGAATCGTGCGCAGTTGGAGGCACGCGCGGCGGTGCAAGTTCCCTGCTGGGGCTTGTCGGGAAGCCCAAGGCGTTGATTTGCTCTTGCAATGCCTGCATGGCGGGTTCGAGCTCGCTGCGCGTGCCCTTTAGACCGAGTTCGATGCGGCGGCGCGGTTGCTGCTCGCCAGGCAAGATGGGCAGGCTGAATAACTTGAGCGCAGGATAGCTCTGTTCCATAGCGCGCATGAGTTCAAGTAACTGGTTTTCGGAGGCATCCCAGACCCAAAGCGAGGCTTCGGCGTAGTCCGCATCGCCACATTCGGCAAAGTGCGTGTTTAATACCCAATCGAGCATGACATGTGCCATTTGCGGAAAACCGGGCATAAAGTAGCAATCGTGCAGCGAAAAGCCGGGAACGTTGTTCATGGGGTTGGGGATGAGCGCGCAGTTTTCGGGTAAATCGGCCATCAGCACACGATACGGGTAGGCTTCATCACCAAACTGGGCTTGGATGCGCGCCAAGGCCTCGGGATGACGGGTGAGCGAGCGATTAAACGCTTTTGCTGCGGCTTCGCGGGTTAAATCGTCGGGCGTTGCACCGATGCCACCAAAGCAAAACACCACGTCGCAGTCTGCACGCGCTTGGCGCAGGCTTTGCACGATAAGCTCCATGTCGTCGCCAATCATGCGTACCGAGTTAAGCCGCAAGCCGCGTGCATGGAGGCGCTCGACGACGGCGGGAATGTGTTTGTCTTGGCGGCGACCGGAGAGCACTTCGTCGCCGATAATGACGATGCCAAAGCGTGGAGGTGTGGTATGGGTTTGCATGAGGGTGATTAAGCGTGTGGTGCTTCGCCGTGGGTGCGTGTAAACGCCTCAACGAAGGCGGATTGTTGCTCGGTGTTGGCTTCTTTTTGGTGCAATGCTTTCCAGTCGGCATAGGGCATACCGTAAACCTGTTCGCGTGCGGCATCGAGGCTCAAATCCACACCATGCTCGTCAGCGGCGGCTTTGAGCCACTTGGACATGCAGTTACGGCAGAAGCCCGCAAGGTTCATCAGGTCGATGTTTTGCACATCCGTGCGTTCTTGCAAATGGGCGACAAGACGGCGGAAAGCGGCGGCTTCGAGTTCGGTTTGTGTGTTTTTATCGAGTTCAGACATGGGCTTCGTCCGGGGTGTAGGTTTGTAGGGTGACGGCGTGCAGCGCGCCGCTTGCGATTAAATCATTCAGCACGGCCATAATGCGGCGGTGGCGTTTAATCAGGCTCTCGCCTGCAAAACTTGCGCTAATGATATGCAAATTAAAGCTACAGCCTTCCCCAGAGGGCTGAACGATCGCGTCAGGAATAGCCTGTTGAATACGTTGAATTAACTCATTGGGGTTCATGGCAATCTCGGGTTGTGTACGTCTAGGTTTGGCTAATGATTGTAAATCGCTTCACAGGGGTATACATCCTTTTAACGTAAAACGATGCCGATTGCGTCCAAGCGATATACACTCGTGTCACTGATGGCTTATTTCTTGAGGGAGATTCTTATGCAACGCCTGTTTTCCAAAACTTTGTTCGGTATTTTTGCCTTATCCAGTGTCGCTTGCTTGCCTACGCTTGCTTGGGCGGAAGGTGAATCGGATACGCCGACCAGTACACTCACAAATGCTAATGCAACCGTCAACAATGCCGTGAAAACCTTGAAGGATTTTTCGGCAGATCCGAATATGTCTTGGTATCGCGATAATGTTGCTAAGTCCAAGGCGGTATTTATTGTGCCGGAATATTTCAAAGCGGGTTTTATTTTTGGCGCGGCGGGCGGCACAGGGGTGGTGCTGGTGCGTGACGAAAAAAGCGATATTTGGCGAGGCCCTGCGTTTTCCACGATAGGTGCAGCTAGCGTTGGCTTTCAAGCGGGCGGCTCAGTGGCGGAAATTGTAATGATGGCGATGACCGATAAAGGCCGCGATGCGCTGTTGAGCACCAAGTTCCAGCTCGGCGCGGATGCGAGTGTTGCTGCAGGCCCTGTGGGCACGGGCGCGCAAGCCGCCACGGTGGACATCATTCAGTTTGCACGCAGCAAGGGCTTGTTTGCCGGCGTGAGCTTGGAGGGGGCGGTGATCGCGGTGCGTGATAGCATGAATCATGCCTACTATGGCACGCCAGTGAATCCGGTGGATATTTTAGTGTTGGGCAATGTGAATAACCCACATTCCGCAACCTTGATTCAGACCTTAACGGCGCGTGCAGGCAGGTAAGCTGCACGGGTGCTTGTGCAGATAGGCGGCTTGTCGGGCTGAACCCCGACTGAGCGGTGAGCTTGATGTTTGGTGTCAATCTTACTTGACGATAATAGGACTTACGCAAAACGCGGATTTAGCTCCCTCTCCCCTTGCGGGAGAGGGCTGGGGAGAGGGGGCGACGTCCGCTAAAACAAAGGCTTATGCCAACTTCCTCACCCTCTCCCCAGCCCTCCCCCATCAAGGGGGAGGGGGTAAAACCGCCACTCTGCGTAAGTCCTAGTTAACTGATTTTGCAACGTCCGGATAGTTAAGCTCAAGCACTTTGCGCGAATCGGCGGCAAGGTCAGTTAAACCCAGTCGTGTGTAGGCTTGCACCATGATTTTGAGTGCTTCGGGCATGGTGGGGGCGCCGTTGTAGCGCTCCAGAAGGTTTTGCGCGCGGTTGGCGGCGGCGAGCCACGCGCCGCGCTTCATGTAGTACTCGGCGACGTAGAGTTCGTGCTCGGCCATGAGGTTGCGGATTTCCAGCAGGCGCTTTTCGCTGTCTTCAACATATTTGCTTTGTGGGAAGCGGCGCACCAGCTCGCTAAAGCTACTGTAGGCCTGTTGCAATGCGCCTTGATCGCGGCGCGCCATGTCGCGCTGGCGGATGAAATCGTCGGTCAGGCTGGAGCCGCGTTTGAGATTGGCTAAGCCTTTGAGATACAGGGCGTAATCGACGTTTTCGCCGCGCGGGTGGAGTTGCAGGTAACGATCCACGGTAGCAATGGCGGATTCTTGTTCGCCGTATTTGTAATAGGCGTAAGCGGCCTCTAATTTGGCTTGTTCGGAGTAGCTACCAAAGGGGTAGCGTGCTTCTAGGGTTTCAAATTCTTTGATTGCGCCTTCGTAGTCGCCGGTTTTGAGGGCGCGGCTGGCTTTGGCGTACAAGTCCACCGCGGGCGTGTTGGCGGCGGCTTTTTCTTCGGCTTCATCATCCTTGCCTTGGAACCAAGAGCAGCCCGAAACGAGGGTCAATAGCGCGAATATGGGTAAAACTGCGAGGGTACGATGGAACATGCGTGGTCTCGTAAAAAGTCGAGCATTGATAAGAATTATTACAGCGAGCGAGTATAACCGGACTCGCAGGTTTAGCGTGAATCTGTCGAGGCCAGATGCAGCCAATCTTGCGGCTTAAGATAGTGTTCATACAAGCGTGCTTCGGCGCTGCCTGCTTCTGGGGTGTAGTTGTAGCGCCATTTGACCAGCGGCGGCAGGGACATGAGGATGGATTCGGTGCGTCCGCCGGATTGCAGGCCAAACAGCGTGCCTCGGTCGTACACCAAGTTAAATTCGACATAACGGCCACGGCGGTAGAGCTGAAAGTCGCGCTCGCGCTCGCCATAGCTCGTGTGTTTGCGGCGCTCGACAATCGGGATGTAGGCGGGGATATAGTGATCGCCGATGCTTTGCATGATGGCAAAGCTGTAATCGAAGCTTGTGTCGTTCAAGTCATCGAAAAATAAACCACCAATGCCACGCGGCTCGTTGCGGTGTTTGAGGAAGAAATACTCGTCACACCATTGTTTGTAGTGCGGATAAAGCGCGTCGCCAAAAGGCGCGCAGGCGGCGCGTGCGGTTTGGTGCCAGTGAATGCAGTCGTCGTCATGGCCATAATACGGTGTTAAATCAAAGCCGCCGCCAAACCACCATATGGGTTGTTCCCCCTCTCCCTCAATCCCTCCCCCGCCGGGGGGGAGGGAAGAAGAAGGATGGGCAATAAAAAAGCGCACATTGGCGTGGGAGGTGGGCACATAAGGGTTATTCGGGTGAATGACTAGGGATACGCCCAAGGCTTCAAAGCTGCGCCCAGCCAATTCGGGGCGATGTGCGGTGGCAGACGGCGGCAGGCTTGTGCCTTTGACATGCGAGAAGTTAATTCCAGCCTGTTCAAACACCGCACCCTCGCTTAATACGCGGGTTTTGCCATCGCCACTTAAATGACCACCCTCTGGGCGTGTCCAGTCGTCATGTAGAAAGGCTGCTTGACCATCCGCCTGCTCAATGGCGGCGCAGATGCGTTGTTGCAGATCAAGGAGGTAGCGGCGTACTTGAGCGGTCATGTGGGCGGCAGTGTTGGGCATTATGGGGTGGCTCCGGTGTGGGCGGCGGGTTGGGCGGTGAGCGTGTCTTTGAGCACGGCGGAGAGTTCCTCTAGGCCGGGAATGTGCACATCGCGTTGCGGGAAGGGGATGGAAATATCGTTTTCGCGTAGGATTTTTTCAATCGCGTAATTGAGTTCGCTGGTGACGCTTTGCTTCACGTCGGTATCGCCGACAAAGGCTCGCACGCGGAAATTCAGCGCACTATCGCCAAAGCCCATAAACCAAACCAGCGGCGCGGGGTCGGTGAGTAGGCGGGGCACTCTGCGGGCAGCTTCCAATAGCAAGGCTTCGACTTTGCGCGTATCGCAGCCATAGGCCACACCGATATCGACCACAACGCGCGTGGTGGTGTCCGAGAGCGTCCAGTTGGTGACTTCTTGGGTAATCAGCATTTTATTCGGCACGACGATTTCCTTGCGGTCAAAGTCCTCAAGAACCGTGGCGCGCATGTGAATACGGCGAATGGTGCCGGTTTGTGTGCCGATGGTGACCAAATCACCCACGCGCACGGGGCGTTCAAACAAAATAATAATGCCGGAGACAAAGTTGGCAAAAATCTCTTGTAAACCAAAACCTAGGCCCACACCGAGTGCGGCAACAAGCCATTGTAGTTGTGACCATTGCACACCCAAACCACCGAGCAAAATCACGATGCTCGCCGAGATAATGATGTAGCGTACGATGGTGGTGATGGCATAGCGTGTGCCGGCGTTATGCGTCGTCCATTGCTCTAGCATGATTTCCATCAAGCCCGGCAGATTGCGTGCTGCCACCCAAAGCGCAAGCAGCAACACGAAAGTAAGAAGCGCATCGCCAAGGCTCACCGCGCTGCTTATCGTTTCGCCATTGACCACTTGATTCACGCTCCATAGGTTGACGTTATCTAGCAAGGTCAGCGCGGGCAAAACCGGCGCCCAAACAAAATACAGCGCAAAAACAAAGGCAAGCAAGAGGCTAAAACTTAGCAGTTTGCGGCTTTGGGCGGCGATTTGCCCAATATCCAAATCGCGCACCTCTTCGACACTGGGCGGGGCATCGGTTTCGCTCTCGGCGGTTGCGGTATTTTGTTGGCTATTCTGCTGTTCGCGTTGCCTGCGTAGGCGGGCTATATGCTGATAGGCACGTTGCAAACTGATTTTGGCGCAGCCACCAATTAAAATCAGCCCCAACATCAGCCATAGCGACGAAGTAAAGGTTTGTGTCAACACGCGGGCACTGTAGGTGTAGCCACCTGCCGCCATTAGCGCAAAAAACAGCGGCATACCGATGGCCAAGAAAAACGTTAAGCGGTTGTAGTGGCTTAACCAATGGGTTGGATGCTCCGCACGCCAATGCCGCATAAATGCTCCGTTGGGATGCAGCATACGCCCGATAATAAAGGCCAATACAAACAACAAGAGCATCAACAAAAGTTGTCCACCGCCAGCATCGTTACGCAAAGCACTGGCAAGCTCAAGACTGATGGATGCCATAAAATCCAGTGGAATCGCCACATACATCAATAAATAAAACGCCGAGCGTAGCGCGACGAGGGCACGAGGGCTCCAGTTAAACATGGTTTCAGCGAGCCCATTCGGGCGCACCAACACTAAAAATAAGCTCGCATTTAGCCACACCCATGCGGCACTGACGAGGTTACTGCCCACGATGCCATGCAGCGCCAGCGGCGAGGTATTGAGCATCATGCCAAGGCTCCATAACGCAAGCGGTATGGGTAAAGCCAGTAGCAATGCGAGTAGGATGGCGTGCAGCGCACTGGACCAAACGCGAAAATCGGGGCGATGGGTGCTATCCACCACGGCTTGCAGGCGTGCGTGCAGCGTTTTGCGCAAAGCAAGCAAGCCTAGCAACACAAAAATAAGAAGACTGGTGGGCGCGATGTGGGTTTGTAGCGCAGTGAGCAGAGCGCTTAGCACGCCATTAACATTCAGTGCGGTCAATGAGGCGAGTAAGCCGTTCCAATGCTTGGCAAGAGGCTGGCTCCATACCGGGCGTTCATTGGGCAACCAAAGCAGGTTTTGGGCAATAAACGTTTTATAAGCTTTGACCACGTGTTGCTGCGCCTTGAGTGCGTATTCGATGCTCGCAATGGCTTGCAGGATGGGTGATTTAATATTCTCGATGCTGGTAAAAATGGTGTGCCGAGTCTCCACCAACTTTTCCACCTCGGGGCGCATGGTTTGTTGATCCTTGGTGTCGAGTGAATCGAGTAATTGCTGGGTGAGTGCTGGGGAATCGCGCATAGCCTCGCGCTCTTGGCGTAGCTTGACCTCGACGCTTTGCAGGGTTTCGAGCAAGGCGCGGTTGTCTTGGCTCTGGCGCTGTCGACGGTTGGCACTCGGCAGGGTGGCGCTTTTTTCTAGCAACAGGTTGCCCATAATCGGCCCAAAACCGAATTGTTCAAGCTGATGCACGAGCGAGTCCATTTCCTCTTTCATGGCGGCGGTTTTTTCAGTGATCTGCTCGCGCTCTTGGTTCAGGTTGGTGAGGCGTTCGGTGAGTTGAATCAGGGTTTGCGCAAGGCTCTCATTGCTTTCTGCAAGTTTTTGCAATGCAGGATAGGCGGCATACATTTGAATGGAAGTTGCGCCTTGCAGCGTGGCTCGCGCTGCGAGGATGCGCTCGGACTCAAGGCGTGCATCAATGGCGCTCAGGCGATCTTGCAATGCTTTTTCCAGCTTTTGCGCCAATTCAAGCTGGGCGCGTGCCAACTGCAGCGCAATGGGTTGGCTGCTAATTTCAAGGTTATAGGCTTCGTTTTCAGCTTCGCTTGCGGCGGCTTGCGCTGCAATGAGGGCTTGTTGAGCGGCAGGTGCGTTTGCATCCGCGCTCGGTGGCGCGGGCGCGGGCGGCGCGATGTTCGCAGCGCCTGCTTGGCTGACGGCATCGCGCAGGTTTTGCACGTTGGTTTGCGCATTTTGCAGCTCGGTCAAAATCTGTTGGCGCAAAGTCTCTAGGGTGGAAACATCCAGGCCATCTAAATTTTGTGTGGCATCCAGCGGGGCATCCAATTTTTCTTTGATGCTGGCAAGCGTCGCACTACCATTTTTTAGCAGGTCTTTGGCGGTTTGAATGCGCAGCTTGGCTTCTTGCAGGCGTTTTTGTGCCAATGCAAGCTCGGGTGAGGTCGCAGGGGATGCTGCTTGCGTTGTCATGGCTGTCGTTGATGGCACGGGAGCGACTGCGGTAGGTGCTGCGGCGGCAAGAGGCACGTTGCCGCATAGCGCCAAAGCGAGAGCAAGAAACACACGACGCGTGAGTGAAACGGACTTGAACATGGTGACATTAACTCCGTACGGCCTTGCCGCTATGTAAATCCAGGATTTGACTAGGGCGAGCGCGGCGGTTGACCTGGCCGTGCAGAATCAAAAGCGACGTGCGCGCGCCCAGTTTGCGCCGCACTTCCAATGCACTGCGCGCCGGACTTTGGCCGCTGCGGTTGGCGCTAGTGGAAACAAGCGCATGGCCGAAGGCGCGACTCAAAGCGCGCGCCACGGGATGCGCCGGAATGCGTACCGCCAAGGTTTGATGCACACCGCGCAAGAGGGGCGAAACCTGCGGGCGCGCAGGCCAGAGCCAAGTGGTTGCCCCTGGCCAGCGCGCGAGTGCGCGAGCGTGGATATGCTCAGGCTGCGACACAAGATAGGGCGAGAGCGCTACAACGTCGTCGGCAATCAAAATCAGCCCTTTTTGCCATGCGCGTTGTTTGAGCGCCAAAAGAGCACGCAAGGCTGCGCTATTTTGTGGGTCGCAGCCTAAGCCAAACACCGCTTCGGTCGGGTAGGCGACAATGCCGCCTTGCCTTAGCCAGCGTGCTGCGCGACGCAGTTGCCAGGCAGGGAGGCAGCGGTCATCAAAGGGCGCGGGAGGCATAAGCACGGCGTTCGTTTAGGTTTCGGTCTTTTTGCGCCGAGGGGCGGGCTTGGCTGTGGCGGGTGCGCTGGCAGGCTCGCCATCCGGCGCGGCAGCTTTGGCGCGGCTGGCGCGTGGTTTGGGCGGTGCTTTGGCTGCCCCTGCCTCAGTCGAAGTCGCTACTGGCTTTTTGGCAGGTGCTTTTTTTGGGGCGGCCTTGGTGGTTTCAGTCTTGGTCGCCGCCGTTTCAGTGGTGGTGGATTTTTTTGCAGCAGGCTTTTTGGCGGCGGCCTTGCCCGCGGCCTTTTTAGGCGGCGGTGCTTTGGCCTTGGCAAGAAGCTCAATGCACTCAAGCTCGCTTAAATTTTTCGGGTCACTATCTTTAGGAATGCGCGCGTTTTTGATGCCATCAGTAATGTAGGGGCCGTAGCGCCCGTTTAAGATTTGAATGCCGGAGGCGAAAACCTGAATGACGCGGTTGGCTTCGGCGAGTTGTTTAGCCTCGATAAGCTCCAGCGCACGCTCCAAGCTTACGGTATAGGGGTCGTCGGTTTTGGCTAAGGACACATAGTTTTTGCCGTATTTCACATATGGCCCAAAGCGGCCAATGCTGACGCTAATCGGCTCGCCCTCGGCGGTTTCGCCCAAATCACGCGGCAGGGTGAACAGTGCCAGGGCCTCGTCCAAGGTGATGGTGGCAATGCTTTGTCCTGCACGCAAGGAGGCAAAACGCGGCTTGTCTTCGTCTTCCTTGGTGCCAATTTGGGCGAACGGGCCAAAGCGCCCCAAACGTACCGACACGGGTTTGCCGCTTGCGGGGTCGAGGCCGATTTCTCGCGCTTGCGCTACATCCTGACGGCTGACGTTTTCGGCGACATCGGCCACACGGGCTTGGAACGGGTTCCAGAAGCCGTGCATGACCGGAATCCAGTCTTCTTCGCCGCGCGAAATGGCATCCAACTGGTCTTCCAGAGCGGCGGTGAAGCCCAAATCGACGTATTGGGTGAAATGGTCGGTCAAGAAGCGGCTAACGATGCGCCCAGTGTCGGTCGGTTTGAAACGCTTGGCATCCAGCAGCACGTATTCGCGGTCTTGCAGGGTGGAAATAATGCTGGCGTAGGTCGAAGGGCGGCCAATGCCGTACTCTTCCAAAGTCTTTACCAGACTGGCTTCGGAGTAGCGCGGGGGCGGCTCGGTGAAGTGTTGGTCGGCGGCAATATCCGCCAACTGGATAATCTCGCCCTCTTCCAGCGGCGGCAGGCGGCGCTCGTCGTCGTCCCCGCTTGGTTCGTCGATGTCTTCACGATACACACGCATGAAGCCTGGGTTACGCACAGTGGAGCCGGTGGCGCGGAATATGCCAACATCGCCTGCCGCCAAATCGACGCTCACGGTATCTAGGGTGGCATGAATCATCTGGCAGGCGACGCTGCGCTTCCAGATCATTTCATACAGGCGGAATTGGTCGTTGGTAAGAAACGCCTTGACTTGCTCAGGAGTGTTTTTTACCACGGTGGGGCGTATGGCTTCGTGCGCTTCTTGGGCATTCTTGGCCTTGGTTTTGTAGCGTGTCGGCGTTTCGGGTAGATGATCGTCGCCAAAACGCTCGCGAATCAGGCTGCGAATATCACGCAAGGCATCGTCGGATAAGTTCACCGAGTCGGTACGCATGTAGGTAATCAAGCCGACACTGCCTTGCTCGCCGAGGGCAATGCCTTCGTAGAGTTGCTGCGCGGTGCTCATGGCGCGCTTGGCCGAAAAGCCAAGTTTGCGCACGGCTTCTTGCTGCAGAGTGGAGGTGGTAAACGGCGGCGCGGGGTAGCGTTTGCGCTGCTTGCGTTCGATGGTTTTGACCAGTAGCTTGCCGCCCGCGGCTTTAATCAGCTTGTTGCGCGCGCGCTCGGCATGGGTTTCGTCGGTAATCGAAAATTGTTCGACTTTGTCGCCATCCAGTTGGCTCAAGCGTGCTGCAAAAGCCACGCCCGCGTGAGCAACACGCGCTTCTAGCGTCCAATACTCGCGGGCAATAAAGGCTTCGATTTCTTCTTCGCGCTCGACAATCAGGCGCAGCGCTGGGCTTTGTACGCGCCCTGCCGATAGGCCAGGCTGAATTTTGCGCCACAAAAGAGGGGAGAGGTTAAAGCCCACCAGATAATCCAGTGCTCGCCTTGCTTGCTGCGCATTGACCAAATCCATGGCAATGGCGCGTGGCGCGGCGATGGCTTCTTTGACGGCGCGCTGGGTAATTTCGTTAAAGGTGACGCGGTGCAGCGGCTTGTGCGCAAGTTTTGGGTCGTCGCGCAAAATTTCGGCTAAATGCCAAGCAATCGCCTCGCCTTCGCGGTCGGGGTCGGGGGCGAGATAGACATCGTCGGCCTTGGCGAGCAGCTTTTTAATCGCATCGACATGCTTGGCGTTGCGCTCGATGATTTCGTAGCGCATGGCAAAATCGTGCTTAGGATCCACTGCGCCTTCTTTGGGCACTAAGTCGCGCACATGACCGTAGGAGGCGACGACTTCAAAGTCATGACCTAAGTATTTTTTGATCGTTTTGGCCTTGGCGGGCGATTCGACGACGACAAGATGCTTGCTCATTAGTGCAGGTATCCGGTGAGGTTGTCGTAAATCAGTTCTTCCATCCACGCATAGGCTTCTTCTTCGCCGGGTTGGGTGAACAGGACGAGCAGTACCAGCCATTTAAGGCGCTCGACATCCAGCTCTTCTTCCGGCAAGGCCAGCACGCGTTCGATGACGAGCTCACGATTGATAGGACTTAAAATGCCCATGCTTTCGAGAAACAACAGAAAGCCTCGACAATCGGTATCAAGGCGAGTGAGCTCTTCACCCACATAAATGCGCATGCTTGGCACAATGGCGGGGTGCACCAGCATACTTTCGTCGCGAGATTCATCGAGCGGAGCTGGATTGCGTCCATGCTGCAACGCCGAGGGGGCTAGGCTGCGGCGTTGCCATAGGGTGTCCATCCAACCAAAGGCTTTACGGATTTCTGCGGTGGTAAAGCCGGCTTCCACCAAGCGGGGTTCGAGGGTGTCGCGGTCGGAGTCCAAGTGCTGGCCTGGGTGGGCGGCCATG
>JBFXGB010000030.1:0-21189 GCA_050178405.1 Halothiobacillaceae bacterium
AAATGCGGTTCGAGCAGCTCCCAATGTCTGTCTGATATATCGTGTCGATGAGTGGCTTCTGGCATTTGATTTTGGGGTTGTTACGATGTCTACCGTTTATTATATCTTGTGACGACACTATCTAGAGCACTGGCAAAGCGGCGCATGGCTTCTTCGAGTTGGGTCATGGACGTGGCGTAGGACAAGCGTACATGCCCTGGCGCACCGAAGGCCGAGCCGGGGACGACGGCCACGCCTGCGTCGTAAAGCAGTTTGTTGGAGAGTTCGATGTCGTCTTTTAGCCCCATACGCTGCATGGCGGCGCGCATATCAGGGAAGCCGTAAAACGCGCCTTGGCTCGGTAAGCAGGACACACCAGGTAGCGCATTCAAGGCCGCGACGACAAAGTCATGCCTCGATTTGAACGCCTCGATCATCGGCATAATGCAGGCATCGCCGCCTTCTAGTGCAGCTTGCGCGGCAACCTGCGAGATGGACGTTGGATTCGAGGTGCTTTGCGATTGCACATTGGCCATGGCGTTGATGAGTTTGACTGAGCCTGCCGCGTAGCCGATACGCCAGCCGGTCATGGCGTAGGCTTTGGATACGCCGTTGAGCACGATGGTGCGCTCATATAAATCCGGACAGGCCATGACGATGTTGCAGAAGGTTTCATCTGCCCAGAGGATTTTTTCGTACATATCATCGGTAGCAATCAGCACATGCGGATGGCGGCGTAACACTTCGCCCAAGGCTTCCAGCTCCTTGCGGGTGTAAGCCACGCCCGTTGGATTGGAGGGGCTGTTGATGACAAATAGCTTGGTGCGTACAGTAATCGCGGCTTCGAGTTGCGCGGGGGTGAGTTTGAAGCCTTGCGCCTGTTGGCATTCGACGATGACCGGCTTGCCATCCGCGAGCAGCACCATATCGGGGTAGGACACCCAATACGGTGCGGGAATGATGACTTCATCGTCGCTATCAAGTAGCGACATGACAAGATTGTAAAAGCTCTGTTTGCCACCGACAGAAACCAAAATCTGGTTCGGCGCGTAATCCAAGCCATTGTCGCGCTTGAATTTTTCGATAATCGCTTTTTTCAACGAGGGGATGCCGTCCACTTGGGTGTAGCGGGTAAAGCCCTTTTGAATGGCCTCAATCGCCGCCTCGCGGATATGCAAGGGCGTATCAAAATCCGGCTCGCCGGTGCCAAGGCTGATAATATCGCGGCCTTCGGCTTTGAGCTTGGCTGCAAGCGCTGACACAGCCAGCGTAGGCGATGGTTTAATCCGTTGAACCCGGTGTGACAGATGAATGTCCAAGAACGACAACCTCAAATAAATGTTACAAGACTTTATTTTTGCATTTTAACGTAACCTGACCCACATGTCCGACACCGCACACCCAAAGATGTTCAAACTCGTTTCCGATTACGCTCCCGCAGGCGACCAGCCCACGGCGATTGCTCAGCTTGTGGAAGGACTTAACGCCGGTCTTGCGGGGCAAACGCTGCTGGGCGTGACCGGCTCGGGCAAGACCTTCACCATAGCCAATGTGATTCAACAGGTGCAGCGCCCAACCTTGGTGCTGGTGCATAACAAGACGCTGGCGGCGCAGTTGTATGGCGAAATGAAGAGTTTTTTTCCCGAAAACGCCGTCGAATACTTTGTGTCGTACTTCGACTATTACCAGCCTGAAGCCTATGTTGCCGCCTCGGATACATTTATCGAAAAAGATTCGGCGGTGAATGAGCATATCGAACAGATGCGTTTGTCGGCGACCAAAGCCCTGTTCGAGCGCAAGGATGTAATTATCGTCGCCACGGTGTCTTCGATTTACGGCTTGGGCGATCCGCAAGCGGTATTGGCGATGGTGTTGCATCTAAAAAAGGGCGACCGGATGGATCAGCGCGCCATTTTGCGGCGCTTGTCCGATATGCAGTACAAGCGCAATGACATTGATTTTCGGCGCGGCACGTTTCGCGTGCGTGGGGATGTGATTGATATTCACCCGGCGGAAAGCGACAACGAGGCGGTACGCATCGAATTGTTTGATGACGAAATCGAACAAATCACGTTATTCGACCCGTTGACTGGCGAAGTGTTGCACCGCGTGCCGCGTTACACCGTCTATCCTTCTTCGCATTTTGTTACGCCCAAAGAGCGCGTGTTCAAGGCAATGGAAGAAATCAAGATTGAGCTAAAAGAGCGCCTGATTGAGCTGCGCGAAGCCGACCGCTTGGTTGAAGCGCAACGTTTGGAACAACGAGTGCAATTTGACTTAGAAATGATGGCTGAGCTTGGCTATTGCAGCGGCATCGAAAATTATTCGCGCTATCTGTCGGGGCGCGACCCTGGCTTGCCGCCGCCGTGTTTATACGACTATATCCCGCGAGATGCTTTGCTTGTTATTGATGAGTCACATGTCACCGTGCCGCAAGTGGGCGCGATGTACAAAGGCGATCGTTCGCGCAAGGAAAACCTGGTGAATTACGGCTTTCGCCTGCCATCGGCCTTGGATAATCGTCCGCTGCGTTTTGATGAGTTCGAAAGCATTATGCCGCAGACTATTTTTGTATCTGCCACGCCCTCGACCTATGAGGCGGAGCATAGCGGGCAAGTCGTCGAGCAGGTGGTTCGCCCGACCGGGCTTGTCGATCCACAGCTTGAGGTGCGTCCCGTCGCCACGCAAGTTGATGATGTGTTGTCCGAAATCAACCTGCGCGTGGAAAAAGGCGAGCGTGTTTTAGTCACCACGCTCACCAAACGCATGTCGGAAGATTTGACCGATTATCTGCACGATCATGGGGTGAAGGTGCGTTATTTGCACTCCGGCATCGACACGGTAGAGCGCGTGGAAATTATCCGCGACCTGCGTTTGGGGATGTTTGATGTGCTTGTCGGCATTAATCTTTTGCGCGAAGGCTTGGATATTCCCGAAGTATCCTTGGTGGCGATTTTGGATGCGGATAAAGAGGGCTTTTTGCGCTCTGAGCGCTCATTGATTCAAACCATTGGGCGGGCAGCGCGGAATGTTAACGGCAAAGCGATTTTGTACGCCGACCGCATCACTGCCTCGATGCAAAAAGCCATGGATGAAACCGAACGCCGCCGAGCCAAGCAAATCGCCTTTAACCTTGAACACGGCATCACTCCGCAAGGCATCCACAAAAATATTGCCGACATTCTAGACACGGGATACGCCCGCATTCCTGGTTCGCGTCCGGGGGCGCGTTCAAGCAGCGTGGATAATGATTATGGCGCAAGCATTTCGCCGGACATCGCGGCCAAGAAAATCAAAAAACTAGAGCAAGAGATGTATGCCAAATCACGCAATCTTGAATTTGAAGAAGCTGCGCGCTTGCGTGATGAATTGACCAAACTGCGCGCGCTGGCCTTTGGTTTTGCCGAATCCGCCGGAGCGTGATTGCAGCTTTCATAGTGCCCGCGTATAAACGCCAGAATTACTGAGACCCCACCATGCCCAAAAAACTGTTTCGTCGGCTGGCACCGCACCCCGACACGCTGCGTGACAATAAATTCTTCCAGCGCTTTGCCCATATTCTGCACGACCCCAACCTGTGGCATTTCAACCGCCACTCGGTGGCGCGCGCCTTTAGTGCGGGGTTGTTTGCCGCTTTTTTGCCGATTCCTTTCCAAAGCCCAATTGCCGCCATTTTGGCCATTTGGTTGCGTGCCAACCTACCGATTGCCGTGTTGATGGTTTTTATTACCAATCCGCTCACCATGGTGCCGATTGAGCTCTCGGCTTACTGGTTAGGCAGTTTAATTGTACCCGGCGACTTCAAAGCTCTACCCGAACACTTTGAATGGCGTTGGATTTGGGACAACCTCTCCTCTATCGGCCTGCCCCTTATTGTCGGACATTTTATGCTTTCCATCGCGGGGGGGATTTTAGGCTATTGGGGCGTTCGTGCCTTCTGGCGGGTGTATGTGATGCTTTACCTAAAAAAACGCGGTCAACGCACGCCCTCGCCCTAAAGGCCTGCTTACGATCTTTCAAGCCTAGATAAGGCAAAGCGAAAATCCGGGGCGGTCGTGCCCATTGCTCAGCCTGCCCCGGGTTGGCACCCGGGCTACAAGAGCGCCACTAGACCGTTTATTTGCGCCGTAATACGCCGTAAAACGAGATCATGGTAGGCTTCACCATCATTTTTAACTTTGGGTTCTTGGCATGTTGAAGCATTTTGGAGTTTCTTTTGTAATTACTCTTGTAGGGCTTGGCCTTGCCGCATGGTGGGGATTTAACACCAGCGGCTGGGCGGGCGCACTGACCGCCATCATGATCACCAGCATTTTGATTGTGATGGAGGTGTCCTTGTCGTTTGACAATGCGGTGGTGAATGCCTCCATCCTGAAAACATGGGATCGTTTTTGGCAGGTCATGTTCTTGACCGTGGGGATGCTGGTGGCGGTCTTTGGTATGCGCCTGCTCTTCCCGTTACTGATCGTCAGCGTGACGGCGGACATCGGTTTGATGGACGTATGGACAATGGCGATTGAACGCCCCGATGAGTATTCCGGCCGCGTACTCGAACACCACGCCGAAATTTCGGCTTTTGGTGGCATGTTCTTGATGCTCGTGTTTTTGAATTACTTTCTTGATGAAGACAAAGACATCCACTGGCTGCATTGGATTGAAGAAAAAGCAGGCTTACTTGGGCGCGTCAATGCGGTTTCGGTGCTTATTGCCTTGTTAACCTTGGTGACCGCGGTAAGCTTTGTGGAAGATAACCACAAATTTGCCGTAATGATTGCCGGCACATGGGGCATTCTCACCTATCTTCTGGTGGACTTTATTTCCAGCTTTTTGGAAAAAGAAGAGGAAGAAGATCCGGTTATTGGAAAAATCGTCAAGCGCGGCAGCATTGGCGCGTTTTTGTACCTTGAAGTGCTCGATGCTTCGTTCTCGTTCGATGGCGTGATTGGCGCGTTTGCAATTACCAAAGACATTGTCATCATTATGATTGGCTTGGGTGTCGGCGCGTGGTTTGTGCGTGCCATGACGATTTATTTGGTAGAAAAAGGCACGCTGAGCCAGTACATCTATCTTGAGCACGGCGCGCACTATGCCATTGGTGCTTTGGCGCTCATCATGATTGCCTCGGTCAAGTTCCATATTCCCGAAGTAATTACCGGGCTAATTGGTATCGCCTTTATTGCTGTGGCCTTTATGTCGTCAGTCAAACACAACCGCCTGAACGCGGATGCCAAATAGCCGAAAACACGTTACATTCAACCATGACTCCATCGGAGTCATGATCTGCGTCATGCGCGCTTGTAATCGTGTTTTTCACCCAAAACTTAAACCCTGCCCAAGCATACGGGCACGCAACCACCTACCTACGAGGAGATTCACATGGCGATTAGTTTAAGCAAAGGCGGCAACGTCAGTTTGAGTAAAGAAGCCCCCGGCCTGACCACGGTTAAACTGGGCTTAGGTTGGGATACCCGCGCCACCGATGGCGCAGAGTTCGATTTGGATGCAAGCGCATTCATGCTCAAAGCCGATGGCAAGGTGCAAAGCGACAACGGGTTTATTTTCTATAACAACAAAACCTCAAGCTGCGGCTCGGTCAACCACCTCGGTGACAACCGTACTGGCGCAGGCGATGGTGACGACGAAGTCATCAGCGTTGAGCTCGCCAAAGTTCCAGCAGAAATCGACAAAATCGCCTTTACCGTCACCATCCATGACGCAGCAGCACGCAAGCAAAACTTTGGCATGGTGTCCAAAGCCTATATCCGCTGTCTCAATGCCAACGGTGACGTTGAAATTGCCCGCTTTGATTTGTCTGAAGATGGCTCCACCGAAACGGCCATGATCTTCGGCGAACTCTATCGCCATGGTACCGATTGGAAGTTCAAGGCCGTCGGTCAAGGCTTTGCAGGTGGATTGGCACCTCTTGCGACCCACTTTGGCGTATCTGTCGGCTGATCAAACAACCTTAAACAAAAGATAAAATCATGCAGCTCAATCGTGGACAACGCCTAAAACTCAGCGACATCACACCCGCAACCCGCTTGCGAGTGGATGTTGAACTCCACGGCCTGAACGCCGATGTTGCCTGTTTTGGGCTGGATGCCCAAGGCACGTTGTCCGATGAACGCTACATGGTTTTCTACAACCAGCCGCGTAGCCCCTGTGGCAACGTCGCGCTTTCAAATTCAGCTGCGCAAGGCGCGGTTGGGTTTGACCTTATTCTTGATTCATTGCCCGCAAGCATTGAGCGCTTGGTCTTTACAGCGGCCGTTGAGGGCAACGCCACCATGCGCCAACTCCAGCGCGGGCAAGTCGTTTTACACGCCAACGGCAACGCCGCCGCCACCTTCGCCCTCACCGGTCAAGACTTCGACCAAGAACGTGCTGTGATGCTGCTGGAAATCTACCGCAAAGATGGCATCTGGCGCGTATCTGCTACCGGACAAGGCTTCAATGGCGGCCTTGCTGCCCTAGTCAAGCATTTTGGCGGCGAAGTAGCGGACGAAGCGTCTAAGCCTGCTCCGACTGCCCTTGCTCCTGCGCCCGCCTCACCCGCGCAATCGGCGGACAATGTGGCTCGTGTATCGCTAGAAAAACGCGTAGAAAAAGAAGCGCCGCATCTTGTTAGCCTTGTCAAAAAAGTCGGCATCTCGCTCGATAAGGCTGGGCTAGCACAACACCGGGCGCGGGTTGCGCTATGCCTCGATATTTCCGGCTCGATGCACAAACTGTATTCCTCTGGAAAAATTGCAGAATTCACCAACCGCATCCTCGCCCTCGCCGCGCGATTTGACGACGACGGTGAATTGGATGTGTTTCTATTTGGCGAACACGCGCACCAGCCCGCACCCATGCAGCTTGCCAATTCACGCGGCTATATCGAACGCATCACCAAGGAATACCCCCTTGAAGGCGGCACCGATTATGGCAAAGCCATTGCCATGATTCGCCGCCATTACTTTCCCAAAAGCACGGCCGCGCAACGTCAACCGCAGAAAGACCGTTTGCCCGTGTATGTGATGTTTCTCACCGACGGCCAAACCTCCAACGAAAGTTTTACCGAGCGCCAAATCGCTGAAGCCAGTTATGAGCCGATTTTCTGGCAGTTCATGGGCATTGGAAAATCCAATAAATCGACCAAAAAAGGTTTCTGGCAAAAACTCACCGAAACGGATTTCTCATTCTTAGAAAAGCTCGACACGATGAATCATCGCTTTATCGACAACGCTAACTTCTTTTCCGTGGAAGCGCCCGATCAGGAAACGGACGAAGGCTTGTATGACCTGCTTCTTGCCGAATACAAAGAATGGATTCCCAAGGCACGACAATTAGGTCTGCTTGAATAACCCATTGATGAGGTTCAAACACCATGACCACTTTCAGCGTCCTTGGCGATGATGATCCTTTTCTGCACGTTTCGATGCAGCAGGGCGACAAAATTTATTGTGAATCGGATGCCATGGTGATGATGGAGTCCAACCTTGAACTCAAGGGGCGCATGACCGGCGGGCTTGGTTCCGCGCTGTTGCGCCAGTTCGCCAACGGTGAAAACTTCTTCCAGCAACATATTGAAGCGGTAAAAGGAGGCGGTGACTGCCTGCTCGCGCCCACCCTGCCCGGGGCGATTGAAATTTTAGACATCGGTCAAAACCAATACATTCTCGCCGATGGCGCTTTTGTTGCCGCCACCTCGGGCGTTGAAATGAAGGTCAAAATGCAGAGCATTGGCAACGCGCTCTTTGCCAGCAGCGGTGGTTTTGTGGTCATGACGAGCAGCGGGCAGGGACAGCTTGTCGTCTCAGGTTTTGGCTCCATCTTCACGCTGGAAGTGGTTGAAGGCAAAGAAGTGGTCATCGACAACGGGCATGTGATCGCTTGGGATGCTAACTTGCGTTATACGCTTGGCATGGCGACATCCAAGACGGGCTTTTTAAGCGGGGTGGTGAATGCCGCCACCTCAGGTGAAGGCGTGATTTTGCGCTTTTCTGGAGGCGGGAAAGTCTTAGTTTGTTCACGTAATCGGGAGAATTTCTTACGCTGGGCGGCTGCCAAATCGAACTAAACCGGCGACCTTTATCGCCTTTTATAAATCTCAAACTTTAACCCTTATGAGGCTACAACCATGTCCGTAATGAACTGGATTAAACAGCAAACCACCAATATGCAGACCGAAATCGGCAAATTCCGCAACAAAGACATGATGGAAGGCATTGTGGCCGGCTGCGCGCTGGTCGCCTATGCCGACGGCAGTGCTTCAAGTGCCGAAAAACAAAAAATGCTTGGCTTTATCAAGCAATCGGAAACATTAAAGGTTTTTGACACGGACGACGTGATTAAAACCTTTGAAAAATACATCGGTAAATTCGAGTTTGATCATGGTATCGGACGCGGTGAGGCATTAGCCGCGATTGTTAAAATGAAAAATAAACCCGATCAAGCGCAATTATTGGTGCGCGTGTGCATTGCGATTGGTGGTTCGGATGGCAACTTTGACGAGCACGAGCGCCAAGCGGTAACCACGATTTGTCATGAACTGGGTCTTAATCCAAAAAACTTTGACCTTTAATTTTTTAACCCTAGGAAAATAACCATGAGCATTAATCTCGAAAAAGGCCAGAAAATCTCCCTCAGCAAAGAAGGCGGCCAAGTGCTGACCCGCGTCGCCATGGGCTTGGGTTGGGATGGCGTCAAAACCAAGGGCATGTTTGGCTTTGGCGGCGGCAGTGCGGAAATTGATCTTGATGCCACCTGCATTATGTTTGCCGGGCAACAAGTTGCCGATGTGGTTTGGTTTCGCCAACTAAAATCCAAAGATGGCAGTATTGTGCACTCCGGCGATAACCGCACTGGCGCGGGCGATGGCGACGATGAAACCATTAGCGTGGATTTAAGCCGCGTGCCGGAGAATGTCACCGCCTTGGTTTTCACGGTGAATAGTTTTACTGGCCAGAGTTTCCAACACGTCGAAAACGCCTATTGCCGCCTGATTGACCAAAGCAATAATCAAGAGATTGCGCGTTATAACTTAAGCGGCCAAGGCGCACATACCGCACAAATTATGGCCAAACTTTATCGCCACAACGGCGCATGGAAAATGCACGCCATTGGTGAAAATAGCCGTGGCGCGACCTTTGATGACTTGGTTCCGCTTATTATCCCGCAACTATAAAACGCTTACATGCCTCTAAAAATCTGGTTCAACAAAAGTTTCTCCGTCACCCGTAATCTGCTGGATTTAATCCGCGAGGGTGATAAGGGGCAAAACTTGACGCTCCTTGCGTCGCATTCTGTAAATACCGCCATGGCTCGCTTGGCGGCGGATATTTGGTTTGTTGAACCTGAACTCAGTGGCCAGGCGTATGTGGATTGGTGTTTGCAGTTTTGCGCCGAACAACAGGTTACTTTGTTCGTGCCCGGCAAAGCGGCAATCAACATTGCCCGTCGCCTGCATGAATTTCACGCCATCGGTACACGGGTTTTACTTTGTGCCGATGTCGAAACCTTAATCTTATTGGATAACAAAGCGGCGTTTAGTGCGGCGGTTGATCAAACCCAAACACCTACTGCCGAAACGGTCGAGATAAATAATATCGAGGCGTTTCAAGCGGCTTATGCAGAGCTTAAACAGCGCCACACAATGCTATGCTTAAAACCTTCGGTATCGGTATTTGGTCTAGGTTTTCGCATGATTGACGAAACGCATGATGCTCTAGATCATATTCTTGCCGGTCAAGAACAAATGCTCAATCTGCATGAACTGACCCGCGCCATGCAGGCGAAGCTTGAATTTAAGCCGAGCTTGATTCTCATGGAATATCTCGCGGGCGAGGAATGGAGTGTCGATTGTGTAGCGGACGATGGCGAACTGATTTACGCCATTCAACGCCGTAAATCGAATGAATTAAGCACACCGCAATACATTGATAATCATCCCGATATTGCACGCATGACGGATATTTTAACCCGCCAATTTAAACTCAATGGCTTGTTCAATATCCAATTCCGCCGTGGTGAGCATGGCATTCGTGTGTTAGAAATCAATGCCCGACCCTCGGGTGGCTCGCCGGTGGCGTGCGCAAGCGGTATTAACCTACCCTTTGAGGCCGTGTTGCGTGCCCTCGCGCCAGAGGATCAAGCACTTCTTCGCGCCCATAGCCTGCCCGCTGAACAGCATTCGTATGGCCTACACATCCACCAAACCATGCAGCCCTGCGCGCTTGCGCTTTAACGCCCCCGCGCGGGAAACCCTATTCCGCGCCGCATAGTGAACCCCATCAGCATGAATTGGCAGACAATTGAACTCCCTAGCGGCACACTTGAAGTGCGCGAAGCGCCTGCAAACACGCACGCTTTAGCTTCGCTGTGTTGCTTTGGCGCGCGCAATAACTTAAAGCGCGGCTTTCTGTTTGTCAGCACCGTACTCGGCAAACACTTGCCCGCCAAGCCCAGTCAAATGCTGGACATCCATCAGCATCTTGCCGCCAAAATCCACGCCATTGACCAGGCACCCGTGGTGTTTATCGGCATGGCAGAAACCGGCGTGAGCCTGAGCTACGGCGTGTATGAAGCTTGGGCAAACAAACATCCTGAGCAGCACGCGCTTTTCATCCACAGCACCCGCTATCCGCTTAATGATGTACCCGCGCTCAACTTTGAAGAAGGCCATAGCCATGCCCCAAGCCAAGTGCTACACCTGCCCGCCGACCCTGCCATGCGTGCAACGCTGCGACGCGCCCAAACCCTCGTTCTGCTGGATGACGAAGTGAGCACTGGCAAAACCTTTCTCAATCTTTGGCACGCCCTAAGCCCGCATTGCCCATCTATTAAGCACATCAACATCGTTACCCTCACGGATTTTATGGGGCAGACCGCCACCACTGCGTTCAATCAAGCCTTGAGCCTGCCCACCACCCACATCAGCGCGGCGCGTGCCGAATGGCGTTTTAGCCCCAAAACATGGCAGGCTCCACCTGCAACAGACACCCCCGCCCCCTACCGCGACGACCAACTCAAACCCCTCGCGCACCTCGGGCGTTGCGGCATCGAACGCCCGCTGACCCTGCCGCCTGGCCTACTTCATGAAATAGCCACACTCCTCGCCCAATATCCAGACACCACCCCCATACGCATTATCGGCACGGGCGAATTTATGCACATTCCTTATCTTCTTGCCCTCCAACTTGAGCAGCAAGGGCGCAGCGTCACGCTCCAATCCAGCACGCGCTCGCCCATCCTCGAATTTGGCCCCATTCAACACACCCAAGGCCTCGACGACCCCTACGGCCAAGGCGATGCTTACTTTATTTACAACGCTGCACCGGATGCGAATAGCCTGACATTTATCCTGCACGAAACCGCCCCCAACCCTGCCATACGCCGCATGGCAGAACAGCTTGGCGCACACCCCATCTCCTGCGCTCACCACTGGCCTTCCGTCTGCCCACCATGAAAACCCTACTCTTTCTTGATCTTGACGACACCGTCTTCCAAACCCAAGCCAAAGGGCTGAGTGAGCATGCCTGCGCACCGCATGAACTCGAACCTACGGCTTATCTTGAAAGCGGTATGGCTCACGGCTTTTCCACCCCGCCGCAGCGTCAATTTCTCAAGCTCATGCGCACCTTAGGCATCGACATCATCCCCACCACCGCCCGCCACAACGCAAGCTACCAGCGCGTCCAACTCGACATTCCGCCGCCGAACTGGGTCATTATTAATCACGGCGGCACCCTGCTCGATTCATCCAATCAGCCGCATCCCGACTGGAGCGCACAGATGCGCGCACTCATGCAGCCTTGGCTTCCCGTGCTTGCCGAATTTCATAAGCAAATCAACGACTATGCCGCGCAACATGCCCCCGGCCTCCATGCCCGCCTGATTAGCGATTATGGTCAAACCTTCTACGTCCTCGTCAAAGACCGCGACAAACAGCACGCCATAAGCCTGCCGCGTTTACGCAGCGAACTGCTCCACCCCTTGCTTGCGCCCTATCCTGAACTTACCCTGCACCACAACGGCAACAACCTCACCGTCATGCCCAAAGCTTTGGATAAAGCCCACGCTGTGCGTTTTGTCATTGAGCACTACCGCCAAAGCCAGCCCGAACTGCTCATCCTCGGCGCAGGCGACAGCCAAAGCGATGCCGACTTTCTCAAGCTTTGCGATTACGCCCTCATTCCCAAGCACGCCCAACTCATGCAAAACCTAAGCAAGGCGCTCTAATATGTTCCACGGCAGCTACCATCCAAGCGATGTCACGTTTTTACTCAAACCGCTGTGCAACGCCACCTTGGTTGACGTCGCCGAAAAAGAACAGCTCATTCAAAGCGGCCAAAAACACTACAGCGAAATGATTTCCCTTGAACAGCAGCCCTCCGCCGCCTACATGCAGCTTTTTGAACAGGCTTGGGCGCAAAATGGCGACCGCACTGCCTTAGATCATCTCAAACTCGCCGCCAAGCTACATGCCTCCAAACTCGGGCACATCACACTGATCTCGCTTGCCCGCGCCGGAACGCCCGTCGGCGTAATCCTCAAACGCCTGCTCGAAAACATCTTCCAGCGCAGCGTCACCCACTACTCCGTCTCCATCATCCGCGACCGAGGCATCGACACCCGCGCACTCGATTACATCCTCGCCCAAGGCCACAGTGCGGAATCCATCGCCTTTATCGACGGCTGGACAGGCAAAGGGGTCATTACCCAAGAGCTGCACCATTCCATCATGCGCTACAACCAAGACCATCACAGCGCCATTGACCCAAGCCTATGGGTCATTGCCGATCTCGCCGGTGTCGCCCACCACGCCGCCACGCAGGATGACTACCTCATCCCCTCCAGCATCCTCAACGCCACCATTTCCGGCCTCATTAGCCGCTCGATACTTGATGACAGCATTCGCGGCGACGACTTCCATGGCTGCCTTTACTACGAGCATCTTGAAGCCCAAGATATTTCCTTGCGCTATGTGAACGATCTTTGCCAGCGCGCGCAAAAACAAGCTCACGCGCATCCCGAATACCTAAAAAATCAACCCCATCCGAGCGATGCGGCACGCAAAGAGCACATCAAAAGCCTAATGAGCGAACTCATGCAGCGCCACAACGTCCAGCACATCAACCACATCAAACCCGGCATTGGTGAAGCCACTCGCGTGTTACTGCGCCGCGCCCCCAAGCTACTGATTCTGCGCCACAAGAGCGATGACAACACCCAACACATGCGCAGCCTCGCCAGCGACAAAAACATCCCGACTCATATCGACCCCAGCATCAGCCCCTACCAAGCGATTGCCATTATTAAGGACATCCGCCATGCAGCCCCATGAAATGATTCCAACCCAAACCAACGAGCGCCACCTTGCCGAACGCCTCGGTGCCTCGCTGTATGTGCCATGCACCCACCCTGATTTGGCGCTGATTGCCGAAGGCAGCAAACTCCCCTTCCTGCGCTCCGTCATCTTCTGCACCGAAGATGCCGTCAGCGAACACGACCTTAACGATGCACTCGACAACCTCCGCTACACTCTTGCCAGAATGCCCGCGCACAGCTCCACCCTGCGCTTTGTGCGCGTGCGCAACCAAGCCATCATGCAGCAGGTCATGGCCATGCCCGGTGTCGATAAACTCGACGGCTTTGTCATCCCCAAAGCCACCCGCCACAACATCGACAGCTATCTTGAACCCATCCGCCACACTCAACACCTGCTCATGCCCACCTTAGAGACCCATGAAGTGTTTTGCGAGCGTGAAATGCGCATGTTGCGCAAAAAACTCAGCGAGCCGCACATCAAACCGCGCATCCTCGCCCTACGCATCGGCGGCAACGATCTGCTCGCCCTGCTCGGCATCCGTCGCCCGCGCCACGTCACCATCTACCGCACGCCCTTAGGCGGCATTATCGCCCGCCTCGTCACCACCATGCGTCCCCACGGCTTTCACCTCACCGCCCCCGTGTTCGAACACATGGATCGCCCCGAACTATTATCCGAAGAAGTCAACGAAGACCTTCTGCACGGCTTGATTGGCAAAACCGCCATCCACCCCGACCAAGTCCCGCTGATTGAAAGCCACTATCGCGTCTGCCCCACCGACGTCGAAGCCGCACACATCATCCTGCACGCGCACAGCCCCGCCGTCTTCAAACACGGCGGCAGCATGTGCGAAGTCAGCACCCACCAAAGCTGGGCCAAAGCCATTCTCACCCGCGTGCAGGCCTTTGGTTCCAATGTTGCCACACCGCAAAGCAAATAAAACTCAACACACGCCTTAGCTCAAAGCGTGCACCTTTTAATAGGACTTACGCAGAATGAGGTTTTCACCCCCTCCCCTTGATGGGGGAGAGCATAGCGAGGGGCAGCTGGAGAGAGGGTGGGGAAGCTGGCATAAGCCTATGATTTCTCGCCCCAACCCTCTCCCGCGAGGGGAGAGGGGGCTAAATCCAAGTTTTGCGTAAGTCCTATTTAAGAAAGCGCTAATTTATTTAACGCGTCCCCAAGCGCTTTCCCGACCATTGCAACACCCGGTCGACAACAATGGGTTCCATTGACACAAGCATAAAAACTCCCTGCGATTTTTAAAGCAAAATCATCCATCAGGCGCTATCCTATATAAAGAGTTATCCGCAGCCAGCGACAGGGCTGTAGCGATAACAAATCAATTGAACACCTCGTCGATCATTCCGCAGGAGCCCACGACTATGCACAAGCGCCGTTTTCTGGTTTTAACTGCCTCACTTGTTTTTGGCTCTTTGATTTCCGGTGCGCCCGCCTTCGCGGAGGAAGCGGAAAAGTTTCCATTGCGCAAAACCTTTCCTGAAATCAAAGTCATCGAGACCAGTACGCTGAAAGATAAAATGGCTGAGCACACGATTGTGGATGTGCGCTCGCCGTTCGAGTATTCCATCATGCACATTCAAGGGGCGATCAACCTTCCGCTTTCTAGCAAAAAGTTTGTCGAGGAAGCCAAACAAGCCGCAAAAGATACCGGCAAGCCTTTGGTGTTTTATTGCAACGGCCATCGCTGCGCTAAATCCTATGAAGCCGCCATGGTGATGACCAAAGCAGGCACAAGCAATACCCTCTCCTACGACGGCGGGATTGCGGATTGGGCTAAGGCTTATCCAGATCTCACGCTTTTGCTCGACAAACCTCTGGATCCCAAGGCCTTAATTGGTGACGCCCAATTCGATGCACACGCGCTCTCTCCCAATGATTTCTTGAGTAAAGCGCAAGCTCAACCAGCTGCCATCGTGATTGATGTACGTGATAGCTTCCAAGTGGAAGGCATTTCCCTATTTCCCGGACGCGACTATCGCACCGGCCTTGATATTGCCAAGCTAAAGAAGGCTATCGCATCTGCCAAGGAAACCAATCAACCGATGTATTTTTATGATGCCACTGGGCTTCAGGTCAAACCGCTGCAATACCTGCTTGAAGATCAGGGCGTGAAGGAATACTACTTTCTTAAAGGCGGCATGGCGGGTTATTTCGATATGCTAAGCGGTAAAACCAAATAGCATTCTTCATTTGATACCCACAAAAAAGCCCGGATTTTTCCGGGCTTTTTGTATCAGCAATCAAACGAGAAACTTAAACCTGTTTAATCGCCAAGCCCAAGGCCTCAACTTCCGCACGCGCACCCGCATGAGTCACGACGCCGATGCTCGCCGCCTCCGGCTGCAGATACGCACTCGCCACACGGCGTAAATCATCCAGCGTGACATCAAGCAAACGCGCACGATAGGCCATGCGGCGCTCGGGCGTAACCCCGTGCAGCGCGCTGTAATAGGCCTTTTTCGCCTCGCCTGCGGGCGAACTAGGTTTGTCGATGCTGGAAATGACTGACAACAGCGCCTCTTCAAGCGCTTGCGCACTATGACCATCACCATGCAGCCAATCCAGCGCGCGGTCGAAGTCTTTGAGCGTTTCTGTCAAACGCGGGTCGCGGTAGGAATAGAAGCGGAAGCTTGCCGATTCGGCATCGTAGCTTGCGCCGCCGCCATACGCGCCGCCTTGTTCACGAATGGCGCGATGCAGATAACCATTGCGCAAATACGCACCCAGCAAGGACAACGCACCCGCGTCGGCATGATCGAGTGGCACGGCGGCATAAGCCTTAGCACAGAAATGCACTTGAGTGTTGGCCAGCCAGGCCTCGCGAGTGGTGCTGCGCGTCGCAGGTAAGGCCATATCCCATGCGGCTGGCCCCGCAGATTCGCCCCATGTGGCTGCTTGTGCCGCTGCCAATTCGTCAAAATTGCGCGCTTCGGCCACAAACAACCATTCACGCGGAACTTGGATGATTTTGTGGTGCAGTGCGCCCAAGCGTGCGCCAAATTCAGCCAACTGCGCCTCATCGTCCAGACTATCATCAAGCGTTTTAAGCTGCTGCAAACCAAGCAGCCCACCCCAAGCGTGCGACAACGCCGCCGACGGCGACAAGCCCGATGCAGCAATGCTCATGGCATGGCTATGCCCCGCCGAGGTTACGCCCTGCTCACGTCCGGCACGGGTTTGCGCCACCAATTCGCGTAAGCGTGGCAATTCATCAAAACGTGCGCTCTCTAAGGTCTCGCGCATCAACTCTTGCAGCGCCGCGCCATTGCGCACCAACGCCTTGCCCGACAGCACCCAATGCGCATGGGTGTGCTGCTCGTTATCCACCAAGGCGCGCACCGAAGCATACGCATGAATCCCGCCCGTCACTGCCGATTGACGCTGCTGCATGGACAAATAATCATGCCCCCCCGCGCCCAGCTCGCTCAACATGCCCGTCACATAAGGCAACAGCGCAAGCTCATCGTCCGATAACGCAGGCAAAGGCATGACCACTTGGTTATACACCAGCCCATTGGTACTGGCATCAAACCACGTGCTTCGGCGCGGCGCGGCATCAATATGATGCGCCGTCGGTATGTGCAGCGTGGCCGGAATATCGGCGCGGGTCACAGCGGGCAAAATGTTTGGGTCGTCCTGCTGCGCTTGGCGTACCAACAGCGCCTGCGCTTGCGCCACCACGGCCTGCTTGTCGGCATCCGACATGGCAGCCTTCATTTGCGCCAGACGCTCAACTTCCGCCGCCACTTTGCGCGCCGCAAGCTCGGTATCCGGCACCAAGGCCAAACGCACGCGGTGCGGGTTATCCAACAACAAGCGGCGCACCAAGCCTTTAATGTAATCTGGGTTTTGCACCCGTTCGCGCAAGCCCGCCAAAACAGGCTCTAAATCAAGCAAAGCCACCGGATCGCCGTCATGAATCGCCGCAGGCAGCGCGTGCAAAATCAGTTGTAAACCATACGGATACGAGCTACCGGTAATTTCACGCTGCGACAACTCCAACTGATGCAGCACGGCTTCCACCATGTCTAGCGGCACGCCATTTTGGGCGACAGTCTGTAGCACATCCAAAATCATCTGCTCCACTGCACCCGCCTGTTCTGGATTGGAGCCTTCTACTCCGGCGGCAAACAGCATCTCACGCTGCGAATCCTCCAAACCACACAAGGGCGATGGCGCATTGCCAAGCTTGGTGGTCTCCAACGCCAACATCAGCGGCGACGCGCTATTGGACAACAACACGCCAGAGAGCAACTGCGCCTCCAAAACCCCTTCAAGATCAGTGTTTTCGCCCAACAACCAACCCACCACGACGTGCGTTTTATCCGCTGTACCGCCCTCGCTATCCGCCTCAGCGGCATACGGCTCGCTTACCGCCTGCGGCGCAACAAAACGCTGCTCGGCAGGCACCGAAGTATGCGGATCAATCCGCTCAAAACGCGACAAAGCGCGCGCGTGCATCATGCTTTGCACCTCAAGCAGCGACATATCCCCATAGGTCATAAACACCGCATTCGAGGGGTGATAATGGCGCTTGTAAAACGCCACTAATTGCTCATGCGTTAAATCAGGAATCGCCTCAGGATCGCCGCCGCTATTGTGGTGATAGGTCACGCTTGGATAGACATGCTTAGTCATCGACTGCCAAAGCACACTCACCGGATTACTCATCGCGCCTTTCATTTCATTAAAAACCACGCCCTTGAATACCAAGTCGCTCTCAGGATTATCAGCCTCGGCAAACTCCACCCGATGGCCTTCCTGGGCGAAGTCCAAGGCATCCAGACGCGCAAAAAATACCGCATCCAAATACACGTCCAGCAAATTAAAAAAGTCTTTTTTGTTTTGACTGGCAAAGGGATACGCCGTCCAATCGCTGGAGGTAAACGCATTCATAAAGGTATTCAACGAGCGCCGGGTCATCATAAAAAACGGGTCACGCACAGGAAAACGCTCACTGCCACATAACACCGTATGTTCCAAAATATGCGCCACGCCCGTCGAGTCTTGCGGCACGGTACGCAAACCGACGAGAAACACATTGTTATCGTCCTTGGCGGCCAAATGAAAATGCCGCGCCCCCGTTGCCGGATGTTCAAACTCATCCACATGCAGCTTTAAGGCCTCAATCCACTGGCGACGCTTAAATACAAAGGCGGAATGATGTTCTGGAATAGTATTCATTAAATAAGGCTCTCGATAATTAGATTAGGACTTACGCAAAACCGCCCCAGCGGCGTTAAAACACCTCGCCGTACTTGCGTTGCACTGTCTTCGGCGCTTTGCCTTGCTGGAACACTTTTGCGTAAGTCCTAAAGATGTTAAGAACCTGCCCTGATGAACAGGCTTAAAAGATACATGATGCTACCATGCGGCGCGACGGACAGCGCGTTAAACTATGGACACTCGCAGGGTTTCCAAGCCCCCAGCCCCCTTTAACCACGGCTTCACTTAACCCCACACACAATGCCCATGCTACAAACACCCCCAACTCAACCCGTCCTGAATCTCGATGCACTGCGCAATGGCAAATTGGACGAAGCCGCACAACGCACGCTTTTAAGCCATGCTCTCGCCCAACATACCAACCACTCCAACACCGCAGAGAGCCTCGCCCAAGTATTTGAAATTGCGGATTATTTGAGTTTTATGCTACTCAATAAACAACGCCACGGCGAAGCGCGTGAGATTGCCGAACACGCCTTGCAATTAGGCACGGATGCCGCTTTGCTGCACACCCTCGCCTTGAGTGAACATGCTCTTGGAGACAGCAAACAAGCCATGAACCATCTGGAACAGGCTTTGCAGCAACTTGGAAACGCAAACGATGCCGAAAGCGCCGCCATGCAAAGCGACATGCTGGAGCACCTTGCCCTCATCCAGCAAAGCCAAAACCAGCATCTACGCGCCATTCAAAGCTTAGAGCGCGCCGCCGCACTTAGCTTGGCGCATCACGACATGGATGCTTACATTCGCCTTAAAACCCAACTTGCCAAAGCAACACACGAACTAGGGGACGCCTTACAAGCGAGTGACCACTTGCTTGACATTCTCAGCGTCACGCGCGCGCCGGAAGCAGCGAACACCTTAAACGAACACACCGCGCGCACCCTGCTGCAACTTGCCGACCTTGCACGAGAAGGCGAAAACAACGAACTGGAAACGAGCTTACGGCGCGAAGCATTAGATGTATTGGCGCAGGCCGGTATGGTGGCAGAACTTGCGCAAACTCTATTCCAAATCGCCCGCCTGCAAAATCAACGCGAAACCATGTGGCAAGCCATCTGGCTCATGCTGGCCATCACCCAAAATGTCGAAGGCTTATACAATGCCCACGCGTGGTTATATATGCGCGAAGATCAAAAAACCGACCCCGATTCCAGCCTGCTCGCTGCCGCCATATGGGCAACCATTGAAAGCCTCCCTGAAGACAAAATACCCAAGGACTTGACGCGATTTGAACGTAACAAACGTGTTGTTTTGTCACAGTTATTTACTTGCGCACGTATTCAAGGCATTCACGAGAGCGAAATCACCGCCTGGATGGAACATGAAAAATTACGCCTTAGTGATGGTGTCATTCAAACCATGCTGCATCGAATCGAAAATCAACTCGAATCGTCATCATGGTTATTTAATCGACACGCGCTTAAGTCTTAAACAAATTATTGGTAAAAATTACTTTTATTTAAGCTCAAGCTGATTTAGAATCTACCCGTCTTAAAAAAACCACGTCTTAATAATTCAACACGCAGGAGCAACGTATGAACATCGAAACCATCGATTTAAACACCTATTCAATTGAAGAACTCTCAAGTTTAATTTCCCGCGCCGAAGCAACCATTCGCCATAAAAAAGTCGAAACTGCTGACATACTGCGCAAACAAGTCGAGCAAACGGCCGCTGCCTTGGGTGTCAGCGTGAATGAATTACTCGGCTTGGATAAATCCTCCAAGCGTAGTGCGGGCACGGGCACTAAAACCACAGCTAAAGTTGCTCCAAAGTATCGTGATGCGCATGGCAATACATGGACAGGCCGAGGCCAAAAGCCTGTCTGGCTGCGCGAAGCCATTGCCAATGGCGCAAATCAAGATGACTTCTTAATCGGATAATTCCATCTGGCATTCAGTGCCAGAATCAATTTCACAACCCCGCTGCGGCGGGGTTTTTTATGCGCCACAATTGACGACGACCTCAATGATGGTTTGATCAAAACTTGCGCCAAAGGCGAAGATTTGGATTTGGACTTAGTTTTCCCGTCCCCTTTTGATGCCGTCGTGGACTGGCCTGCGTAAGTTGGGTAAAAGCGCCATGGATGGCGCTTTTAGTCTCTCCGCGACAGGATGTCGCGTTGAGACGACCCTGCTTACGCAGGTTAGGCCACGGCTTGCCCGAAGGGCGGCATCAACGGGGTGCATTTCTTTGGTGACTTTCTTTGTGCAAGCAAAGAAAGTTACTCGCCCGTATCAATCACGCTTTGTGCAGCGCGCCAACGTCAAGGCGGGCGAAAAAGCCCACCAACCGTTCAAGGACGGTGGCATTGTTTCGCCCGTTTCTAGGGTGCAACTTCGCAAAAAACATTATTGATACGGGCGAGTAACTTTTCTTGTTGCTGATGACATCCATGTCATCAGCCCTGACGGGTGATGCTTCGCATCCCAACGTCGTTCCTGACGACGTTTTTCGTGCAAGAAAAGTCACCAAAAGAACACGCCCCCGAGGGGTCGCCCTACGGGCAAGCCGTGAACAAAGCGCTTCCGGCAAGGCCGTCCCCACGCAACATCCATGTTGCGAGGGGACTAAACAGGCCATCCATGGCCTGTTTACCCTGCCTACAGCACTTCGTTCACGGCGACCCCAAGGGGGAGGAAAAT
>JBFXGB010000031.1:0-21138 GCA_050178405.1 Halothiobacillaceae bacterium
GGATAATCCGGATAACACGCTGATGTTCAGTGCGGTCAGCCTTTGGGAAATTGCCATTAAGCACGGTTTGGGGCGCGAAGATTTTCAAGTGGATGCCCGCGTGATGCGGCGGGGGCTGTTGGATAACGGCTATCTTGAGCTTCCCATGAGCAGCGCCCATGCCGTCGCCATTGATGGCTTGCCAGCCATTCATAAAGACCCATTCGATAGAATTTTAGTCGCACAAGCCATGGTGGAAGGCATTATGTTGCTGACCTCTGATGCGTTACTTGCGCGTTATTCGGGGCCGATCAAGTTAGTTTGAAAGATGGATATATGAGTAACAAACGCAAAGGTTTGATTTTTGAAGTCGATATCACAGGCTTTACCCACGAGGCGCGCGGTGTGGCGCACCATGAGGACAAGGCGGTGTTTGTTGATGGCGCGTTGCCCAGCGAGCGGGTCAAGGTGCTTCTGACGAAGCCGCATCGTCGTTTTGATGAGGCTGAGGTGATTGAGGTCATTACGCCATCACCGGATCGGGTTGAGGCACGTTGTGCGCATTTTGGTGTATGTGGCGGCTGTTCGCTGCAACATATGCGCGATTCGGCGCAAATTGATAGCAAACAAGGGGTTTTGCTCGATAACCTGCGTCAGCTCGGCAAAGTTGAGGCCAAGAGCCTATTGTCTGCCCTGCGTGGCCCCTTGTGGGCTTATCGTCGGCGCGGGCGTTTGGGCGTGAAATGGGTGCCGAAGAAAAACCGCGTGTTGGTTGGCTTTCGTGAACGTGGCACGCCTTACTTGGCCGATTTGCGTCGCTGCGAGGTGCTAGACCCTAGCGTGGGCGAGCGTTTGGAGGAATTAGGCGCATTGATTGGCGGCATGGAAGCGCGTGCCACCATTCCGCAAATTGAAGTGGCGGTGGGCGATGCGGCCACGGCGTTGGTCTTTCGCCACATGGAGCCGCTTGGTGAGGATGACCAAGCGTGTCTTGTCGATTACGCCAAGCGCACGGGCTTGCACATTTTTTTGCAGCCCCAAGGGCCGGATAGCGTGCATCGCCTGTGGCCTCAAGAGGGCGAGTTGTTTTATGTCCTGCCTGCGCATGAGGTGCGTATCGATTTTTTGCCCGTGGATTTTACTCAGGTCAATGGGGAGTTGAATCGTGACATGGTCGATCTTGCGTTGAATTTGCTGGATATTCAGCCCAATGAGCGTGTATTGGATTTATTTGCCGGTTTGGGGAATTTTACCTTGCCCATGGCGCGGCGCGCGGCTGAAGTGGTCGGCGTTGAAGGCGATGCGGCGATGGTACGGCGTGGCGAGGAAAGCGCTTTGCGCAATGGCATAACGAACACACGGCATTATGTCGGTAACTTGTTCGAACCTGACGCGAAACAAGCCTGGATGCAGGAGGGTTTGCAAGGCGGCTTTGATAAAATCCTGCTCGATCCGCCTCGTGCCGGAGCCATGGAAATCATGCCGTTTTTAGCCAAAATGAAGCCTAAGCGCATCGTGTATGTGTCCTGCAACCCTGCAACCTTGGCGCGTGATGCGGGAATTTTGGTGAATGAGCATGGCTATAACTTGGTGTCCGCAGGCGTGATGGATATGTTTCCGCACACTGCACATGTCGAATCGATTGCGGTTTTTGAGCCGAAAAAACGCGGCTAAAGATTGTATTTAGGACTTACGCAATGTACAGAAATAAACCACTAAATGTAGGTGCGAATTTATTCGCACATAGCACCTGTTGTGTGCGAATAAATTCGCACCTACCCGTTCAGCGGCATTTTGCGTAAGTCCCGGTTTTTGCATTGCACTTTGCCGCCTACTCAAGTAAAGTCGCGCCCCTGATTTGTACCGGGCGCAAGCTTTAGGTGTGACAAATTATTGGAGCGGTGTCCGAGTGGCTGAAGGAGCACGCCTGGAAAGCGTGTATACGGCAACGTATCGAGGGTTCGAATCCCTCTCGCTCCGCCATATATTCTTTTAAGCCACTGGTTTTAGTGGCTTTTTTTATGCCTGTTATTTAGGTTTTATTCATGCAAATCAATTCACTCTCCACGTCGTTGCCTTCGTCTCAAATCATCGTTGCTTTGGATTATGCGCATTTAGATAGCGCTTTGGCTTTGGCTCGGCAGCTTGACCCGAAAAAATGCCGTTTGAAGGTGGGCAAGGAGTTGTTTACCCGCGCGGGGCCAAGCGCAGTGGATGCCTTGCAGCGTTTGGGGTTTGAGGTGTTCCTTGATCTGAAATTTCACGATATTCCCCATACCGTGGCGCAGGCGGTGAAGGCGGCGGCGGATTTGGGGGTGTGGATGGTGAACGTTCACGCTTTGGGCGGGCGGCGCATGATGGAGGCGGCGCGTGAGGCTCTGGTGAGTTACGCCGAGCGTCCGTTGCTGATTGCGGTCACGGTGCTGACCAGTATGGAAGCACAGGATTTGCAGGAAGTGGGGCTGCATGGCGAGGTGTCTGAGCATGTGCGTAGGCTCGCGAGCCTGAGCAAAGATTGCGGGCTGGATGGAGTGGTGTGTTCGGCGCGTGAGGCTTCTGATTTGCGCAATCTTTGGGGCGAGGCAGGTGTTTTGGTGACACCGGGTATTCGTAAGCCTGGAGCACCCGCGGACGATCAGCGGCGCACAGTGTCGGCGCGTGAGGCGTTGCAGCTTGGCGCAAGCCAGTTGGTGATTGGTCGACCCATTACGCAAGCGACGAGTCCGCAAGCGGCTTTGGAAGGTTTTTTGAGTGATATGCGGGTGTAGAATGCTAAAAGCTTAATCCTTTGCTTTTAGGACTTACACAACATTCTGATTTAGCCCCCTCTCCCCTCGCGGGAGAGGGTTGGGGAGAGGGGGCGAGAGCATCAGCTAAATCATAGGCTTATGCCAGCTTCCCCACCCTCTCCCCAGCGACCCCCTCGCTACGCTCTCCCCCATCAAGGGGGAGGGGGGAAAACCAACATCCTACATAAGTCCTAGCTTTAACCTTTTGGCGCAGACCTGATTTTATGAATATCTTCAATACCTTGCAGCGTGTATTTCGACTGATGCTGCTCTTTGGGGCGCTCGGTTTTGTTGCGCCATTGAGCGCGGGGCTGGAGGAGGAGCGTGCGGCTTTTGCTTCAGCGTATCCGCGTGTGCAAGGCGGGCAAGCCTTGGATGCTGAGTCGCTTGCGGCTTTGAAAAGCTATCCGCTGTTGCCTTATTTGACCTACCTTGATTTGCGCGAGCGTTTGCCACTAGCCGAAACAGCGGAGGTGGCGGCTTTTGTGCAAGCGTATCCTTTAAGTTTTATGACGGACGATTTGCGCAGGCGTTATTTGCGCCAGTTGGCCAAAAATGCGGATTGGGCGGCGTATTTGGCGCTGGATGATTCAAGTTTAAGTACACAGGAGTTTCGCTGTCAGCGTCTTGTCGCGCAAGGCAGTGTGCAAGGTTCGGCGAGTGTGATTGAGGCAGGCCTAGCGCTGTGGGATGAAGGAGCGTCGTGGCCGCCTGTCTGCCAGCCGCTTGAGTCATGGTTAATGAACGCCGAAAAAATGAGTGATGAGCTTATTTGGTGGCGCATTGAGCGGTTGATGGAGAAAAATTTGAGTTCCGAGGCGGCGCGTTTGGCAGCTCATTTAGGGTCGGATGCGCAAGCTCAAGTGGTGCGCTGGCAAGGGGCACGGAAGAATCCTGCGGCATTTATGGCGCAAAACAAGGCAGTAAAGGGCGATATTGTGCTGCATTTGATGTTGGCTGATAGCGCTAAACAAGTAGCTAAAAAAGATGTCGATGAGGCCTATGCACTATGGAATGCGCTTGCAGCGCGTGATGCCATGAGTGCCAAGGTGCGTGGCGAAGCCGAAGGCGGTATCGCGCTGGTGGCGGCACGTCAGCACCATGCCTATGCGAGTGATTGGTTTGAGGCGGCACCGAGTGTAGGTTTTGATGCCGATATGCGCGCTTGGCGGGTGCGTGCGGCGTTGCGTCAGCAAAGCTGGGCGCGGGTCTTGAAGGCGATTGATGCGATGCCGCTTGATGAGCAAAAAAATGAAGAATGGCGCTACTGGCGTGCGCGGGCTTTGGAGCAGCAAGGGCAGGGCGATTTGGCTAAGCAGATTTGGCAAGAAGTGGCGGCGGGCGTGAGTTATTACGGTTTGCTTTCGGCGGATCGGGCGGGGGTGGATTATCGCTTGGCTTATGTGGAGCTGCCGGATGATGCGCGGGTCAATACGGTGGCGCAGCGCCCTGCGGTGCAGCGTGCGCGGGAGTTTTACGCTCAAGGCATGATTGCTGAGGCGCGTAAAGAATGGCAGGTGGCTTTGCGCGATATGGATTTAACTGAGCAACATGCGGCGGCGCATTTGGCGGCACGTTGGGGCTGGGTAGACCGTGCCGCGATTACCATGGGCAAGGCGCGCAATGCGGGTATGGAGGACTTGGAGGTGCGTTTTCCTTTGCCTTGGCGGGAGGATGTCGAGCGTTTTGCGCGTGACGAATCGATTGAGAGCGGCTGGATGTTTGGCATTATGCGGCGCGAGAGTGTGTTTATGTCGGATATTGGCTCCAGCGCGGGCGCGCAGGGCTTGATGCAGCTTATGCCCGGCACGGCGAAAGATGTGGCGCGTAAGCTCGCCATGCCTGCGCCGAGTAAAAGCGACTTACACGATCCGGCGACCAATATGCGCTTAGGCAGTGCCTATCTTGCTGATGTACTGGGGCGGTTTGATGGCAATCAGGTGCTGGCGACGGCAGCCTATAACGCGGGGCCGGGCAGGGTGAATCGTTGGTTACCCAAAGACGAGAGTTTGCCGGCGGATATTTGGGTGGATACCGTGCCGTTTACAGAAACCCGCGATTATTGCCGCGCCGTACTACATTACGCCACGGTGTTTGATTGGCGTTTGCATGGGGAAACCAAACCCATGTCGGCGCGTATGCCCGCGGTGTCGGGGCGTTAAGTTGAGCAATATTCTCTGGTACGACTACGAAACCTTTAGCGCCGACCCGGCCACGGGGCGGATTGCGCAATTTGCGGCGATACGTACCGATGAAAAGCTCGAACCAATGGGCGAGACGATAGAGCTGTTTTGTAAGCCTTGTCTTGATTGTTTGCCCGACCCACAGGCGTGTTTGATTACCGGCATTACCCCGCAACAGGCGGAGGCGCGGGGTTTAATCGAACCCGAATTTGCCAAGCAGGTGCAAGCGGTTTTGGCCGTGCCAGGGACGTGTATTGCGGGGTATAACAGCATTCGCTTTGATGATGCGTTTACTCGTTTTTTGTTTTATCGCAATTTTCTGGATCCTTATGCGCATGAGTGGCGCGATGGCAATACCCGCTGGGATGTGTTGGATGTGGCTCGTTACACCTATGCCTTGCGACCTGAGGGTATTGTGTGGCCGCTGCGTGAAGATGGTGCGCCGAGTTTTAAGCTGACCGATTTGACCGAGGCTAATGGCTTAGCGCACGCCAATGCGCACGATGCCTTAAGCGATGTGCGTGCGACGATAGATTTGGCGCGTTTGATTCGTCAGCAGCAGCCGAAGTTGTTTGATTTTGCCTACAGTTTGCGGGGCAAAAATGCAGTGCGTGCCTTTTTAGACAAAGAGCACGATAAGCCGGTGCTGCACACTTCGGGCATGTTTCCTGCTATTTTTGGCAGCACCACGGCGATTGCCGTGCTGGGTGTGCATCCTCGCATGAGCAATCGCTTGATTGTGGCGGATTTGCGCCAAGACCCTGCACGGCTGCTTGAAACTCCCGTGGAGGTGTTGCTTGAGCTTTTGTTCACCCGTGGTGAGGATTTGCCCGCAGGGGTTGAACGACCGGGGATTAAAGAGCTGCATCTTAATCGCGCGCCTTTACTTGCGCCGCTGCGCGTGTTGGATGCTGCTGGCGCGGCGCGTTTGCAGCTTGATTTGGACGCTTGTCAGCTGCATTTCGATTTTATTGCAGAGCATCACGAGGCGTTCGCAACCTTGGCGCGTGGTTTGTACGCGGCTGAGCCGAGTTTGCGTGTGCTCGATGCAGAGGCGGCGCTCTATGACGGCTTTATTGCCGATGCGGATCGGGCACGTATCGCAAAGGCGCAAAGCCTGTCACCAGAAAAACTTGCCCAACTGCAAACCGAGGTGCGGGACGAGCGCTTGCGCGAGTTGGTGTTCCGTTATCGAGCGCGTTATTTTCCGTCCAGTTTGAATGCCAAGGAGGCTTTGCGTTGGCAGGAATTACGTGCTTCGCGCTTGCTGCACGAGGAAGGCGGCGCAGGCATGAGCGCGCCGCAGTTTTTTGCTCGGATCGAAGCATTGCGCGCCGACCCATTATCGACGGGACGCGAGTGGGTGATTTTGGATGAATTGGAGGCGTGGGGGCGGCAGATTTTGCACCATGCGGGGCTACAAGAGCCAGCTACTCTTTAGGGGGCTTCTAAAAATCGTCTTTGCGAGGAGCGTAGCGACGTGGCAATCCAAAAGAGTCTCGACAAAACATCGAGTTATGGATTGCTTCGCTACGCTCGCAAAGACGATATTTGGGTTTTTAGAAGCTCCCTTTAGTGAGTAGCGCAAACTTGTCTTCCATTACTTTGCGAAACAAACCGTGCAAGGTAATAAAAAAGGTGGTTTGCGCTTCTTCTAACGCATCGAAAGTTTCGGCACTCAGTGTCTGACCCCCGACACTTTCCAAAAGCGCTTCACGCATTAAAGCGTGCATTTGTTGATGTAAGTCTTCGATTTGCGTCTTGAGTTCTTCCTGCCCCGGAGGGGTTGGCAAATAACCAAAAAAACCTGCCAGCTTGCAGTGCAGATGTGCATCATGTGCCACCAAGTCCTCACTTAAATCGGTTTGCAACACGAGCTGGCGCATACCGCGTGAAAACCATGCGTTATGCCAATAAATGGCTTCTTCTAAGCCATCAATAAATTCATCATAGGGAAAGCGTGCGCGTGAGTCATTCATGCTGAAAATTGTCCTTAAATAAAGTTTGAAAACCTAACAGTTAAATCATAGACGTACTCTAATAAATCCTTTGATTCAAAAATAATATGTATGACACAGATTATTTTATTGTATTAGCGAGTTCGCATAACACGGACATAGTCACACAAAGGTTTGAACCTTGGTCGTTCAAACGCGCTGCAGGTGCATCAGGTTCGCCCAAGCTTTCAAGAATCATCATTGCGCCGGAAAAATCATCCTGACGGGTGTAATCATTGACGGTGACCACGGTGCGTAAGCCCGCGCCTTGGCTTGCAAGAAAACCATTACGCGAGTCTTCAAAGGCGATGCAGGCCTCTGCGGGAAGCTGCAGGGCTTCGAGCGCGTAGGTAAAAATCGCCGGGTCAGGCTTTTTCTTGGGCACAATGTCGCCTGCAGCAATCACTTCAAACCAAGAAAGGCTTTCGCGCCCCAAGGTAGCCTCTAACAGGGCGGTGACGTTTTCTGGTGTGGTGGTGGTGGCGATTGCTAGACGCACTCCCGCCTGGCGCGCTTCATCCAGCAAACGCTTAACTCCGGGGCGTAGTGGAATCAGACCTTCATTCAGCAAGCGCACATAATGCCGCGTTTTGGCTTGGTGCAGGCTTGCAATCCACGCATCGCTGTTTTCGGGCAGCGGAAATTCGGGGCGATACTTTTCAAGATAAAAACGGATGCGTTCTTTGCCTCCGGTGACGCTCAAGAGTTCGCCATACAAGGGAATATCCCAATGCCAATCCAAACCCGCATCGGCAAAGGCAGCATTAAACGCCGGACGGTGGCCGTCGCGCTCGGTATCGGCGAGGGTTCCATCGACATCGAAGATAAGGGCTTGCAGATTCATGGTGGCTCCGTAACAGGTTCTTAGAATATGGGGTGTCAGTTTTACTTATCGTTGCCCTAAGGTCTAATCAATATCCCTGATAGATTCGATAAGTGAACAAAAAAAAGGGAGCACAAAAGCTCCCTGTGAAAAACTGCCAAAAATTACTTAGTTAAGGCTTGCGCAGAATAGCGGATTTAGCTCCCTTGCCCCTCTGAGAAAAGGGCAGGGGTGAGGGGGGAATAGGTTGATAAATCATCGAAATGCGTCACCGAAGCACCCTCACCCCGACCCTCTCCCGCCAGCGGGAGAGGGGGAAAACCAGTTTTGCGTAAGCCCTGTTAGTGGTGGTGACCATGATCGCCATGCGCGTGGCCATGTTCCAGCTCTTCCGCCGTGGCTGCACGCACTTCGCGCACCGTGACATCAAAATGTAGCGTTTTGCCTGCCAAAGGGTGGTTGCCATCGATGGTCACTTCGTCACCATTCAGCGCGGTCACGGTGACCACCTCGACACCATGATCGGTTTGCGCATGAAACTGCATTCCCACGGCAATTTGTTCGACACCGCCAAACATGCTGCTGGGCAGGGTTTGGGTTAGCGTGGGGTTGATTTCGCCATAGCCCATGGCAGGCTCAATGCTGACGTTCAACGTGTCACCCACGCGACGACCTTCAAGTGCTTGCTCAAGACCGGGCACGATGTTGCTGTGACCATGCAGATAGGCCAAAGGACCGTGATCTGCGGAGGAGTCGATTTCATCCCCTGCATCGTTGGTTAAGCGATAGTCAATTAAAACGATGCTGTCTTGGCTGATTTGCATAGCAATTACCTGTTTCCCATGTGATAAAAATAGTTGGTGGCGGCGACAAAACCACCGACGGAGCCGCAGTCGAAACGACGGCCACGGAATTTATACGCCACCACATTGCCTTGACGAGCTTGCTCCATCAGCGCATCGGTCAGTTGGATTTCTCCACCGGCACCGGGCTTAACATCGCGCAAAATATCAAAAATGTCGGGCGTAATAATGTAGCGTCCAATCACGGCGAGATTGCTCGGCGCAACTTCGGCAGCGGGTTTTTCGACCATGGTGTTGACGCGATACACGCCGGGTTCAATTTCATCCCCATCAATCACGCCGTATTTGTGAATGTCATGGTGTGGGACTTCTTCGACCGCAACCACAGTGCAACCGTATTTTTCTTGGATGGCCACCATTTGTGCAAGCACACCTTGGGAGTCGCATACGCATAAGTCATCGGCGAGGATGACTGCAAAAGGATATTCACGACCAATCAAGGTTTCGCCAGTCAGTACCGCGTGGCCCAAACCTTTCATTTGTGTTTGGCGGGTGTAGGAAAAACTGCAGGATTCGATAATGCCGCGAATACCTGCCAGCATGATGTCTTTGCTGGTGCCACGCAGTTGGCTTTCGAGTTCGTAGTTAATATCGAAATGGTCTTCCAAGGCGCGTTTGCCGCGTCCGGTGACAATCGCCATTTCGCGTAAGCCCGCTTCCATGGCTTCTTCAACGCCGTATTGAATCAACGGCTTGTCCACGATGGGGAGCATTTCTTTGGGGATGACTTTGGTTGCGGGTAGAAAGCGTGTGCCGTAACCGGCGGCTGGAAACAGGCATTTTTTAATCATGATCGAGTCCGTCTAAGTGAAGATAAAATGTACTAATTGCCATTCAAACCGCGTCACTATAATCGCAAGCCCTGCTTGCTGGAAAGCGGGCTAGTACGATTGGGGCGTTGCGTTCAAACGACGCGCAACATCGGCGACGCGCTTTCCTAAGGCTTTGCATAAGGCTTTTTCATCGTCCGTTAGAGGCAGGCGGCCATCGCCCGAGGTGTGGCTTGCGCCATAGGGGGTGCCACCGCTTTGCGTGCGAAGCAATGCCGCCTCGCTATAAGGCAGACCCACGAGCACCATGCCGTGATGAAAAAGCGGAATCATCATGGAGAGCAGGGTGCTTTCTTGGCCTCCATGCTGGCTTGCGGTCGAAGTGAATACGGCGGCAGGTTTGCCGATCAATGCGCCGCTCATCCATAGGCTGCTGGTTTGGTCGATGAAGCTTTTGACCGCTCCGGCCATATTGCCAAAATAGGTTGGGCTGCCAAGGACGAGACCTGCGCATTCGGCGAGGTCTTCAACCCGCGCCAAAGGCGGCAAATCCGCATCATTCGTATCAAGAGATGGCTCGCTAGCGTCAATGCGGCGCAAGCGAGCGCGCATTCCCGGCACAATTTCAACACCACGCGCCACAAATCGTGCCATCGTCGCGGTTCCGCCGCCACGGCTGTAGTATAAAATGAGAATTTCGGCATCTTGGGTGGATGCTGTGCTTTGGACGGCGTTCGAAGTAGAGGCGGGCATAAGAGTTTTCTGAGCACGGATGAAGTTGATTATTTGGGCATTATGCCACTTTGCCTTGCGGAAAATTCCCTGCCAAACGTTTGGTCGATTTGGGCGCTTCTATAAATTCGATCAAGCCGATGGAGGCTAGGCAAAAAGCGGCGAAAAAGCGGAGCATACGCAATGTATGTGAGCATTTTGAGCCGATTTTTGACGAAGCATACGCGGCTTCAGCGGATTTATAGAAATGTCCATAAATTGAGTTTATGTAACTAAGCGTTGAGTGCAAAGCTTCTTCCTCGTACACTCAGCGCCATCTTTTAATTGTGGTGAATGGAAACCCTCGTCATGTTGCAAAAAATCGAACAAATTTTTGAAAGAGGCTTGTGGGACGTGCGTTTTGTCGTCCTCATTGCGGTGATCGTGAGTGTTATTTTGAGTTTTGCCATTTTTTATGTGGCGGCTGTGGATGCTTACAACACGGTGATCCATCTCGTTCATTACGCGGACCCCACGTTGAGTGCGGTGGATAAGCTCGCGCTGCGCAACAGCACGGTCACGCATGTGGTTGAAGTGTTGGATGGCTTTTTGTTGGGAACGATTCTTCTAATCTTCGCGTTTGGTTTGTATGAGTTGTTTATCAGCAAGATTGATTGCGCGCATGAAGGTGAAGGTGCGTCCAATGTGTTGATTATCAGTAGTTTGGATGACCTTAAAAACCGTCTGGCTAAGGTTATTCTATTGATTCTTATCGTGAAATTTTTCGAGTACGGCATCAATATGAAGTTCACCACGCCGATGGACTTGCTGACCTTTGCCGCCGGTATTGCCTTGATTGGATTGGCGCTGTTCTTATCGCACAAAGCCGAAGATCACGCGCCTGCTGCTGGAGAAAAACACTGATGCACAGCATGATTCCTTTTCGCGCTGCGGGTTTGATGTCGCGCATGGCGGCTTTTTTGCTGCTTATGGGTTCAATGCTTGTTGTTTCAACGTCCGCATGGGCGGTTGAATTTTCGCTCAAAGATATACAAGGAAAAACGCAAAGCCTGAGTAACTATCAAGGCAAGTTCGTCGTGGTGAATTTCTGGGCAACCTGGTGTCCGCCATGCCGTGAAGAAATTCCTGAACTCATTCGATTTCATGACACGCATCAAGCCAAAGACGCGGTGGTGTGGGGTGTCGCTTACGAAAAAATTGATAGCGGCAAGCTCGCCAAGTTCGTTGACGAACAAATGATTAGCTACCCTGTCATGCTCATGAGCCCAAGTCAGCCGAGTCCTTTGGGTGCGATTCGCGGTTTGCCTACCACAGTGCTGGTAGCACCGGATGGGTCGATTGCGCGCACGCATTTAGGTGGAATTTCGCATGAAGTGCTAGAGCGCTACATGCGCGAATGGTGTCAAACCCCTGCTGGAAAGGAGATTAAGGTATGTCGTTAATGATGTCTGTTGTTCGTGTTGCAAACATTCAAAAGCGCCTTGTGGGCGCTTTTTTTATGGCATTGATGCTGGCATTCACGCCGCTAATGGCGGCGGAGTCGACGTTTTTTGATGAAAACTTTGGCAATTTGAAAGATGAGCTCAGTACGGCCAAAAAAGAGGGCAAGCAGGGGGTGATGATTTTTTTTGAAATGGATGAATGTCCGTTTTGTCACAAAATGAAAACCACGGTGTTCAATCAGCCTGAAGTGGGTGCTTTTTTTCATAAGCATTTTCGTATTGTCAGCATCGACATTAACGGCGATGTGGATATGGTGAATTTCAAGGGCCAGCCCACCACACAGAAGAAATTTTCCTTTGAGGAATACCGTGTGCGCGCCACACCGGTGATTGCCTTTTTTGATCTGGATGGCAATTTAGCGACTAAATTTACCGGGCCTACGCGCGATACCAAAGAGTTTATGCAGCTTGGGGAGTTTGTGGTAAGTGGCGCGTACAAGCAGCCTGGAATGAATTTCACCCAGTTCAAAAAAACCCAAACCGCGCCATGAGTGCTCATAAAGTTTGGTCTTTTTTTGCCTTGTGGCTCGCTTTGGCTTCAAGTTCGCTGGCAGCGCCGCTCCCTCAACCGCTTAGCTTGCAAGATGCCTTGGCTTTGGCTGCCGATGAAAACCACTACGATATTCAGCTGCGTGCGGCGGATATGGATGTGGCGCGTGCGAGCTTGCGCACCGCGCAGGGTGAGAAAGATCTTTTGATCGGGTTTGAAGCGCGCCTGCGTTATCTTGAGCCGGCGGATTTAAGTGCAGATCAAAGCAATAATGACAATTCGGCCGTGCTAGTGGCGCGTAAACGCTTGTTTGATTCGGGTCGAAGCGGTGCGCTTGAGCTCGCCGCGCGTGAGTCTATCGACAGCGAAGAACAGCGCATGGTGTGGACTTTGCAGCAGCGTAAACTTGAGGTGATGCGTGCTTTTTATGATGTGCTGTTAGCCGATCGGGTGTTTACGCTCGCCAATGAGCGCATGGCAATCATGTATGTCGATTTTGACAAGGTTAAGGATCGGCATGAGCTAGGCCAGCTATCCCAAGTGGATGTGCTGCGGGTGCAAACCCAATATGAGGAGGCCTTGCGCGAGCGCAGTTTAGCTGAGGCTGGTAGGCGCACTGCGCGGGTTAAGCTTGCCGCTGCGTTGGGCGATGTGACGCAACTTCCCGCTGAATTAAATGAGCCAAAACTTGAGGGTTTAGAAACTCGCCCATCGCCGGACGTTGATGCAATGGTTAAAACCGCACTGGATGCCAATCCGCAATTATCGGCATTGCGCCACCAGATTCAGGCGGCGAATGGTCGTGTTGAGGCTGCGCGCGCTCGGCGTATGCCGGTGATTGATGCCGTGGTGGATGGTGGCACGTATCATCGTCCTGTGGGGGGGAATGACCCTTTCCGTGCGGGTTTGGTGTTTTCGGCGCCGTTGCTGGTGGGCGGGGCGTATGACGGTGAATTGGCTCGCGCCGAAGCCGAAAGGCGCCGCTCAATGGCGCTTGTGGTGCGCGCTGAGGCGGAATTGCGCCAACGCATCACGGAACTTGTGCTCAAGATCGATGTGTTGCGTAAATCTTTTTTGGGGGATCAAGTGCGCAGCGATTATCGTGATCTTTACATGGAGCGCAGCCGTGCATTGTACGAAATGGAAGTATCTACCGATTTGGGCGATAGCATGGTGCAGATGACCGATGCCCAGTTACGCGCCATGCGCACGCTCTATGCTTTAAGCATGGCATGGGCTGAACTGGATGCACTGACCGGACTTGCCATTGACCCTTTGCGCGCTGCGCTTCCTGCGACACAAGGAAAAAAACCATGAGTATTTGTGTGATGAAACCATTGAAGTTGGTGCTTGTTGTTGGCTTGATTCTGGGGACGATAATTCCTGCTTTGCAGGCGGCTGAGCTTCCCGCCACCTTGATGTGGGCAGATCGCACGGCCTTATCTTTGCCGATTTCGGGGCAAATTCAAGAGGTTAATGTGCGCGCAGGCCAAAAAGTACCGTCCGGCAGTGTTTTGGTAAGCCTCGATGCACGTCGCTTGGAGGCGCAACGTGCCGAAGCGCGTGCCGGAGTTACAGCGCTCGAGCGTAAGCGCGCTGAAGCCAAGCGCGAGGCCAAACGCGCCGATGAGCTATATGCGCGCACCGTGTTGTCCAATGTGGAGTTGGAAAAGGCGCATATTGATCAACAAAAAACCGAGGGCGATTACCAACAGGCGCTGGCGCGTCTCAAATTAGCTGAAATTGAACTGGGTTATAGCAAGCTTATCGCGCCCTTTGATGCGCGAATTCTTCAAGTCATGGCGCATAAGGGCGAGTCCATTAGCTCGACGACGCAGGCTCCAACCTTGGTCGAAGTGGCGCTGGCAAACACCGTGGATGCCGTCGCGATTCTCAAGCCGAATGAAGCGCGGACGCTTAATCAAGTGTTGAAGTCCGGCGTGCCCCTAACCATAGATGTTGACGGCCAGCGCGTGTCTGGCACCGTTGTGGGAATAGAAAGCTGGCGTGATGGGGATTATCGTTTGACGGTGCGCGCCCAAGCGCCAGCGCCAGAGGCTTGGTTGGCGGGTCTTGCTGCCAAAATCATCACGCCTTGAAGCGGCTGGTTTTCTAGGGAGACGCTGATATAAATCAGCGCTTCTTCCTTAGTTCAGTCCTAATCGCTGGCGCAGAAATTCGATGACCTGATCCATGGGCACCATTTCGTTTTCGGCGGCGTGGCGTGCTCGGTATTCCAATTGCCCGCTTGCGATCCCTTTTTCGCTGATGACCAAACGATGCGGAATACCAATCAACTCCATGTCGGCAAACATCACGCCAGGGCGGAGTTCACGATCATCGAGCAGAACCTCGACACCAAGCGCGTTAAGTTCGCTTTCGATTTTTAAGGCAAGCGCCATGCTTTCCGGTGACTTGGCAACGTTGAGAGGGAGCAGGGCAATCGGGAAAGGCGCGAGCGCCATCGGCCAGCGAATGCCGCGTTCATCATGGTTTTGCTCAATCGCGGCGGCGACGACACGCGACACACCAATGCCGTAGCACCCCATGGTCATCACTTGACTTATGCCTTGTTCATCCAGAACGCTCGCGTTCATGGCGCGGCTGTAGGTGTCGCCGAGCTGGAAGATGTGTCCGACTTCAATGCCGCGACGGATGACCAAGCGGCCTAGGCCATCTGGGCTAGGGTCGCCTTCGACCACGTTACGAATGTCGGCGACAACATCGGCTTCAGGTAGGTCGCGCCCCCAGTTGACTCCGGCAAGATGCAGCTTGGGTTGGTTCGCACCGCACACAAAATCGCTCATGACGGCAACGCTGCGGTCGGCAATGACGGGGATGGTTGCTCGGTTGATACCCACCGGACCTAAGAAACCGGGGGGGCAATTGAAGCTCGCGCGAATTTCTTCTTCGGTCGCGAGGCGAAAATCCGCAAGACCTTCCAATTTGGCAGCCTTGATTTCGTTCAGGCTATGGTCGCCACGTAAGAGCAGGGCGTATAGCTTTTCACCCGCCATGACGGCAATCAGTTTGACGGTGCGTTGCAGCGGAATACCAAGTAGGGCGGCGACATCTTCGCAGGTGGTTTGCTTGGGGGTATCGACTTGGCGCATGGCTTCGGCGGCCTCTGCGCGCACTGTGTTGGGCGCGAGTGCTTCGGCAAGTTCGACGTTGGCTGCGTAGTCGGAAGAATCGGAAAACGCGATGTCATCTTCGCCAGAGGAGGCGAGCACATGGAACTCATGCGAGCCTGTACCGCCGATGCTGCCGGTATCTGCACGCACTGCGCGGAAATCCAGCCCGAGGCGGGTGAAAATGCGCGTGTAAGCGGCGTGCATGATGTCGTAAGTCGATTGCAGCGAGGTTTGGTCAAGATGGAAGGAGTAGGCATCCTTCATCAAAAATTCACGCGCGCGCATCACGCCAAAGCGCGGGCGCACCTCGTCGCGGAATTTGGTTTGCACTTGATAAAAACATACCGGAAGTTGTTTGTAGCTTTGCAATTCACGGCGGGCGTAATCGGTAATGATTTCTTCGTGGGTGGGGCCAAAGCAAAATTCGCGGTTGTGACGATCGCGCATCCGCAGCAGTTCGGGGCCATATTTTTCCCAACGCCCAGATTCTTGCCAGAGTTCGGCGGGTTGCACAGCAGGCATCAAGACTTCCAGCGCGCCCGCACGATTCATTTCTTCGCGCACCACGGCCTCTACTTTGCGTAATACTCGCAAGCCGAGCGGTGACCAGGTGTACAAACCCGCGGCAAGGCGACGAATCAATCCGGCGCGGAGCATGAGTTGGTGACTGATGACTTCTGCATCGGCGGGGGTTTCTTTGAGGGTGTTGAGTGGAAATTGCGAGAGGCGCATGAAAAAACCTAATTAAAAAATAAATATGAGGGGCAGATGGTTGATGAGAGCGTTTTTGCTGTTCATGCCTTGGCTTAAGCTAGCACGGGTTTTAGTGCGCGTTTATTGGCAATAATCTGCCACATTGGCACGCTCGGTTTCGATCATTTTTTGCCGCTCTTCTTCAGGGACGCGCTGCATTTGACCATCGGCGCTGCGGGTCATTAAACGTGGGCTGGCTTCAAGTTGTTGTAGGCGAGCTTGTGCATCTTTGCATTGTTTGGCGATTTCTTCAGCCGAAATGGTGAGCATTTCTTTAGGCTTTTCAGCCGCAGCCTCGGCGGGCTTGTCTTCAGGTTTGGCTTCGTTGGTATTGGATGGCGCAGGAGTGGCTGGCGCATAGACGCGGGGTTCAACTTCGACGCTTTTCACATTTTGTGGCGGTTGTGCACCAAAATGAGTAATTCCTTTGGAATCGACCCATTTATAAATTGTGGTCTCGGCCCTAAGCGGGGAGCTTGCAAAGGCGATAAAACAGACGAGTGTCGCAAAAATATGGCGCATAGTGACTCCGTTAAACAAGGTTTGAGTGGTCGCGTGGGACGCTTGCAGGGTGCGCTGCGTGTTGTTGAACGCTAAAATGCGTTACCCTTTTTATTCACTCACTGAAAATACGTCGAAAACACAAATTATGCAAAATACTTTCCGCCGAGTTTTGACGGCCACTGCGCTTTCTTTCAGTCTAGTTGCTTATGCGGGCGCATCCATTGCCGCACCCACGCCGACACCTAATCCGGTTCCCACGCTGCCCACCCCTGCGCCAATGACGCAGCCATTACCCAGCGCACCCACGCTAGCTTCAAAATCCTATGTGTTGATGGATTTCAATAGCGGGCAGTTTTTAGTCGAGCAAAATCCGGATATGCGTGTGGAGCCAGCCAGTATCACTAAGCTGATGACGGCTTACATTATCTATGCTGCCATGCGGCGTGGTGAACTGACACCGGAAACTATGGTGAATATCAGCGAAAAAGCCTGGAAAATGGGCGGTTCTAAAATGTTTGTGCGCGTGGGCACTCAAGTGTCTGTGGATAATTTGCTCAAAGGCTTGATTATTCAGTCGGGTAACGATGCTACGGTGGCTTTAGCAGAGCATGTTGCCGGTAGCGAGGAGGCTTTTGTGGCCATGATGAATCACGAGGCACAGCGTTTGGGCTTGAGTGGCACGCATTTTGCCAATTCCACGGGCTGGCCGGATGCGAATCATTACAGCACCGCGCGTGATGTCGCTCATTTGATGGCGGCGGTGATTCGTGATTTTCCTGAAGGTTACAAACGCGAGAGTGAAAAGGAATTTGTCTGGAATAATATCAAGCAAATCAATCGCAACCGATTGCTTTGGCGCGACCCGTCGGTGGATGGCGGCAAAACGGGGCATACCGAATCAGCAGGTTTTTGTCTGGCCGCTTCAGCGCAACGCGAGGGTATGCGCTTAATTTCTGTGGTGCTTGGTGCGAACAGTGATGCGGCGCGTGCTGAGCAAACGGCGGTGTTGCTGAATTATGGCTTCCGTTTCTTTGAAACCCGTTTGGTGCGTAAAGCGGGCGATGTGTTGGATCAGCCACGTATCTGGAAAGGGGCGGAGAAAACCGCCAAGTTGGGTATCAATCAAGATTTTTACGTCACCACCCAGCGCGGTAAATTTGAACAGCTCAATCTTGCTTTGGACATTACGCCGAATTTAACTGCGCCTTTGGCTCAGGGACAAATTGTCGGTGCATTGCGCGCCAAACTCGGGGATAAGCAAGAAAACGAAGCACCCGTGGTGGTATTGGTTGCCGTACCGGAAGGTGGCTTTATTCGCCGTATGATGGATAGTGCCATTTTGATGTTTAAGAAATGAGCGCTAATTTTTTGTTACAGAAACCGAATCACTGAGGGTTGAACATGAGTTTTTGCGCACTGGATAATCCGCCTCCCCTTGAGTTTCCTTGCGACTATCCGATCAAAATCATGGGCGAAGATGCCGATGGTTTTCACACGGAAATGGTCGAGTTGATTCGCTGTCATGCTCCAGAGGTGTGTGATAGCGATGTGACGATGCGCACGAGTAAGGGTGGCAAGTATGTTTCGGTCAGTATCCAACTTCGCGCTCAATCGCGTGAGCAGGTGGATGCGATTGTGCTTGCGCTGCGCGAGCATCCAAAGGTTTTGGCAAGTCTTTAGTCGCGGGCAGTGATGTCAGCCGAACGTCCCACAACACCGCATTTGCTTATCCGTGATTTAGGTCTTACGCCTTATGCGGATAGCTTTGCCGCTATGCGTGAGTTTACGGATGCGCGGGATGACCGCAGCTTAGATGAATTGTGGTTGTTGGAGCATCCTCCCGTTTTTACGCAAGGGCTTGCAGGTAAGCCTGAACATATCCTTACATCTTGCGATATTCCGCTTGTGCAGGTGGATCGTGGTGGGCAGGTGAGTTTCCATGCCCCTGGTCAGTTGGTGGCGTATGTTTTGTTTGATCTTGCGCGTGCCAAACTTGGCGTGCGTGAATTGGTCGAGCGGCTTGAACATGCGCTGGGTGCCACGCTTGCAGAGATTGGCATCCAAGCTCACGCGCGCCGCGATGCGCCGGGGGTTTATGTCGGTGAGTGCAAAATTGCTTCCTTGGGTCTAAAGATACGCAAGGGGCGCTGCTATCATGGTTTAGCGCTTAATGTGGACATGGATTTAACCCCATTTTTACGCATCAACCCCTGCGGCTATGCGGGTTTGCGCATGTGTCAGGTGCGTGATTTTGTGCCGGATATTTGCTTTTCGGCGTTAAAGCGCCCTTTGGCGCAGCAGCTTGCTCGCAAGCTTGAACTTGAACCTTATTTTTTGGATACACCATGACTTTGAGTCCGCCCCCTCGCAGTATTACGCCGGAAATGCGCAGCATTGATAAAGTCTCGCGCATTCCGGTTAAAGTTGTGCCGCGTGATGAACCCCTGCCCAAGCCGAAATGGATACGCTCGCAAGTGCATGGCAGTGCGGAAGTGCAGCGGCTGAAAGGTATTTTGCGCGAGGCGCGGCTGCATACCGTGTGCGAGGAGGCGAATTGCCCGAATCTTGGCGAATGCTTTGGCAGCGGTACGGCGACTTTTATGATTATGGGCGGCATTTGTACGCGGCGTTGCCCGTTTTGCGACGTGGCGCATGGCAAGCCTGACCCGCTGGATGCGGATGAGCCTATCAATTTGGCGCGCACGATTGCGGCGATGAATTTGAAGTATGTGGTGATTACTTCGGTCGATCGGGACGATTTACGCGATGGTGGCGCGGGGCATTTTGCGGCGTGTATTCGTGAGTCGCGCGCGGCGCGTGCGGGCTTGACGGTCGAGGTGTTAGTGCCGGATTTTCGCGGGCGCGAGGCGATTGCGATAGATATTTTGGCGCATGATCCGCCGGATGTGCTCAATCACAATCTGGAAACCGTGCCGCGTTTGTACCGCGAAGCGCGTCCGGGGGCGGATTATGCGGGTTCACTGCGCTTGCTGCGCGAGTTCAAATCAAGGGTGTCGCATGTGCCGACGAAGTCCGGTTTGATGCTGGGTTTGGGTGAAACAGATGACGAGATTATCGAAGTGTTGAAGGATTTGCGCGCGCATGAGGTGGATATGCTGACTCTTGGGCAATATCTGCAACCGAGTGCACATCATTTGTCGGTACAGCGTTATGTATCCCCCGAAGGGTTTGAGCAGTTAGGCCACGTGGCGCGTGAATTGGGTTTCCGCCATGTGGCGAGCGGGCCGCTGGTGCGCAGCTCGTACCATGCCGAGCATGGCGGCTTGGCGCTGTTGGAGACTTGAATCCGGTGTTGGCTTGGGTACAAAAACGGCTTGATAACCCAGACAAGGCGAAACAGCGTTGTGCCAAGGTGCTCGCTGCAACGGGCTTGCCCTATGTGCGCGATGTGGTGATCCCAGACGAGGTGGGCGGCTATACCCAGATTGACCATCTATTGCTCACGGCGCAGGGCTTGGTGGTGTTGGAGTGGCAATATCTGCATGGGGTGATTCACGGTTCGGATTTTTCTTATGACTGGACGCGCTTTGAGGGCAGCGAGCGGCATGAGTTCGTGAACCCTTTGCGTCGTGTTCAGCAACTGGCGGACACCTTGGGGCAAATCATTTTGAGTGAAAACTTAGGCGTGCCGGTGCAGAGCTATTTGCTGCTAAGTGGAACGGTCAGTTTTGCCAAAGCATGGCCGCAGCGGGTTTTGAGTGAGTCAAGCGTGCAGGCTTGGCTGAATGACCAGAGCAAAATCATCTCGCCACGGTTCCAGAGCGTGTGGAATGTCATGCTTACTCGTGTGGCGTGTGAGCCGGTGGTGGGATGAGGAATCGAGAATTAAATACCATGCCTCTACAAGTCCCTGAGATTGCTGATAACCCTATGCGCTCGCTCATCGAGTTGATGGCGGCTTTGCGCCATCCTGAGCATGGTTGCCCGTGGGATAAGCAACAAACGTTTGCCAGCATTGCGCCCTACACTTTGGAAGAAGCCTATGAAGTGCTGGATGCCATTGAGCATGGCGATAGGGACGAGCTGCGCGAAGAGCTGGGCGATTTATTGTTGCAAGTGGTGTATCACGCACGCATGGCAGAAGAGGCGGGTTGGTTTACTTTTGATGACGTGGCGCGTGGCATTGTGCAGAAGATGATACGCCGGCATCCGCATGTATTTGGCGATGCGCAATATGCTGATGAAGCGGCGATTAAGACGGCTTGGGAGGCGCAGAAAAGCCGTGAACGTGCGGCGAAAAGCGACCAAGTTGAAGTAAGTGCGCTCGATGGTGTGGCGCTTGCACTTCCGGCGCTCATGCGGGCGGTAAAATTAGAAAAAAGTGCGGCGCGAGTAGGCTTTGATTGGCCGGATGCGGCGGCGGTGTTTCCTAAAATTGAAGAAGAATTGCAGGAGTTACGCGAGGGTATCGCAGCACAGGATGCGGCGAATATTTTTGAAGAAGTGGGGGATGTGCTGTTTGCGGTGACCAATTTGGCGCGCAAGCTGGGGGTTGATCCTGAAGCGGCTTTGCGTGGCTGCAATGCTAAATTTGAGCAGCGTTTTAAGGGGATGGAGCGGCTTGCTAAGGCGGAAGATATTGAGTTGTCTGATATGGA
>JBFXGB010000032.1:0-20720 GCA_050178405.1 Halothiobacillaceae bacterium
CCACGGTGCGCAAAAAAGAACGACGGGCGTGATCGGCATTGGAATGTTCGGACATGATGCAACTCCTCGCGAATAGTTGTTTTAGAAGAACCATTCTATGCGCATGCTGTTTTGATTGGTTCTTAATTTTTTTATTGCGCCCTGCGGGTTTATTTATGTGCGCGTAACGGCTATGCTTTTATGTTATCTTATAACGTGAATTCAGTCTCATGCTCAAGCCTGCCTACCTCCTCGCCCTCGCCCTGCCCTTGTCGGCTTTTGCCGAAGAGCCCAGCACCACCCCCTCCGTCATCCCCAGTGCCTACTTAGACTTTGTGGGCTACGGCGATGATACCAACGGCATGGGTGGCGAGTATTTGCAAAACGCCAATGGCATATTCAACGTGCATCAAGATGACGAAACGGGCGGACACAGTCACGGCGGCGAGCTTAGGCGCGGGCTGAATTTTCGTGGTTTCGAGCTTGCGCTCAAAGCCGAAATACCTGGTTGGGTCGATGGCGCGTTGCGCATGGTGACGGATGGTAGTGAGGGCGAAATTGAAGAAGCTTGGCTACGTAGCCGCATTTTACCCGGCGGGCTGCAATTCAAGGGCGGGCTGTTTTTTAGCGACATTGGCATCGAAAACAAGCTGCATCCGCACGATTGGGCGTTTGTGAATCAATCGCTACCCTACCAAATGCTCTTTGCGGGCGGTCTTAGCGGTAGCGGTTTACAAATCAACTGGTCGCCGGAACTTCCCTTCAAACTCACCCTCGGTGCGGAAGCCATTAACGCCGAAAACGAGGGCGTCGATGCTTTTGTGGGTCCCACCACGGGCTACGTCACCACCACCGGAAAAACCATCAGTCTGCCCTTTGCCGAGCATAGCGCATGGCCGGGTGTGTACACCCTGTATGCCAAAAGCGGTATTGCCATTCGCGAAGACCACCATCTCTTCGGCGGCATCTCCTACATCAAAGGTCGCCAACACCAAGAAATGCACCGCTATCACCCCGGAATCAACGATGCCGACCACTCCCTTCAGGGTAGCACTCAAACCTACGGCATTGACGCAGGCTACCACTACCATGCCGACCGAGCACATGGCGCGGGCGATTTGCGCATCAGCGCCGAATACTTTTATCAAAGCAAAGATTTAACCTTGATTTATCACGACACCAAACCGTGGAACGTGGAAATGCCGCGTGAACTGAATGTTGATGCTTTCGTGATCCAAGCCCAATACGGCATCGCCCCCCGCTGGGACATTGGCTTGCGCTACGACATGGCGGGCAACATCCACGAAGCCATACGCTCCGCCTCACCGGTCAACTGCCTGCCGCCTTATCAAAGCAAACCCTGCCCACGTCAAACCAGTCAATTTGAATCCATGCAGCGCATCACCGCCGCGCTCACTTGGCACATTGACGAGCGCCAGCACCTACGCTTAGAGCTCGCCCGCGCAACCGTCCCGGTGGCCGAAGATATCAATGCCGATGGCGTTAACGATGCCGTGCGCCGCGATTTCAACCAGATTTTTCTGCAATACCAACTCATGCTCGGCGGAAAGCCCGAAGTGCACACGCATTAACATTGATGGCGAGGCCTGCGGTTTGGCTTAAGGGTATTTGGAACGCTTGCGCCAAACTGCAAAAACCAACTCACCCGCCCTTACGCGGGCGCTTCCAGCCGTGACGCTGAACTTGTGGAGCGCGCGACAAAGCAAGCGCGCCGGCCTCCACATTTTTGGTAATCGTACTGCCTGCGCCTATCGTTGCGCCTGAACCCACCACCACCGGCGCGACAAGCTGCGTGCTTGAGCCGACAAACACATCATCACCGATCAGCGTTTTATGCTTATTCGCACCATCGTAATTGCAAGTAATTGTGCCCGCACCGATATTGCAGCCCGCGCCAATCTCGCTGTCGCCGATGTAGCTAAGATGATTCATCTTGCTGCCCACACCAATCTGGCTGGCCTTGACCTCGACGAAATTGCCGACATGCACCCCCGCGGCCAAGTCCGTGCCCGGACGGATACGCGCAAACGGGCCAATCACCGCGCCCGCGCCAATGCTCGCGCCCTCAATGATACTGTGCGGACGAATCTCCACGCCCTCACCCAACACCACATCCTTGAGTACGCAACCCGCGCCAATGCGCACATTCGGTGCGAGCACCACCTCGCCCTCAAACACCACATTCACATCAATAAACACATCGCGTGCCGCAATCACACGCCCGCGCACATCCAGCCGCGCAGGGTCGGCAAGGCTCACACCCTCGTCCATCAACACCTTGGCCTGCTGCGCTTGATACACCCGCTCTAAGGCGGCGAGTTGCGCCCGCGAGTTCACGCCCGCAACTTCATGCTCATCCATCGCCTTAATCGCCACCGCACCGCCCGCCTTAGCCGCCATGCCCACCACATCGGTCAAATAGTATTCGCCCTGCGCGTTATCGGCAGACAAATCACGCAACCATGCACGCAAAGCACGCGCCCGCACGGCCATCAAACCCGTGTTGCCCTCGTTAATTTTGCGCTGCTCTGAGCTGCAATCCTTGTCCTCACGAATACCCAGCACCGCGCCATTTTCCGTACGCAAAATACGCCCGTAACCCTTAGGCTCGGCAAGCATAACCGATAACAAAGCCAAATCCGTGTGCGCTAGCGCATCCACCAACTGCTGACAGGTGGCGGGGCGAATCAGCGGCACATCGCCATACAACACAAGCACTTGCGCTTCGTCCGGAATGTCCGGCATGGCTTGCAATACGGCATGACCCGTACCGAGTTGTTGCGCCTGTATCACCCAGTTCACTGGGTAGTTCGCAAGCCGTTCGCGCACAAGCTCCGCGCCATGCCCCACCACCCCATGCACCTGTGCTGGATTTAAGGCATACGCCGCTTGCAAAACATGCTCCAACATGGGGCGGCTCGCAATGGGATGAAGCACTTTGGGTATTGATGAGCGCATCCGCGTGCCTTGGCCTGCGGCGAGAATAACGATATGAAGTGACATGAGTTTAACTCTATTGCGGTTAGGATTTGATTTAGCCCCCTCTCCCCTCGCGGGAGAGGGTTGGGGAGAGGGGGGGGGCAATCTTAGCCAGAACATAGACTTGCGCCAACTTCACCACCCTCTCCCCCGCCCTCCCCCGTCAAGGGGGAGGGAGTAAAGCCAGCATAATCAGTGGTCTATGGATCGCCACGTCACTTCGCTCCACGCGATGAATAAATCAGTGCTTCCCTAGAAGTTAATCGGCAAGGGGCACATGAATGGCGCGCCACAAACGGTAGTACGCCTGCGCAGCTTCCGAACGCGGCTGTGCATAGGTCACAGGCACGCGACTGACAGTTTGGCGCTCAATTTCGCTGCTGGCGGGAATAAATTCCGGCAACAACTCCGGTAATTCAGCACCATGCTCCTCGACAAACTGCCGATGCAGCCCGCGACGACGATCCACCATGCTCAAAAAGGCGCTCATACGCGGTGCCTTGGGGCGCTTGGCTAGTGCATCACGCACTTGCAACGCCGCACGCAAGGAGAGCGGTGCAGGAATCAATGGCACGAGCACATCATGCGCCGCTTCAAAAATGTTATCCGCCACCAAGCCCAAACCGGGAGGGCAATCCAGCACCACCTCATCAAATTGATCTTCCAAGCGCTCCAACAAACGCGCCAGACGCTCCGTGGCATGTTTCATTTCGGCAAGCTCCAAAGACAAATCCGCGTGCTCCGGGCCGTTCGGCCAAAGCATGAGATTGGTGTAGCGGGTGTCGAGCAAGCGTGCATCCAAGTCTTTGCCCTTGAGCATCCGCTTCATGTCTGTTTTGCGCGCCGTAGGCAAGCCGCCTTCAAGCATCCACGTCGCCGCGCCCTGCGGATCAAGATCGAACAACAGGGTACGCCGCCCCTGCAAGCTTGATAGCATGGCAAGATTAAGCGCGCTGGTGGTTTTGCCTACGCCGCCTTTGACGCTGTACACCGCCATGACCTGCATGGCAATTTTTGGGGTATTTATTTTCATGTCTGCATGTTAACAAAGTCTGAACCACTCAAGACCATAACGCGCTTAATCATCGCTTATTGGGGGATTGGCGTATTGCTTGTGCTTTGGAGCTCCAGTCAATACTTTGGCGGCTTGGGGCTATGGCAATACTCGCGCCCTGCCATTATCGACGGGCATATGTGGCGCGTATTGAGCGGGCATTTTGTGCATCTTAACAGCACACACCTTGCCATGAATGCGCTCGGTCTCATGGCCATTGTCAGTGTTTGGGGATCAAGGCTCGGCGGCGCTCGGCCTTTGTGGCTAAGCATCGGCATAAGTTTAGGTATTTCACTGAGCCTATGGTGGAGCGAGCCGCAGTTACTCTACTACGCAGGTGCATCCGGTGTGCTGCACGGGCTATTCGTGGCTGGCATTGTGTTGGCGCATGACTTGAGCCTGCGCTTTCGTTTGCTTGCCGCCGCCGCGCTCATTGGCAAATTGATTACCGAAACCCAATTCAACACCGGCAGCGCCGAACTGATTGGCGCACCGGTGATTCATGCTGCTCACCAATGGGGGGCGGCGTGGGGGGGCTTGCTTGCCATTGGCTACGCGGCTTATGCAGCGCGGCTCAACCCACGGCGGCGATAACGCAGCGCAGCCAACCCGAACATCCCAAGCAGACCCAACCATTCCATAGAACCCCCCCCCCCCGAAGAGGACGACGGTGGCGGTGTCGGCTCAGGTGCGGGCGGAGGAATCGGTTCAGGTTGCGGCGGTACTGGCTCTGGCGGAGGCACGGGCGTGCCCTGCATTAAAGCCAAAACCGCCTGCGCATTGACAATGCCTGCACCACAAATCGCCGTGGTGCAATTAAAGTCAGGGTTTTTGCTATACACAGGAAAAGCCGTCGCGGATTGCTGCAGCAGACTCAGAGCCTCATCCCGCGTCAAATTGGGATTCAAAGCCAACATCAAGGCCAACGCTCCACTGACATGCGGCGTTGCCATGCTGCTACCTTGACTGAAAACATAGGTGTTGTCCAAAAGCGCAGCTCTTACGCCCTGGTCTCCGGTCGATAAAATAGCCGTATCAAAAGGAATATCGCCACCAGGCGCGGACAAGGCCACTGCACTGCCATAATTACTATATTGCGCAAGCTGCCCCTGCCTATCCGTGGCAGCAATGGTCAACACGCCACGACATGAAGCAGGGCTTTCCGGAGCAGAGTTCAAGTTTTGTCCACTATTGCCAGCGGCTACCGCCAGTATCCCACCCTTGGCAATCACATCATCCACTGCTGCCTGCTCTGCAAGAAGACACCCTCCCGCCGAGCCTAGACTCATATTCAGGATGCGCGCAGGGTGAGCATTATCCGGCACACCCGGTACAGAAATGCCCACAGACCAGCGCATGGCATCAATAATGTCCGATGTCAGGCCACCGCACGTTCCCAAGGTTCGCACGGGCAACAGGCTGACCTGCCAAGCTACCCCACTCACGCCAATCGCGTTATTGGTTAGTGCGCCAGCCGTGCCCGCAACATGCGTGCCGTGCCAAGTACTTGGGTAAAACGTCCCGTCACCGCAAAGCTTGTTCTCTTTTTCCACCCAATCGCCCGGGTCGGTCGGGTTCGCATCCCGACCGTCGCCATCATTGGCAATATCAGGATCGGAAATAAAATCATACCCCGCCACCACCCGCCCGGCGTTATCCAAGATATTGCTATCAATATCTTGATGCGGCAGTAGCCCAGTATCCAGAATCGCCACCACCACGGAAGGGCTACCAGTGGTGATATCCCATGCGCCCGGCAGATTCAGTCCGTAGTTATTCTCGCCATACGCTTTGCCCGTGATAAGGCTTTGATAATGCCACTGCTCACTAAAACGCGGGTCATTGGGCACCATGCGCGGCGATACGCGGCGATCAATCTGCGCATGACGCACCAGCCCGCTTTCCAGCAAACGCGCCACCACGGCTTCGGCCTCGGCTTGCGTCACCGCTTTGGGCAAGCGCAGCACTTGCGACTGCCCCGACATGGCACGCGCATGGCGCAAATCAAGCTTTGCAGCTTGACTAAAACGCACCATCTCACCTTCATTGATGGCACGCGCATGAACCAAGTGAAAATCGACAGGCTGGATGATGATCTGCGTCACCAGACTCTCGCCCGCCCACGACGATGATAAAAAGCCCGCACCCAGCCCCGCCAACAGCAAGCATTTCAGTTTCATTGCGCGCCTCCACTCATCGGGCGCGCCAGCTTATCTTCCTGCACATACACCACCTCCGGCTGTGCGCGCAGACAATTCAACGCCACCTCTGGGGTGGACGCACGCATCTGCACCACGTGCGCGCCGCCCGACATGGGGCGCAAATAGCTTAATTGCACCTCGCAGGCTGCCGCCAAAACAGGCAAACGTGCGCGCATCGCGGATTCATCATCTGCTTTATTCACCTTAATAATCAAGGGCATAGCGCGCACATATTCTGCATCGGATGCCGACCCCGCACACCCCGTGTTAAGCGCAAGAGCTGGGAACAACATCAACACGGTGCCCCATAAAGCCTTTCGTTGTTTCATTTATATCACCGCGTGAACCGTTAAATGGTTATGAGGCTAGATGGCAGGGGGCACGGGGTCAAGGTCGAATGCTCTTGAAGCATTCAAACCGAACGATATTGCACCATCAGCAACTCCTGCTCGCTCAAAAAACGCCACTGTCCCGGCAACAAATCGTCCGGCAATTTTAAGCCGCCAATGTGTGAGCGATGCAGACGTTCGACCCGGTTGCTCACCGCCGCCACCATCCGCTTGACCTGATGATATTTGCCCTCGCTCAAAGTCAAACGCAGATGATGCGCAGACACACGCTCCGCTGCGGCGGCTTTGACCGGCGCAGTGTCATCATTCAGCACCACGCCCGCCAGAAGCTGCTGTACCTGAGTCTCGCTCAGTGGATGCTTGGTTGTCACCTCATACACCTTGGGAACATGCTTTTTTGGCGAACTCATGCGATGCACAAACTGACCATCGTCGCTCAACAACAATAAACCCGACGTGTCCTGATCCAAGCGCCCCACCGCCTGCACGCCCAGCGCACCGCCTTTGTTTGGGCGCATACGCAGCGGCGCGGGCAACAAGTCAAACACACTCGGATGCAGTGAAGGCTTGTGCGAGCATTCCATGCCCGCCGGTTTGTGCAACATGAGATAAGCCTTCGCATGGCACTCCCACTCCTCACCCGCCACGCGCAAACGCAGCCCTTGTGCCGGATAATCATCGACTTTGGCAAGCTGCCAGTCTCCAGTCGCGTCCTGAACCTCGACCGCACCCGTCTCAATCAACCCCGCACACGCGCGCCGCGAGCCAAAGCCCTGCGCATACAAAATGTCATCTAACTGCATGGGGTCTATCAATCATCCATGCCCAATTCTTTCATCTTGCGCGCCAAGGTATTGCGTCCCCAACCCAGCACAATGGCGGCATCTTGTTTGAGGCCATGCGTATGCGCCATGGCCGCTTCAATCATCACCCGCTCGAACATTGGCACGGCCTCATCCAGCAGGGGTTGCTCTGCATTCACTAAATGCACATCCGCCCAACGGCGCAATAATTGCGGCCAATCTTGCGTCCCGCTATTCAATACAAAGCTCTTCCCCACGCCTGCATCGCCACGGCTCACCGCCCCATCCTGCATCAAGGGGCGCAGCACTTCCGGCGGCAAATCCTGCGGCATAATTTCACGCCCGCTCGCCATCACCGTCAGCCAGCGACACATATTTTCCAACTGGCGCACATTGCCCGGCCAATCGTAGCCCTCCAATATCGCCAAAGCATCGGGGTTTAGAATTTTGGGTTGGCTATCCAGCTCTCGCGCCGCACGCTTGAGGAAGGTATTGAGCAGCAGCGACACATCCTCACGCCGTTCGCGCAATGGCGGAATCTCCAGCCGAATCACATTCAAGCGGTGCATCAAATCTTCGCGGAATACACCATCACGCACGCGTTGCGCCAAGTCTTGATGCGTCGCAGCAATAATGCGCACATCGACTTTGACCGGCGTATGCCCACCGACGCGGTAAAACTCACCTTCTTGCAACACGCGCAGCAAGCGGGTTTGCAAATCAAACGGCATATCGCCGATTTCATCCAAAAACAGCGTGCCGCCGTCGGCCTGTTCAAAACGCCCACGACGTTGTGCGGCCGCCCCGGTAAACGCACCGCGCTCGTGGCCGAACAGCTCCGACTCCAACAAATCTTTCGGAATCGCCGCCGTATTCAGCGCAATAAACGCGCCCTTGGCACGCGGGCTATGCTGATGCAAGGCTTGCGCCACGCGCTCCTTGCCCGTGCCGGACTCACCCGTAATCAGCACGGTAATGCTCGAACGCGCCAAGCGACCTATGGCACGAAACACCTCCTGCATGGCGGGCGACTGACCGATAATGCTCGGCACATCTTCCTGTACCTCCGTGTCTTTATCCGCCACCGTGCGGCCACTATCCATGGCACGCCGCACCAGAGTCACTGCTTCATTGGTATCAAAAGGCTTGGCGAGATAATCAAACGCGCCGCCTTCAAAGGCATTCACCGCACTATCCAAGTCCGAATGCGCGGTCATAATCACCACCGGCAAACGCGGATAGCGCGTGCGCACTTCGCGCAACAGCTCCAGACCATCCACACTTGGCATACGAATATCGCTCAACAAGGCGGCGGGCTGCTGCTTGCGCAAGCCGCTCAACACTTCCTCCGCCGACTCGAACATGCGCGTACTCAAACCCGCCTTGCTCATGGCTTTTTCCAGCACCCAACGGATGGAGGCATCATCGTCCACAATCCAAACATCCTGCGCGGCATTCATATCGTGTCCTCCGTCGGGGGCGCTATCGGCAGTAAAATAGTGAACACGGTCTTGCCCGGCTGGCTTACAAACTCAATCAGCCCGCCGTGCTGGGCAATTAAAGACTGGCTAATCGACAACCCTAGGCCGATGCCGCCCTTGCGCCCGCTAACCATGGGTAAAAACAGCGTGTCCTGGAGTTCTGGCGGAATACCTTGGCCGTTATCCTCAATATCCATGCGTGCCACAAGACGGTGGCGCACATTGCCAATGGTGAACTGACGCATCACACGGGTACGCAAAATGATCCGTGCATCGTCCTGCTCACTCATGACCTGCGCCGCATTACGCACGATATTCAGCACCGCCTGAATCAACAAATCGCCTGCCGCGTAAATCTCCGGGATACTCGGATCGTAGCGCGTACTCAAGCGCAGCTTCTGCCCTTGGGCATCCAAGGCCACCAAGCGACGCACATGCTCCAGAACCTCGTGGATATTCACCATGCCCATTTTGGGGCGCGCGGACGAACCGATCATGCGATCCACCAGACTGCGCAAGCGGTCGGCCTCGCGCAAAATCACCTCGGTGTACTCGCGTTGCTCCGGGGAACTCAGCTCGCTATCCAACAACTGCGCCGCGCCGCGCAGCCCGCCCAGTGGGTTTTTTATTTCATGCGCCAAGCCGCGCAACAAACTGCGCGTGGCCTGTTGTTGCGCCAGCAAATGCTCCTCACGCGCAATGCGTAAATGCCGGTCAATGTCCATCATTTCAACCAGCAAACATGTCCCCAACGCCGCATCATCCAAGGGGCTCATGGCGCAATCAATCACCACATCCCGCCCGGCGGAATGCAGCGTCACTTCACGCAGCGTGCAAGGATGCCCGCTCTCCAGAGAATGCCGCATCTGTTCCGGCAACAGACGATCACCCACCAGCAAACTATCGACGGGCACGCCCTGCGCCTGACGCAGACTGATGCCCAGCAAGCCTTCTGCCGCCGGATTGATGTAGGTGACTTGCAGCCGCGTATCCAGGCACAACACCGCCACACTCAAATGCTCAAGCAAGGCGGGTGCAGCGCGATTCACGGAATCAATGGACAAGATTTTCATGCCTTCAGATAAAGCAAGGCTTAGGCCAAATCGCACTTGATTTGTGCATTATGGGGAGGGGGAAGTCCGCGCAACGCTCATTCATGCTCACATCGCCCGGGTGTAAACCCGGGAGCAGGCTGCGCAGTGGCTCGGCCTCCCCGGATTCTCGCCTGGCTTCATCCGGGCTACATGGCCATAGCCTATTAAGGCGCGACGCGCGGTGTAGGCACGACAGGCTGGGGGCGTGGCGGCACTACGCCACCCGGAGGCACTTGATTGGCGCGACCGGGCAGGAACAAACTGGTGCGCACCAGACTAAAGCGCACGGGCGCGGACATGAAAATCACTTGACCTGAAGCATCCACCACAAACGCTTCCACGGTATGTTCGCCGCGTTCCACATCCACCAAGGCGACATTCATCCGCGCACTATTTTGCAGCACCGGCTTGCCATCCATCGTGATGGTTAAGCCATGCCCCAAATCAGTGCGCAAGGCAGGCTGCAAACTCACGCTCACATCCACATCCCCCCCACCGTTGTTCAATGCCGCGCCATTTTCCGGCTGGGTAATCAGCATGGCTTGATAGCCAGTAAATGCGCCCGTATCCGTCGATGCAGCCACTGGAGTCTCAACCCGTGGCGGCGGAGTCATTGCCTCCACGCTCGACGGCGCTTGAATATCCACCGGCTTGGCACCTTGGCGCGGCGTATCGGTAAACACCACATTGCCCTGCGCATCCACCGAGCGGAACACTTGCGTGTCCGCACTCACTCCTGCCGTCGCAAGCCCAAGCAGCGCGGCAACCCATACAACCGTTTTCATTACACTCATTCGATTCACCTCATGTTGTTGATCCGATACAGTGCGATTTGTATTTTTGTAGGAGCGAACCTTGGGTCGCGAAGAGCGATAACAGCCTTCGCGACCCAAGGTTCGCCCCTACAAAGCAAAGCCTATTTTGTGCCGGATTGATAATTGAAGATAAGTGTAGACCCTTGTTGCAAAAACAAAAAACCCCGCACGCGGCGGGGCTCATGGAATGAATTAAGACGTTAGCTTACAGACTGTAATACATATCAAATTCAACCGGATGCGGCACCATGCGCAGGCGCTGTACTTCCGTTTGTTTGAGTTCGATGTACGCATCAATCAAGTCATCGGTGAATACGCCACCCTCGGTCAAAAACGCACGGTCAGCATTTAATGCTTCCAAAGCTTGATCCAAGGAGAAGGCCACTTCAGGGATGAGCTTCTCTTCTTCTGGCGGCAAGTCGTACAGGTTCTTCGAGGCGGCTTCGCCCGGATGAATCTTGTTTTTGATACCGTCCAGACCCGCCATCAACAAGGCGGCAAAGGCCAAGTAAGGGTTGGCGGTGGAGTCAGGGTAACGCACTTCGATACGGCGTGCTTTCGGGCTAGATACAAACGGAATGCGGATGGAAGCCGAACGGTTACGCGCTGAATAGGCGAGCTTAACTGGCGCTTCGTAATGCGGAACCAAGCGCTTGTAGCTGTTGGTCGATGGGTTGCAGAACGCATTCAAAGCATGGGTGTGCTTGATAATGCCGCCGATGTAGAACAACGCCATTTCCGACAGACCCGCATACTGGTCGCCATTAAAGGTGTTTTTGCCATCTTTGGACATTGACATGTGAACGTGCATCCCCGAACCGTTATCGCCCATCATCGGCTTGGGCATAAAGGTCACGGTCTTGCCGTAGGTGTGCGCCACGTTCCACAACACATATTTCAGGGTTTGCACTTCGTCGGCTTTCTTCACCAGCGTGTTAAAGCCCACACCAATCTCGCACTGGCCTGCGGTGGCCACTTCGTGGTGATGCACTTCGACGGTCAACCCCATGTCTTCGAGCACCAAGCACATGGCTTGGCGAATATCATGCAGCTGATCGACGGGAGGCACGGGGAAATAGCCACCCTTCACGCCGGGGCGGTGCCCCATATTGCCATCGGCATACTCTTTACCGGTGTTCCAAGCGGCTTCGGCAGAATCAATTTTGACCGAGCAGCCCGACATATCTTGTGTCCAACGAATATCGTCAAAGACGAAGAATTCATTTTCAGGGCCAAAAAACGCCTTGTCCGCCAAGCCGGTGCCCTGCAAATAGGCTTCAGCGCGCTTGGCAATCGAACGCGGGTCACGGCCATAACCCTGCATGGTGTCTGGCTCGATCACATCGCAGACCACAATCAGGGTGGGCTCTTCAGAGAACGGATCCATCAGCGAGGTTGATGCGTCAGGCATCAAAATCATGTCCGAGGCGTTAATCCCCTTCCAGCCCGCAATCGACGAACCATCAAACATAATGCCGTTTTCAAACGCTTCTTCATCCACACGCGCGGCAGGGTAAGTTACGTGCTGTTGCTTGCCACGGGTATCGGTAAAACGGAAGTCAACAAACTTGACACCGTTTTCCTTAATCATCTTTTCGACATCGCTTGGGGTCATAATCCAAATCTCCAAATTAAAAGCCACGCGGGCGGGAATGCAAAAGCTAAAGATGCAGTTTACCTATGCGCGGCGGCGCTGCAAATTGCGCATTGTCATTTTGCGCATTATAAATTTTATTTGCACAAAGCGTGCCAGCCGTAAAAGCCCGCAAAATCCAAGCCAAGCGCACGTTTCGTGCTTTATTTTGAAGCACCCATTCGCTTGGCGCACCAAATAAGTGCGCACCCCGTTCTTGGTAATTTCGTTATATCCTTGTAGACATATCGAAATTACCTGTCCCAGTCATGCCCGCCTCTACAACGCCCCTTCCAAACCTGAACGCAGTCCACGAACAACCCGTGGGCTTAAGCCCCGCTATGCGCAAGGTGCTCGCACTCATCACCCGCGTGGCTTCAACGCCGCTGCCTGTGCTATTCACCGGTGAAACCGGCACGGGCAAAGGCGTGCTGGCACGTTATCTACACGCCAGCAGCCCACGCCGCGAGGGTGCATTTCTGACCATCAACTGCGGCGCACTTTCGCCCACGCTGATTGAAAGCGAGCTGTTTGGACATGAAAAAGGAGCTTTCACCGGTGCGCACGGGCGGCGCATCGGTCTTATGGAGTCGGCGCATCAAGGCACCTTATTTCTGGATGAAGTCAACAGCGCGCCGCCTGAAGTTCAAGTGCGTCTGCTGCATTTTTTACAGGAAAAACGCTTTATGCGTGTCGGCGGGGTGAATGAAATCGAAGTCGATGTGCGCATCATCGCCGCCGGCAACCAGCCCCTCAAACCCTTAGTCGAATCAGGCCATTTTCGCGAAGACCTGTTTTATCGCCTGAATGTCTTTCCGATTGATGTGCCGCCGCTGCGCCAGCGTGTGGACGATATTCCGCATCTTGGCTTGCGCATTCTCTCGCGTCTTGCGCCGGAGCTTGGCAAAGCCGTTCATGCCTGCGGCCCCGGCGTACTCGAAACACTGCAACACTACCCTTGGCCGGGCAATGTGCGCGAGCTAGAAAATATCATTCAACGCGCCCTTGTGCTGACACAAACCGAGCGCATTGAAATGCACGATTTGCCTGCAGAAATCACCCAATGGCGCGACCAGCCCTATTTCACCCGCAGCGAGCGCATCACGCTCAATCTTTCGCCCTCAGCCACGCTAAACGACGTTGAGCGCGCATGGATTCAGCACACTTTAAACACCTGCCAAGGCAACCGCAGCCTCGCCGCCGAGCGCTTAGGCATCGACCCTTCAACCCTGTATCGCAAGCTGAAAAGCAGCGACAAAGGCTAACAGCACACCCCTGCAAAATGCACGAACTCTTGCATTTTGCACGACTTTTTACACGCTGCCGCTACGCTTAAAGCTCAAACACCCGCGCCAAAAAAAATATATTTCATGTATTTATCACTGAGTTAATCAAGAAACATGCCTCGCGCTATGTTTAACGAGAAATAACGGGCACGGCTTTTGCAATCATCTATTCATGCACCGCGAAAGCGGCTGCGCAAACCTTCCGTGAACGTTGCACCGTTCACAGAACGTTGTACTCCTCCTTGGCAATGCGGATTGCCAAGGGTTTTGGAGCCTTCTGCCTGACACAGGGGCTCCTTTTTTATTCCTAAAAACATCGCTGCACGCGGTGCTTTCACTTTGCTCTGGAGAACCTTATTGATGCTACCTACAACACTACAAAACACTCTCGTCGATTCTGTACGCCGCGATTTAATGAAGCGCCTGTTCGGCCTCGCCGCTGGCGCAAGCATCATGCCTGCCATGCTGTCGCAGCCCGTTTTTGCCGCCGCTCGCGGCCCCGCAGTGCCGGACCAAAAAGCAGTGCAAATCAGCGAACACCTGTATGTGCTCTATGCCCGTGGCGGCTTTCCCAGCAAAGAAAACCAGGGCTTTTTTGCCAACGTCAGCTTCGTTAAAACAGCCAAAGGCACGGTGGTGATTGACTCAGGCACCTCGGCACAAATTGGCGAAATGGCTTTGCGTGTCATCCAGAAAACCACTCATCAACCCGTCATTGCCGTCATCAACACCCACTTCCACGGCGACCATTGGCTAGGCAACGATGCCATGCACAAAGCCTTCCCCAGCGCCCCAATTTACGCGCACCCGAACTGCATCAAGTCCATCAAGCTCGCCACCGGGCAAGAATGGCTGGTGCAAATGATGACCGCCACCGACGGCATGATCGAAGGCACGACCATTACCCCGCCGAATACCCCCGTCAACCACGGCGACGAACTCAAATTCGGCGACGTCACCCTGCGTATCCACCACTATGGTCAGGCGCACACCCCCGTGGACATCATGGTCGAAATTATCGAGGACAAGGCCGTGCTCGTCGGCGATGTTGCCATGAACAAACGCATCGCCAACATGGAAGACGGCTCGTTTAGCGGCACATTCAAGGTTTATGACGGCCTAGAAAAAAACGCCCCCGACAGCCTATGGATACCCGCGCACGGAATGCCTGATCGCAGGCTTTTAATCAATAACCGCGAGCTGCTTGGCGGCATTTATGACACGGCACTCAAGGCCATGAAATCCGGCAAAAGTCTTGATGAAGCCATCGTACTCGTCACGCAAGAACCTCGCGTCAAAGCCTTTGCCAATGACACCGTGGGCTTTGCGGAAAGCATCGGCAAATTTGCCAGCATTGCTTATGTGGAGGCCGAGCAAAATGCCTTCTAATTCCAATGGGGTTTCGCGCCGCAACCTGTTGCGCTGGTGCACGGCGCTGGCTCTCGCCTCTGCAAGTCTTGGTGTCCAAGCCACCGATATTTCCAAGGCGGTCTATCACGTCGATTTCGCTGACCCGGAGCGTTACTCACTCACGCTCACCTCGGTCAACAACATGCTCAATGCCTATGAACAAGAACTGCGTGATTACGACGTACAGATCGTATTTGTTGGGTTTGGAACGCGCTTTGTCACCGATGACAAAAAGGCGGGCAGCGACAAAAAACTCGACGAAAAACGCGCCGAATACAAAGGCCGACTGGAAAGCCTGCAAAAAATACGCGGCGTGAAGCTCGCCGTATGCAGCAACACCCTGCAAGACTTTGGTATTCCTGAAAAAAATCTCTATGCCAACGTCAAAGTTGTGCCTTCAGGCGTGGCCTACATCGCCGACCTCCAAAAGCAAGGCGCGGCCTACCTGAAAATCCAATAACAACATCTCACCACAGGAGAAAAAACGATGAAAATCAAATTCAAAGGGCTTGCCCTTGTCCTACCCTTGGCATTGAGCGCCCCCCTATTTGCCGTCGAACAGGGAAACGATGCAGATAAATTCGCCGCCTACCGTGCCGCCTTGGCCGAAGATAACCCCGGCGAGTTTTGGGTGGAAGACGGCAAGGCACTCTTCCACAAAAAACGTGGCCCAAAAAACGCGAGCCTAGAAAAGTGTGACTTTGGCCTCGGCGAAGGCGTACTCAAAGGCGCTTTCGCCCAAATGCCGCGCTATTTCAAAGACACCGGGCGCGTCGAAACGCTCGAAGGTCGCTTAGTCACCTGCATGACCACCCTGCAAGGATTCAAAGAAGACGACATCCTCAAACCGCACTACGTCAATGCAGGCGAAGAGGACAGCCGCGTAGACGAACTCACCCAACTGACCAGCTACGTCGCCGCGCAATCCAACGGTATGCCGTTTGCCATCAAACTCAGCAACGATGCCGAAAAGCACTCTTATGAACTCGGCAAAATGACCTTCTTCCGCCGCATGGGCGCCATGGACTTGTCTTGCGCCAACTGCCACGGCCCAGAAGCCAAGGGGCGCACCATTCGCGGTGTCGAACTGCCTATTCTCACCGACACCAAAAGCATCGGCCCGATTATGGCGGCCTTCCCGGCTTATGTCCTCAAGGATGCCAATATGCGCACCCCGTGGTGGCGTAATGAACGCTGCATTCTCGCCATGCGCCTGCCCTGGCTGAAAACCGGCTCGGAAATCGACGCGGCCTTGACCATGTTCATGGGCTATCAAGCCAGCCAAGATGCCGCAAAAATCCAGATTCCTGGCCTCAAGCCACGCGCCTAATTGGAGAAAAGATTGATGAAACACCGCATAACTACCCTCAGCGCCAGCCTGGTTTTGCTAGCTTCCGCCCAAACGTTTGCCGCGCCTACGGAATATGACAACAACGACCGTGGACAGAGCATTTCCGACGAGGCTTTCCTCAAAGCGGCCAAGGATAGCTTTTACCTGAACAACCCCGCCGAGTTTGAACGCTTCAAGGATGCCACCTTGGACATCTGCAACAAAACCATCGACCAACCGAATGCCGAACAAACCAAGGACATCTTGGCGCGTGAGCAAAAAGCCATCCTCTACCCCAAAGACAAAAAGCTGATGGGCGACTGGAAAAAAGGTCAGCAATGGGCGGAACTGGCGCATGGCGGGCGCATCGGTTACCCCGGCTTTATTGATGCGGATGACCCGCATCATGCCAACGGTGCCAACTGCTACGCCTGCCACGCCATCGACCCCAATTTTCCGCAAAACGGCAACATGGGCACACCTTTGACCAACTACGGCGCACGCGGCACGTCGGAGGCCATGGTGAAATACACCTACGACAAAATTTTCAACGCCAAATCCATGAACCCCTGCTCGCTCATGCCGCGCTACGGCGGCGAAGCGGGCAGCATTCGCCTGCTCACGCCGGAACAAGTCGCCGATATTGTTGCCTTCCTGCTCTCGCCGGATTCACCGGTCAATAAGCCCAAACTTGCGGCAGTTAAAAATTAAATAAGAAGGACTTACGCAGATGGGTAGATTGTCGGGCTGAAGCCCGACCTACAACCCCGTTTTGTAGGTCGGGTTTTAACCCGACAGAGCAGTGAATCAGGTGTTTTGCGTAAGTCCTAATAAGCTTAGAGGCCGGGTTTAACCCGGCTTTTTTATGCACAAAACATCAACACAACCCATCATGCACACACATGACACTTGAAGCCCTGCGTACATCAATCTGACCTGCCTGCGCATCAGCGCAAACACTCATCCTCGCCTTAATATCCGCAGGCGGCGCGTGGTAGGGGTGGCTCGTCACCAGCAAATCCACCCCGCAAGCTGCATAAGCCGCAGCATTCTGCAAGGTAATGCCCCCCGTTGCGCTCACCACCACATGCGGATAACGCTCACGCAACGCCTGTACCGCAAAAGCCAAAGCATCCAGCGGCATTTTTTCCAACTGAATCACATCTGCCCCCGCTTCGGCGTAAGCGTAAGCCTCCTCCAACGAATCGGCTTCAATCATGATTTTCTTCTCCGGGCTTGCCCGATGCAGTCGCGCAAAAGTCCGCGCCAGCGGCTCATTCGCCAGAAAAACGCGATGCTGCTCAAACACCAGCAAGGTTTCCGACAAACCGGCACGATGCACCACCCCGCCGCCCGCCAGCACTGCCTTAAACATCAGCTTACGCAAACCCGGCGGCGCTTTGCGCGTCGTCGCGACATGCACATCTGGATTGACCTCACGCGCCGCATCCAACATCGCTCGCGTGCGCGTCGCCACTCCGCTTGCGGTTTCCATCAAGGTTAGGGCAACCTTCCACGCGCGGTGCAACACCCCCGCCGTGCCACGCAAAACCAGAAACACCTCGCCCGGCGCAATCCAACGCCCGCTGGGTTGCGCCGACACCAGCGTCGCCCCCAAACTTAGCCCGATACGCGCCGCCTCCTCGCTTCCGCAGAGCACAAAGCCCTCTTTTTTCGCCGCAAAAGACAACTCGCCGAATGCAGCATCAATGCCCAGCGCATACGTCGTTTCATCGTGATACGGCGCATCTTCTTCAATAAAACGATCAAGCTCGGCTTGGGTAAAATAAATCATTTTCGCGCCTCCAAAGGTCGTGAAGTCAAGCGTAAAACCAAAAAAATCAAAGTCGCCACCACGCCAAGGCCAATCGAGAGCACCGCAGCCTCGGCCTGCTCACCCGCCATCACGTGGTTATAAATGGCAAGCGATACGGTTTCGGTCTCGCCTAAAACATTCCCGCCCAACATCAGCGTAATGCCCACCTCGCCGATTGAGCGTCCAAAAGCCAGCAACACCCCCGTCAACACCGCACCACGAATGTTAGGCACGAGCACGCCCCAAAACGTCGCCCACTCGCCATAACGCAAAGTCAGCGACGCTTCGCGCAAGTTCGCGGGTAAGGCTTCCAGCGCCGCCTGCATGGTTTTCACTGCAAGCGGCAATCCGGCAATAAACGCCGCAAGCAGCACACCCCAAAAGGAAAACACCAGATGCACGCCGAATGGAGACAACGCATCCCCCACAAGCGAATGCCGCCCCACGACGTACAACAAAGCAAAGCCCAGCACAATCGGCGGAAAAATCAGCGGTAGCGTCACCACAATATCCAGCGCCGCCGTACACGCACCGCGCTTAGTCAGCGCCCAAGCCAGCAGCAAGCCCACTCCTAAAAATAGCGGCACACTAATCAGTGCAATTTTGACGCTCAAGCCAATGGCGTGCAGGCTGGCTGGCGCGAGCAGCGCATTAAAGTCCATATCCTTTCAGGATTTTCTGCGCAGGCGGGCTTTGCAAAAAGCGTAAAAACGCATCCACTTCCGTCGAATCTGCATCGTTCTTTGCGGGCACTGCCGCCTGAATCAAAATCGGTGCATAGCTGGATTCGGGCAACTCAAAATACCCGCCAATACTATCCCCAAGCGCAAGCGCCTCGGTCAGATTGATAAAACCCGCATCAATCTCCCCCGAACGCAGGTAGGCACTAATTTGCGGCACGGTGGACAGCACTTTGGGCGGCACGACAAAACTCAAGTTTTCATGCCGAATAAAAGCATTGGCCGCGCGCCCATAAATCGCCTGCCGCGCATCAGGCAAAGCGACGCGCCCTAGCGTCTGCACATCCTTGACCTGCTTGAGTTCCACACCCTTTGCCCATGCCAGCACCAGCCGCCCTACACCCAAATCCACGCGCTGCGCTATGGCAAAGGGCGCTTGATCCAAAAAGGCGGCATCACCCACCAACACATCCACCCGCCCATCGCGCTCACTTTGCGTGATGATTTGGCCGATATTGCCGTAAAAGCGACGCAACGCGTGCTCCTCGCTTGCCGTGTAATGCTGCGCAAGGGCTTCCAGCGGCTTTTTGTAGCCCGCCGCCGCGCCAATCAACAGCGCCTCGGCCTGCGCCGCCATACTCCAAACGCCGCTTAAAACCAGCAAAAACAGGCTTAATCCACGCATGAGAAATGTCCTCAAAATTGCCCTGCCAAGCTTAGAAACACGCTACGCGGCGCACCGTATTGATACTGCGAACCATTGCCCGTCACCCCGTTGAGTGCCGCTGTAAAATTAGCAATCGCATCGTCCGCCGCGCTAATCGGGCCGACATATTGCGTATCAAACAGGTTGCGCACATCCAGCGTCACATTCACCGCCCGATTAAGACGGTATTGCAGCATGGCATCCACCAAGGTCACCGCATCCACCTGCTCCTGATTCAATACATCGCCATAACGCGAACCGACATAGCGCACATCCGCGCCCAGCGTCCAACCCTCGATGCGGTAACGTGTGCCCAAATTGACCAGATGCTCCGGCGTATCCACCACCTGCTTGCCATCGGTAGGCAGCGTCGCGGTGGATGAGAGCGCCAAATCCTGGTCATAACGGAAACGGTTCCAACTGTAATTGCCCGACACACTCCAAGCGTCGGTGAGCTGCATGCCGCCCTCCAGCTCAATCCCGTAACGGCTGGCATCGGCGATATTCCATGGATAACGCGCATTCACCACCGGGTCATACACCGTGGACTGCTTGTTTTGATGCAGCGCGTAAAACAGGGTGGCTCCCGCATACCAGTTATCCCGCACATGACGCAGCCCCAGATCAAAGTTATCCGCCGTTTCCAGCTCAAGCTGGCTCCAAAGCGACTGAAAACTCACCCCCTTGGCCTTGAACGCGGCTTGTTGCGCGTAGTAATAAGGAAACAGATTGACATCCAAACCATACGTCCGTCCCGCATGTGCCAACACACTCGTCTGCTTATCAAATCGCCAATTTACGCCCACAAACGGTAGCCAGGCATCCAGCGTTTTCGCCTCCGCCGAAGCCATGGCATTGATTCCACCCGCCGCTCGCGCCGCATCCGGGTCAAAAATCCCAGCCGCCTTGCCCGTGTTGTTGTAGGCCGTTAAAGCTCCTAAACGCAAATCGACATAACGCAAGCCCGCCTCAACAGCCACCGCCTCGAAGGTCTTAATCCCACTCACATAAGGCGAAATAATCCGATGCCGCTCGTGATTCGCCAGCACTGACCAGCCATCAAAGCTCAAGCCTTGAGCGCC